>DATIKH010000151.1:0-33915 GCA_035477775.1 Bacteroidales bacterium | reverse complement strand
CTTTTGATACCCTTCTCTCAAACTCAATTTTCCCGTTTTCCTGGGCATAGAGTCCAAAATGAATAAAAAGAACGAAGCATATAGTGAAATACCGAACAAGCTTTGACATATTTTTTATTTTGAAAGTGCAAATTTATAAATAAATCCGGTTTAAAACCAAAAAAACCTTTCATCAACCCCGACCTTTAGGTCGGGGGAAGCAATGAACAATGACAAAACGGGCCTCCATTAACGCAGAGCCCACGGTTTCCCACATAGCCCACGGTTTAAACCGTGGGCTATGAATGGGCAATGGAGGCAATTCGCAAAAAAATCTTTCATTAACACCGACCTTCAGGTCGGGGGAAGCATGAAACATGACCTACGGGCTTTAGCCCTGACAATTAGGGCGGTAGTTGCAATGATCGCCCAAAGACGATAAAACCTTATTACCTTAGTAGCCAATGACCTACCCAAAAACCTAAACCTTATTACCTTATGGGATTTGATTTCAAAATGGCATTGCGCACCGCAACTTATACAAATATTAGACGCCTATTAGGTAAATAAGCTAATAAGGTTGGTTGATTTCTTGCGGCATTATTTCTACTAAGGTAATAAGGTTTGGCCGAATTTAAGATTCCTCCAAACATAGGCTCTATATCACCCCTTTGGGGTTTGTAAGGTTGTTGCTGGCTCTTATTCTATAAACCTTTCACCCCTTCGGGGTTAAAAAAATCTTTCTTTAACCCCGACCTTTAGGTCGGGGGAAGAAATGAACAATGACAAACTGGGCTTTAGCCCTGCCGATTAGGTCGGTAGTTGCAACGATCGCCCAAAGACGATAAAACCTTATTACCTTAGTAGCCAATGACCTACCAAAGAAACCTAAACCTTATTACCTTATGGGATTTGATTTCAAAATGGCATTGCGCACCGCAACTTATACAAATATTAGACGCCTATATGGTAAATAAGCTAATTAGGTTGGTTGATTTCTTGCGGCATTATTTCTACTAAGGTATTAAGGTTAAGATGCGGCGAATGATGGGTTTCAACCGTGGGCTATGAATGGGCAATGGATGAAATTCGCAAAAAAATCTTTCATTAACCCCGACCTTTAGGCCGGGGGAAGCATGAAAAAATAAATAAAAAAAACCGCCTCAATTTGCTATTGAGACGGTCTCTTTCTTTTGTTCCGGGGACGCTATTTTGCAATGCGTACATTGATTGCCGAAGGACCCTTGGGGCCTTCTTTCAACTCGAAGGTTACCTCGTCGTCTTCACGAACTTTGTTAACCAATCCGGTTGCATGCACGAAATACTCATTTTCCGTTTCCAAATCTTTGATAAATCCAAAACCTTTAACCTCGTTAAAGAATTTTACTTTTCCTGTTTTCATAAATGTGATGGGGTTGTTTTAAGCGCACTAAATCTAGCCCTAACGGCTGTGGAAGCTGTTCAATTGAAGAGTTTCGGGCAACATTAAAGCGAAAATCAATGCAGCGGTATTAATGAATTGGTTGCAAAAATAAACAAAATATTTAAGCCTTTGACAATAATTATTTTAAGGCCGAAATAAATTTCTTATGAGCCCGTAAAAAGTTCGATTAAATACCGGAAATAGCAGCACCAATAGCAGTACAATATTCGGCATGGGTTGGAACATGGAAGGTAACCTTGTAGAGTTCACCCAGGGTTTTGAAGGTTTTTTGCGAAACATTCACATTTACCAGTTTTCCGGTTAGAACAATGTCGGTGTCCTTTTCGGCCCTGGCAGCGAAGATGGCCATCATGCCTACCACCTGAAAGACCATAATCAGAATGCTCAGGGTAACATCGTTTTTTGAAGCCTGGTCATTCATTTTACCAAAATTTGAAGCTGTAAGGTCGCTGGGCAGGTTTCCTATATCGGCCATAGAAATATCGCTGATGCTTAAATCAACATTGCGCGTAGAACCCGTTCGGGCGGTTTCGATTATGGTCTCGAAGCTGCTCAGGTTTACCATAGCTTTCGACAATCCAAGAATGGTACCACCTCCAACACCTGTACCCCCTAAATGCTGAATTCCGTTTTCGGTTGCTTTTACCAGGGCTGTCCCGGTGCCCATACTTACCACAATTGCTTTTTTTAGTTCCGAAAGAAACAATCCGCCATGCCCTAACGCCTTAAACTCTTCAATCTTCTTCACGGGCAGCCCCAACAAATCGTTACCGATAAATGAAGCTCCCACCCCGGTTATTATCACCTTATCGATTTGGTCTAAACGAAACTTGCTGACGCTTAAAAACTTCCCCAGGGCACCTGATGCCGAAGCAACCGGATCGTTTGCTTCAACAGTCAATGGTTCGACTATTTTACCTTCATGATAGCCTACAATTTTGGTAGTGCTTCCTCCAATGTCAATTCCTATGGTCATAATAATGGATGTTAGCGTTTCGAAATTTGCTTCATAAAAAACAAGGGCGGACTCGTGTTTTTTTTAATTAGCCGGTAACAACAAAATTAATGGTTTCTTTGTCTGCTTGCTTCATAGAGCAAAATACCGGCAGCCACCGATACGTTCAAAGATGAAATGCTCCCGGTGATGGGAATTGAAACCATTTCATCGGCCATAGTCAGGATAGCCCTGGAGAGGCCTTTATCCTCGGAGCCCAAAACTATCGCCACGGGGCCTGTTAACGAAACCTTGTTGATCGTTTTATTGGCTTTTTCGGTAGCAGCTATCACTTTTACCCCGCTTTCTTTAAGAAAAGCAATGGCCTCTAACAAGTTTGGTTCCCTGCAAACCGGTAGTTTCGATAAAGCCCCGGCAGATGTTTTTATTGCATCTGCATTTACAGGTGCGCTGCCCTTTTCGGGAACAACCAGGGCATGTGCTCCAAAACATTCTGCCGATCGGGCAATGGCACCCAGGTTTCGCACATCAGTAATCCGATCGACCAACACCAGCAGCGGCAATCCGTCCTCCTCAAAAACTTTCGGCAACAATTGATGGAGCCTGGCGTAAGAGATGGTTGAGATATAGGCTACAACCCCCTGGTGGTTCTTTCTTGTAACCCTGTTAAGTTTTTCTGCCGGAACCATTTGAAAGGGTATCTTCCCGGTTCTGATCAATTGAAATAATTCCTGAAAATTTTCGCCTTGCAATCCCTGTTGAAGAAGGACTTTTTCAGGTTTTTCACCGTTTTGTAAGGCTTCGATAAGAGGACGAATCCCAAAAATAAAATGCTCCAAGGTTACAGTTTTAAGTGCTATTAAATGTAGATGTTTTTTGATTTGCAAATTTCTGAAAAATCAGAAAAGGCTGGTGAATCCGATGTGCACTTTTGTGTTTCGGAAAGAGAACTGTGTTTCAGGGCCTTCTCCCATGGCAAAAAAAACAGTTATGATACCGGGAGTGGTTTCAAGGTTTATGCCTGCTGCAACGCCCCATGGCCATCCATTTGCAAATTCCCCGGTAAGGTTACGCTCATAATATGCAGCATTGAACAACAAACTAAGGTACGATTGTTCGCCGGTAAAATACCTCCACTCGCCCTTAATCACCGAATAAAAAGTAGCCAATATCGATTCTTCATTAAATCCTTTCAGGCTCCCGATACCTCCAATGCGGAACCATTCATTCCCAAAAACCCGCTCGCCAAAGATCCCCTGGCTCTGTAAACTGAATACCAATCTACTTAGCTGCGAAACCGGCAAACGCGATTCGGCAAATACTCCAAAAGAATATCTTGGCTGCCGCATGGATACATTTTGATAGAAACTTTCGGGCAAATTGGGGTTCTTCCTGATTGACTTGGTTCCAGCCGAAACATAAACCCTGCCCATGCTTCCGTCCATTGGACCTGCTAAGAATCCGGGCGTCGAAACAGAGGACTCAAGGCCGTAGAGGGTAGTACGCGAGTCAATGAGAGGCAATGCTGCAGTTCCCATCAACCTGCCTGTGCTTAATAGTTCAGAACTCAAACGCTCGGCAAAAACGGAAATCCGGATTCTTTGTGGGCTCTGCCATGTAAGAGCAAGCCTCTGTCGCAGGTTTATGTAACTTGTGTCCTGCCTGTGGAGCGAAAAAAGCAAGGCGGTGGAGATTGGCGTAGATAACACAAACGGATAATTTGCCTGTAGCATCAATCTTTGTGTACCCTGGGTTAGTCCTTGCCAGTTCATGGCGATCTGTTCGCCCCTTTCAAGCAGGTTTACGAGCGAAAGGTTGAGATGCCCGGTGATTTGAATACGGTTCCCCTGAAGGGGATCATTGGTTACACCGGCGACGCCCTCGAAGCGGTTCGCCGGCCTGCGAGCAACCGGCACGGTTACAAGCGCCGTACCAGGTGTAAATTCAATGGTTGGTTCACCGGTGATGCGGACAAATGGAAGTTCGCTCAACCTGATGGCTGCCATCCCGGCTTTCCCCTCGCTGTAGGGCGTTCCTTCGGCGATTCCTGTATGATTGGCTACAAACCCCCTGGCCAGATTTACATTCCCCCTCAGGTTTACGTTCTCAAAAAAAATCGGCAACGAAGGATCAATCCTGAGAGTGGCCTTAAGAAGGGCATCCGACTTTATAACACTGTCGGTGTGAAGTCTTGCAAATGGAAACCCCTGGTTTTCGTACCAATGAATGATGGAGTTTCTTAATTCGTTAAACCGATAAAAGGGCAGGGGAGTCCCGTTGAAATAAGGTAAAAGCCTCTGTGCTTTCAGGACTTCCTGATTGATATTGGTGTTTCGAAGTTCCCAGTGGTACAGCCTACCCTGGTTTATCCGCACTGTAAAAGCCTCTAGTTGCCCGCTAATCTGTTGTTTTTCTGCATCCAGGTAACCAAAGCGAAAAAGGGCAGCCAACAGCGAATCGATACCTTGCATCATGATGATGCTATCAGGAAAAAAACGGGTTTCGGCAAATCGAGCCGGAGGCTTTTCGAAGTTCCCGTCGAATTCTATATTAAGCCTAAATGCTCCCTGTCCGAAACACCAAAAAGTAATAGAAAGTAAAATGGTTGAGGTCAGAAGCCTCATGATACATTATTTTTTAGGGTTCCAATCAATAGGTTCCAGGCCTTGTGCTTGCAAAAGCTCGTTTGACCGTGAAAAATGTTTGCACCCGAAAAATCCCCTTGATGCCGAAAGGGGTGAGGGGTGAGGCGCCTGGAGCACATGATGACGCGTGGTATCAATAATCGTTTGTTTGCTAATGGCATAATTGCCCCAAAGCAGGAACACCAAACCAGATTTTCTTTCGGAAAGATTTCGGATAACAGCATCGGTAAATCGCTCCCAACCTTTGTTCTGGTGCGAGGCGGCCTGATTGGCACGTACAGTTAGGGTGGCATTAAGAAGTAGCACACCTTGTGAAGCCCATTTTTCGAGGTTGCCATGGCTGGGTATGGGGATTCCAAGATCCTTTTTCAACTCCTTGTAGATATTTGCCAGCGATGGAGGTATTTGAATGCCCTTTGGAACAGAGAAACAAAGACCGTGCGCCTGCCCGTGGCCATGATAGGGGTCCTGGCCAATAATCACCACCTTCACTTTTTCGACGGGCGTGTGATTAAAGGCTGCGAAAATAAACTTTCCCGGAGGATACACCGTAAACTTTTTCTTCTCTTCGATCAGGAACGATTTGAGTTGCTGAAAGTACGCAGCAGCAAACTCTTCCTTGAGCAAGTCCTTCCAACTCTCATCAAGTACCGGATTTACAGCAGTTTCACTCATCTGATGCCAATTTATTTTGTTCTGCCCTTTTTAAACTTTCCACAAATTCGCTTAAGCTGAAGCCTCCAAAAGTACCCGAACTCATAAAAAGAAAGCAGGCATCGTGACCTTTAAGGCCTTTTACCATTTCGTAGAATTCGATGGGATCATTGATCACTTCCAGGTTTTTCTGGTCGAAAGCCTGCCGAACAGCTTCTGCTGCAAGGTCAGGTAGTTTTTTCATTTTCAGTGCGTGGGGGCTGTAAAACACTACAGCCTTGTCGGCAGCTTCCATACTCCTTGCATATTGATTCAGAAAAGCCTGGTTCAAACTGCTGAAAGTATGCAATTCCATAAAAGCATACAAGGGTTTTGAAGGGTATTGTTCCTTAACGGCTGTGGTGGTAGCACGTAGTTTGGAAGGGGCATGGGCAAAATCCTGAAATACGATCTGCCTCGGGCTTTCGTACATTTTTTGGAGTCGTTTCCTGGCACCTTTAAAGGAGCCGATGGCCTCATAAAACATATTTTCGTCAATTCCGAGACATTTGCATACCTCAAGCGACCCTTTGATGTTCAACAGATTATGCCTGCCAAACACCTGTATTGGAACCATTTTTTGACTTCCTATCAGGCTGGTGATCCCATTTTCGATCAGGTATTCTGGAAGATCATAAGGGATAAATGTCAGGTCATTTCTTGTACATTCCTTCACCAGCAAGCGTAAGTATTCGTCGCCCGAATAATAAACCAGGGTGCCATTCTTTTCAATCAAATGAATAAACTCCCTGAACTGCCCGAGGTATTTTTCGAAAGTTGGAAACACATTGATGTGATCCCAATCGATGCCGCTCAAAAGCGCTACATGCGGTCTGTAAAGATGAAACTTTGGCCTTGGATCGATCGGCGAACTCAGATATTCATCTCCTTCGAGGATTATGTTGGGGGCATCGTGACTGAGTTTTACCATTACCTCGAAGCCGTCGAGGTGTGCTCCGACCATAAAATCGGTGTTCAACTTGTAGTAGTTCAGCACATGCAGGACAATGGCGGTTATGGTTGTTTTGCCGTGGCTCCCTGACAGCACCACCCTTCTTTTATTCTTAGATTGCTCGTAGAGAAACTCGGGATAGGAAAAAAGTTTTACGCCCAAGGCTTTTGCTTTTATCAGCTCAGGATTGTCGGCTCTGGCGTGCATTCCTAAGATAATGGCATCGAGTCCACTATGTACCTTGTCAGGGTGCCAGCCCATGGTTGCCGGCAATAAACCATATTTTCGCAAGTTGCTGAGCGAAGGCTCATAAATCTCATCGTCGGAGCCGCTGATTGAATAACCTTTCAAGTGCAAAGCAATGGCCAGATTGTGCATGGCGCTCCCACCAATGGCAATAAAATGTATTTTCATAATTACTGAGTCGAATCCATAAAATTACTTTTTTGTTTTTTCAAAATCGGCATGCAGGAGACGTTTGTTAAAAAATAGTTTGTGTATATTGTTTTTTACATTTGCATCGTTTATTGTTACTGTGTGCCGATGAATAAAGGAAATCCCTGCTTTGAATGAATCTATACCCCATTGTTGCAGAGCATTTTAAAATGGATGGAGGTGCCTGCTTTGGAGTAGTACCCAAATCGATCTGGCAAAAACAGCTGTCAGCCGACGAATCCAACCTGGTGAATTTATCATCAAGGTGTTTGCTGGCCGACACCGGAAACCGGCTTATACTCATCGATACAGGGATGGGAAACAAGCAAAGCGAAAAATTTTTTAGCTATTTTCACAGGTTCGGGCCCGATAATCTTGAAAATTCATTTGCACGCGCTGGTTTTACCTTCGATCAGGTAACCGACGTAATTCTTACCCACCTGCATTTTGATCACGTTGGTGGAGCTCTTCGTAATGGTGACAAGCCTGGTACGTTTTTGCCGGTTTTTCCGAATGCAACCTATCATGTAAGCAAGGAGCAATGGGACTGGGCTATGAATCCCAATGCAAGAGAAAAAGCTTCCTACCTGCCCGAAAATTTTAAGCCACTATATGAAAGTGGTCATCTGGAATTTATTCATGCCGAAGAACCATTTTGTGAAGGTATTTCGCTCGAAATAAAAAATGGCCATACCCGCGGATTGGTTGTTCCTGTTATCGATTACAAGGGCAGGAAGCTCGTTTTTACGACCGATTTTATCGCAATGGTTTACCATGTGCCCTTGCCCTATGTTCCTGCTTTTGATATTGAACCACTTGTTTCCATGCGCGAAAAGGAAGAATTTTTCGAAAGGGCGGTTGATCATGATTACGTATTGTTTTTCCAGCACGACTATTTCAATGAGTGCTGCACCTTAAAAAGAACTGAGAAAGGGGTTCAGGTAAAAGAAATTTTTGCGCTTGCCGAGATTTAACTTTTCCGAAATCACATTGTCTATATGTATATATATTTTTATTGAAGAATCAATGGAGTTAAAATCAAAAGAATACAACGAAGTTTTTTCTGGCCTGTCAGCCCGGGAAATATTGCAATATGTTTTGCAAAGGCATGGCTCAAAAGCTGTATTTTCTTCAAGCCTAGGGGCCGAAGATCAGGTAATTACGCATTTGATGATGCAGTTAGATAAATCTTCCCGTGTGTTCACATTGGATACAGGCCGATTGTTTCAGGAAACTTATGAACTGATTGAAAAAACCGAAGCAAGGTATGGGATGCGCATGGAAGTCTATTTTCCCGACCAGAAAGCTGTTGAAGAAATGGTAAATAGCAAGGGAATTAATCTGTTTTATCACAGCATTGAGAACCGTAAGTTATGCTGTGAAATTCGAAAAATTTTACCTCTTAGAAGGGCACTTAAAGGCAACGAAGTATGGATTACCGGCCTTCGACGCGAGCAATCGCCCACGCGCACCGATATGAAACATGCTGAATGGGATGCCGAAATGAAGATCATCAAAGTTAACCCGCTGCTGGATTGGACACAGGATAAAGTATGGCAATTCATTCATGAGTTCAAGATCCCATATAATCCGATGCACAATAAGGGCTTTCCCAGCATTGGGTGTCAACCGTGTACCAGGGCGGTTTTGCCAGACGAAGACATTAGGGCAGGAAGATGGTGGTGGGAGAACCCTGACACAAAAGAGTGCGGACTTCATGGCAAAAAGAATTAAGTCCAATCATTATTTAAGTTCTAATAAAAAAATTATTGATTTTTAATCCATTTCTGTTTTGGCCTCCAAAATCAAACCCCATATATATCTGATTTCCAGCAATACCTCCATAATTGAACAATTTGTTCAGTTAGGCAGCGAATACCAGTTGAGTTATGATGACGATGGCCGGCTATTGAAAAGACTTAAGTATAATGCTGACAACCATAATATTGCATTAATCATTTCGGATTTTGACTTTTTTAAACAAAAAATCAACAAGTATTTTCATCAGAGGGCATCAATGCATTTGCCCGTTTTTATGGTACTTGCTGATACAAGCCAGGCCACTGCCCTGACCTCTGAAAAGTATCATGTGAAGTATCTGCCTGTATATTTACCAGTCGATTTGGAGCAATTGAAATCCATCATAACCGCTTTGCTCCACAACAGGCAGAAGATTATCTCGAGCGAAGAGAAAAAATACTACAAGCACCTTTATCATAAGGCACCTGTTATCCAATTTCTTGTCGATCCTTTAAGTTTTAGAATTGTTGAAGCAAACCGGGCTGCAGCTAAACTGTTTGGAAGAAACGATGAATCAGAGCTAACAGGTCAGCCACTCGAAGTGTTGATTCCCGATCAATGTTTGTTTATCAGGGAGAAGCTAATTGAATCAAGCCGCCTTGGCGAATGTAGTTTTACCTGTACCTTCACAATTCCGGGTAACGGATGTATGGATTTTGCAGTGTATGTAAGTAAAATAGCCATCCGCAACCGCTTTTTACTTTTTCTGAACTTTTCAGATATTACCTACTCAAAAAACACCGAAAGGATCCTAACGCTTAAAAATATTGAACTTCAAAAAACTAACTCGGAGCTGGACAACTTTGTTTACAGTACTTCTCACGAGTTGAGAGCGCCCCTGATGTCGGTGTTGGGTCTCATCAATCTTTTTGAAACTGAAACTTGTCAAAAAGCTCAGAAAATCCACGTTGAATTGATGAAAGAAAGCATCACAAAACTTGACAAAATCATTCACGATATAGTGGATTATGCTCGTAATGCCCGCTCTGAGATTACCATAAAGCCTATTGATTTCAGCAATATTCTTGAGAAAGTCCGAAACAGCATAAGTTACATGACCGATTTGAATAAAGTAGATTTGCGATTCAAAATCGATCAACCATTTCCATTTCACTCCGATTATCGCAGAGTCGAAATTATTCTAAAGAATCTTGTTGCTAATGGAATCAAGTTCCACAGACATTGCGAAGAAAGCCCTTACGTAGAAGTTGAAATCGCAGTGGATCAAACATGCGCAAGCATTAAGGTTCATGATAATGGCAAGGGTATCCCTGAAGACCATATGCCTAAAATTTTCGAAATGTTTTTCAGGGGCGATGAGTTTAGTACAGGAAGCGGTATAGGATTGTACATAGTTAAAGAAATAATTGAAAAAATAAATGGAACCATAACAGTTGAATCTTCGTTAAACATAGGGACAACTATCAAAATTGAATTACCAAATCAATACCTTGAATAAAACCTACACTTTTATGAAAGTAGATCACCTATTGCTAGTGGACGATAGCGATATTGACAATTTGATAAACAAAAAGGTGGTCGAGAACAATCAATTTGCCAGGCAGATCATGGTGGTAAAAAGTGTTAATGCAGCAATCAGGTACCTTCTAGAAATATTTTCTGAGGATAGCCCAGCACTTCCAGATATGATTTTCCTCGATATCCGGATGCCCGATCAGGACGGTTTTGATTTTTTAGAAAAGTTCAGGCAATTAGATTCCCATATAAAATCACAGTGTAAGATCGTTATGCTTACCTCATCAATAGATGCTGATGACTACCGCAATGCAATGGAAAATCCCTATGTTATCGGCTTTATTAATAAGCCTTTAACATCCAATGCATTACAACAACTTTGTGTCTGATTCCCCGAATGGGCACCACCCTGATTTTCTTTCCTGAATTTTCAAAAACAAGCTAAAACACCTATGCGCTTTAGGTGCTTTTGGTTGTTTCGTTTCAGCAACATAGGCCTATATTTGACTAGAACAAATCATGAAAATTAGGTCAGGTAAAGGATAATTCTCTTTTTATATAATGATTTCAACCTGATTTTGATTTACATCGAAGGAAGCAAGGGTTTAAAGAAAAAGGGCAGATTATAGTATGCAACCTGAAAATAAAAGTCCTATGAATCACTACAGCATGATAGTAAGTCCCGATTTAGGGGGTGGTTATCTGGTAAAGCTGATCAAAATAAGGGGTCCTTTAGTCAGGGTGTTGTTCAGCGTAAAAACAAACGACATACCTACCATCGACTCGCTGATTTTCCGGTTCGAAAAGGAAACCAGTCTTATAGCATCATAATATCAAAAAAGGCCAGGAAACCTGACCTTTTTGTAAAGAAGCGACCACTGACAGACATCTCTCTAACTCTGATACCTCCCCTTTCAGATTTAAATTATCCGGCTACTTTCCAATTCAAAAGTTTGTCCGACAAGTTGAATGTTTAAAACTGCCAGATAGTTTTACAGGATATGTTTAAAAAAACATGGCCTGCAGACGTCGCCAGGGCCGCTTATGTCGAAAAAATTCGTTAACGCTTGTATTAAAATTAGTTGTTTGTCCAAAATTAAAAAACTTTTCTAAAAATACAATCTATTTTTAAAAAAATATAAAAAAAGCGTGATTGGTTGAAGCTTCTTTCCTTTTGGCTTCTTTTAGAGTGCAAACCACTAAATAGGTTATTGCCGATCCAAAGTTATTGATGCCCTTACAAGGGTTTTTTCTTTTGTGGCAAGATTTGGTTTAACACACTTGTCCCGCCATCAATTCGGATAATCGACCCGGTAATCCACGATGATTTTCCAGATAACAAGAATTCGGCCAATTGGGCAATATCTTCGGGCTTCCCGATCCGGCCTACAGGGTAATCTGCTTTCGACTTTTCGAGCATCGACCAGTATTTTTCTGTGTCGTCGAATACTTTGGAGTCGAGGTGCAGGTTTGTTTCCACCAGACCAGGATTAATGGCATTCACACGAATACCAAAAGGTCCTAACTCGCCGGCCAGAAACTCGGTAAGCATATCCAGGCCTGCTTTAGAAACGGAATACGCAATGCTGCGCCCCGGGGTTTTTGATGCAATGGAGGAAATGTTCACAACCGAGGCATCGGCTGCAGCCATAAGCAGTGGCATAAGTTTCCGGGTCAGGTAAAAGGGACCGCTGAGATTCACCTTAAGGCTCTTGTTCCATTCATCAAAACCCAGATCGAGAATTCCGCCGCTGGTAAGCAGAGCCGCATTATTAACAAGCCCATGCAGGGTTTTGTATTTTTCTTTCAGGTATTCGAAAACCCGGTCGCAATCACCTTCTTCGCTAACATCTGCAATCTGAAAATCGACCTTATCCTTTAGGTTGGGATGCAATTGTAATCCCCTGCCAATCTTCTCAGGGTTTCGGCTAATCGAAATTACCTTCCAGCCACCCGCTTCAACAAGTTTAGCTGCAATGGCAAGCCCTATTCCGCTGCTTCCACCTGTAATCAATACGTTTTTCATATTATTAATTTTTTGAACAAACTAAACCCTTCGAATAAGTCTTACAAATTTATTGGATAAGGATGGTTTATCTGCAAAAAACAACCTGCCTTTGTGTGAATCACATTCCGAAAGGCAGGTCTGATTTTTTGTGAGATACACTTATACCATACGTGGCGCAAGTTTTACCTTATGAACATCAATTCGCGGTATTTTGGCAATGGCCACAGTTGGTCTTCCACAAGAATTTCCAACTTATCAATATGATACCTGATTTCCTCCATGACGGGCTTGATCTGATAGCAATATTCAAATGCTTTCTGCTCAATGTCTTCAATGGCATTGGCTTTTTTTCGGTCATTGATCATCTGGGTTACCAGATTCCTGATGGCGCTGATGTGTTCAGAAGTTTTGGAGAGGATATTGATAAGCATTGGCGAATGCTCTTCAAAAAGGGGTTGAGGCAGCACTTCTTTGAGGCCCTTCAGGTTTTCTATAAGCATATTCTGATACCGGATCGCCGCGGGGATAATATGGTTTCCTGAAATATCGCCAAGAGAGCGCGATTCGATCTGGTTTACTTTGATATAGTTTTCAAGCCTTATTTCGTGTCGGGCATGCAGTTCCTTGTCGGAAAAGATGTTGTTTTCTGAAAACAGCCTGATCGATTTTTCCGAAATAAATTCCTTCAATGCCTCGGGAGTGTTTTTATGATTGGGCAATCCCCTGCGGGCAGCCTCTTCAACCCATTCCTGGCTATAGCCGTTGCCTTCGAACAGGATGTTTTCCGACTCGCGCACATACCTTTCGAGTACCCGGAAAATGGCCTCATCCTTTTCGATATTATTCTCCATCAACCTATCTACTTCCGCTTTGAAAAGCTTAAGCTGATTGGCCAACATGGTGATGATGGTAATCATAGCCGGCCCGCAGTTCGCTGAAGCTCCAACAGCCCTGAACTCAAATTTATTTCCGGTAAACGCCATGGGCGATGTCCGGTTGCGGTCGGTGTTATCCACTATGATTCGCGGTATTTTTCCGATATTTAGTTTCAATTCAGTTTTTTCATCGGGGGTCATTTTCCGGTTTTTAACCTTTTTGACCAAACTGTTGAGAACCTCCGTGAGAAATTTTCCGATAAATACCGACATGATTGCCGGGGGAGCCTCATTGGCGCCCAGTCTGTGATCATTACCTGCCGAGGCAATAACCGACCTGAGCAATCCTCCGTGTTCGTGAACTGCTTTGATGGTATTTATAAAAAAAGTAAGAAACAACAGGTTCGTTTTTGGGGTGTGGCCGGGACTGAAGAGATTCTTGCCGGTATTGGTAGCCAGCGACCAGTTGTTGTGTTTGCCGCTTCCATTAACTCCATCAAAGGGTTTTTCGTGAAAAAGTATCCTGAAATGATGCTTCCGGGCAATCCTATCCATTACCACCATAACGAGCTGATTATGGTCAATAGCGATATTTGCTTCTTCATAAACAGGGGCCAGCTCAAATTGATTTGGAGCTACCTCGTTGTGTCGGGTTTTTACCGGTATACCCAGTTTCCATGCTTCGACCTCAAATTCTTTCATAAATGCCATGACCCGCGGAGGAATGGAGCCAAAATAATGGTCTTCGAGCTGCTGCCCGCGTGGTGGAATGTGGCCTGTAAGGGTACGTCCTGTCATCACCAAATCGGGGCGTGCATAATACAGCCTTTCATCAACCAGGAAATACTCCTGCTCCCAACCTAAGGTAGGGTAAACCCTTGTGATGTTTTTATCGAACAACTGGCAAACCTCCACGCCAACCTGATCGAGCAGGCTCATGGCCTTGAGCAGGGGAGTTTTGAAATCGAGCGCCTCTCCCGTATAGGCAATAAATATGGTTGGGATGCAAAGGGTGCCATCCATGATAAATGCCGGCGACGAAGGATCCCAGGCTGAATAGCCCCTGGCCTCGAAGGTGTTGCGAAGGCCTCCGCTTGGAAAACTGCTTGCGTCAGGTTCCTGTTGAACCAGGCTGCGGCCATCGAACTGCTCAAGGGTAAGGTTGGCATCTATCGGGCTCCAGAATGAATCGTGCTTTTCGGCAGTCGCCCCATTGAGCGGCATAAACCAGTGAGAATAATGGCTTGCGCCTTTGCTTATGGCCCAGGCCTTCATGGCCGAAGCAACCTGGTTGGCAATCTTGGGATCGATGGTGCCTGATTTGTCAATGGCCTCGGTCAACAGCCTGAATACATCTTCAGGCAGATATTCGCGCATGGTATTTCTGGTGAAAACCAAAGTTGCGAAATATTCCGAAACTTTAGGCGGTATCGCCATAGCCTCAGGAAACGGCCTCGATATGGCAGCTTGCATTGCATGAAACCTGTTCGACATGGTTTTGAGATTTTGATAAAAAAAGCAAATGTAAATAAATATACAGGGGTGTTGCAAAAAAAAGTATGAAATTTTTGCAACACCCCTGTAAAAAACGGGGGGGTGATCGAAATTAATGTGCTCTTAAAACAGGAAACCTGTTTTCTGTTTGCAACAAATGTTGAAACCCCGGATATTGAACCAGGCCGATTTGAGATTGAGGCTCCAGAATCAAAACCAAAAACAGGCTTTTCAATTGTTGAAGTGGAACCAGCACATATCGATCGTCGAAGTTGCTTCCGGTAATTCTGTTTTTTGTAACTGTAAGTTGCAGATTTGGGTTTGATTCTGCAATGGTTGAGCCTATCTCATTTATCGTGTATTGATAAACCCGAGAAGGATCAGGAAAAGTTTCCACCAAAATTACCTGGTGCTTTTGAAGCAATTCAATCAACAAAGTATCCGATTTGGGCACAAGGTATGCCCTGGGTGCATTTACTTCAAGTAAAACATTCACCTCCGGATGGTAACTTTCGATAATGGCCATGGTGTCCAGCCCGGTTCGCGCCGAAATAAGGGGAAGTTCCAGGGGATTATTGCCCCGGAAATGTTCTGCTCGCACGGCAACCCGGTTTAAATCTCCTCTCTTTAAATTTCGTCGTTCCTGATTCACCATCCTGATTACCTGCCTTCTGTCTTTTGCAACCCTTTCGATTAGGGCTTCTAGCGCCAGGGTTTGGCTAAGAGTCCTTCGCTCCAGGTTCTCGGCAAAACCATCGCGACCGTTAATTCCTTCGTAGATAAACGACATGGTTCCCAAAACGCCAAAACTTTGGCGGCCATCGTTTATGTTGGTGGTCGAATAGCGCAAAAGGCCTTCCTGAGGTGGCTGCCCCACTAAGTAATCGTGAAAAGTATATCCCTGTTCAACCAGGTTACTCTCAATATGCGGAAGTACGCGATTCTGGCTGTAATCGATGATGCGCCTTGAAATGTTGGGGTTCGTTAATGTACCCACCTGAACATCGAAATATTTGAAACCGCCAAACTCTTCCCAAACCTGAGTAATGGCCTGGTATTCGTGAATGTCAATATTTACATGCGGCCAAAAGCCGTAAAAAAGCCTGTGCAAGGCCAGAACCTCCGGTGAGCTTAACAATACATGGTCGCGGTTGAGGTCAAGGTTAGCGGCATTGCGCCTTTGATTGACTTCGGAGCCATCGGGATTCACCTGAGGCACTACCCAAAGCTCCATCTTGTCAAGCAAATGGTTGTATTGGCCATTTGCAAGGCGGGCAAGCAGCAATAATGCCGCCTCTTTGCTGCTTTGTTCATTTCCGTGCAGCTGCGCAAAAACAAAAATCCGCAACCGCTCATTTCTTTGTACATTTTTTTTAGCCGTGGTTTTTACAACAAAAAGTTCTCTGCCCTCAACCGACTGCCCAAAAACCTCATATTCAAGATGGGGAGACTGATAGCAAATGCCTTTGATAAACTCTTTTAGTTCCTGATGGGTGGTTGGAACTGTAAAATTTCGTTCCTGCGATGGGGTTTTGAATTGTGCTGCCCTGGAACCAGAACTAAGCACCAAGATTAAGATAAAACTCAGGAAAAAAAATAATTTGCTTGTCATGGGCTGTTGAAATTATTAGTTGAAAATAATCTAAACGAGAGCAATCAAACTCAAGTTATTAGGAAATTAATCTTTCAATGAGCAAAATATGTGGCTAAAGCCAAAAATAATTATTTATTTCTTATTCAGTCAGTTAAAACTGACTGCAATGGATGATTTTTGCTCTTTGTCCATTGCGGTTTGCTATAGCAACTGGGGATAATTTATTAATTTTCAGGGAAATTAGGTCCATTATTTAAAATTGAAAGTTAAAACTGACTTCTAAAGTTGATTTTTGCTTCTAATCCATTCCATTGTGCATTAGCAAACTGAAGATAATTTGTTCACATTCTGTGACTTTAGCCGCATTTTTCTAAACAGGCAGTAGAAATTTACAGCAATAGAGGTAATTTTAACTTTATCCATTGCAGTTTGCTTTAGCAAACTGAAAATAATTTGCAGAGATTCTTGGGCTTTAGCCTCATTTTTACGATATGCATTTAATCAAAAAGACAAAAAGTGATTTTGAAAATGCTACAACTTTCTATTCTTGGATTTTCGATAAAACAAAATCAACCTTTTCATCAATAGGAAGGTTTCCGTCGATCCAAATGATTTTTGTACCATTTCGCTCCATGCGTCTGAACCAGGTCATCTGGCGTTTGGCAAACTGGTGAATGGCCGTGTTCAGATTTCCGAACATTTCGTCGTATCCAATCTCACCTGTTACGTACTGCGTTAAAATCCGGTATTCAAGTCCGTAGAACTTCAGTTGTTCTGGTTTTATATTGCTTTGCAACAAACGTTGAATTTCCTCAATCATGCCTGTTTCGAGACGCCGTTTGAGCCTTTCGGTAATTCGTTGCCTGATTTCCTGCCGCTCGAAGTGTATCCCGAATACCAAGGGAGTGAATTTTGGGAAACCTTCTTTTTGAGAGGGATTATTTTTCTGAGACACCTCTATTTCCACTGCCCTGATAAGGCGCTCGCGATGGTTGGTGTCGGTGGTGTTGTGAAGCGGCCTGTATTGCTTCAACATGGCGGTCAGTTCTTCATTGGTCAATTGCTGCAGCTCTTGCCTTAGCTGAGGGTTGGGACTAACTTTTTGCATCGGAAAAGCGTTCATTACGGCTTCGATATATAGTCCTGTACCACCGCTGAGAATAGGCTGCTTATGCCTTTTAACTATTTGATTATAGGCCTTGATGAAGTCGTGCTGAAACTCAAAAACATTATATTCGAAGCCGGGTTCTGCAATATCTATCAGATGGTAAGGCACCTGATAATCCCCTACCACAAAATCGTGAAGGTCTTTCCCTGTTCCAAGGTCCATCCCCCTGTAAACCTGCCTGGAGTCGGCGCTGATTACTTCGCCTTGGCACTTGGCAGCCACACACGCTGCAAGGCTCGTTTTTCCGGTTGCCGTAGGGCCGGTTATTACTATCAGTTGGTTGCGTACTGGCTTAACCATTGGCAGTTTTCTTTCTGATAAGCGCTTTCTATTTCCCGAAGAAAATTCCGGATGTTATCCAAAACTCCCACCTCGGAACTTTTAAAACATAGATTTTCGGTATGGCTATCGTCAAATTTAGCCAAAAATTCCGGATAGAACTTTCTCAGAAATGCTGTCAGATGCTCGTCATCCGATTTATCGGAGTTGGCCTGATGATGCTTCAGGTATTGAAGAATCCTGAGGCCGTCGATCTTATCATGACAGGCTTTTACGAATGGTTCAGGGTTTTTGTGGTTTTTTCTCAGAGGTGCAAAAATGTCGGTTTCGCCAAACTGATTATTTAGGAAGTTGCTCATGGGCGTTTCCAACGAAGAATCAAACAGCAGTGGAAAAAGCCTGTAAGTTTCCAAAACCGAATCGAAAAGCCTGAAATCATATATTGGGTAGCTTTCCCACTTGCCCTGGCTGCCTTTGATAAGCGCCGGCCCGGTGCCAAAGAACACCCTGTCGGAGTAGCGGGTAGCAGGGAAAACCTGCACAGGGTTGTAATTTACTATGTATCCTGTTTTTCGAAGCTTTTGCAGAAAATAAAAATCCTCGCCGCTCTTCTTGGCTGTAATACCTCCAACCTTGCGGTAGGCCCAGACCGGCAGCGAAATAGCCGAGCCAAGGGCTGTGAAGGAGTAGGGCGAGCCAATACGCCACATATTCACGGCATAATGGCGCATGTAAATTTCGTAACGCAGCATGGCCCGGTCGAGTGCCTGGTCGCCGGTAAGTTTGTGAAAGTACGGATTGGAACACGCTACGGCTGCTGGAAACCTCTTAAAAACTTCCCCGACCGATTCGAGGTAATCATTGGGTACCAGGGTGTCGGCGTCGAGACTAACCAAGATGTCACCAGGCTTGGCGTGTGCAGAAATTGTGTCCAAGATGGTTTTCCGGGCCTGACCCACCCCGAATGACTTCCCTGTCCATCCTTTGCCAGGGCTACTGTAATCTAAAATGTGCAAACCACGATTTGCAGATTGCAGGTTATTAAGATAATCAAGGGTTTTGCTGTTGTTGAGGCAGGTTTCCTTTTTTGCCGGATCCATCCACCAGGAGTCGGGTTGGTTTACGCAAACCCAGATTTTGAAGTTTCTGAAAGTCTGGTTAAAAAGACAATTCAGCGTCTCTGGCAAAAACTCCATTTCATTCATTGCCGGGATGGCTATGTGCATCATGGTAGATTCTGCCATATCAGGCCAATTAGCTGGATTTTTTCAGGCGCTTGCGGTCGTTTTCGTCCAGAATGATTTTGCGCATACGTATATGCTTTGGAGTAAACTCAACGTATTCATCCTCTCTGATATATTCGAGGGCTTCTTCCATGGAGAATTTAATGGCCGGGGCGATCATCGTTTTTTCGTCGGAACCGGATGCCCTGAAATTGGTTAGCTTTTTTGATTTGATAAGGTTTACTACCATGTCGTCGTGGCGGTTGTTCTCGCCAACCACTTGTCCTACGTAGATTTCTTCGCCCGGTTCGATAAAAAACTTGCCGCGGTCCTGCAACTTGTCGATGGAGTAAGCGAATGCAGTTCCCGTTTCCATGGCGATAATAGGGCCGTTGCGACGAACGGCTATTTCGCCGGCAAATTCTTCGAACCCTTTCAGCCGGTGAGCCATTACGGCCTCGCCCTCACTGAGGGTTAGCATGTGGTTTCTCAGTCCAATTAACCCGCGCGAAGGTATTTCGAACTCCAGAAAGGTACGATCGCCCCGCTGTTCCATGGTAAGCATTTTGCCTTTGCGTTGCGATACCAACTCGATCACTTTTCCACTAAAAGGCTCAGGCACGCTTACTGTCAGGAATTCGACAGGTTCGTGCTTCTTTCCGTTGATTTCTTTAATGATCACTTTGGGTTGGCCGACCTGCAACTCGAACCCTTCGCGGCGCATGGTTTCAATCAGGATTGAAAGGTGCAGGATGCCCCGCCCGTAAACAATATATGCATCAGAATTTTCTGATTCTTCCACTTTCAATGCCAGGTTCTTTTCAGTTTCCTTGAACAACCGGTCACGGATATGCCTGCTGGTAACATATTTCCCGTCTTTTCCGAAAAATGGTGAATTGTTTATTGTAAACAGCATGCTCATGGTAGGCTCGTCGATGGCAATGGGTTCAAGCCCTTCCGGGTTTTCTGCATCGGCAATGGTGTCGCCGATTTCAAAATCTTCAACACCCAAAACGGCGCAGATTTCTCCGGCATACACTTTTTCTTTCGATTTTTCCTTTCCCAGGCCTTCGAAAACAAACAATTCTTTAATACGCGATTTTACGAAGCTGCCGTCACGTTTTACCAGAGTAACCGGTTGATTTTGTTCCAATGTACCCCGTGTAAGGCGCCCCACTGCAATCCTACCCACATAAGAGCTATAGTCGAGCGAAGTGATTTGCATCTGAGTGGTTCCCGAAAGTTTTTCAGCCGGAGGAATATGTTTTAGGATCACCTCCAGTAGGTGCGAAATGTCGGAGGCAGGGTGGTTCCAATCATCCGACATCCAGCCGGCTTTGGCCGAACCAAACACTGTCGGGAAGTTCAACTGATCCTCCGTAGCGTTGAGACTGAACATGAGGTCGAATACCTTTTCCTGAACCAGGCCCGGCTGACAGTTTGGTTTGTCAACTTTGTTGATCACCACGATGGGTTTCTTGTTGAGCTGAAGTGCTTTTTCGAGAACGAACCGGGTCTGGGGCATGGGGCCTTCGAAGGCATCAACTATAAGTAGCACCCCATCTGCCATATTTAAAACGCGCTCTACTTCTCCACCAAAATCGGAGTGGCCTGGTGTGTCTATAATGTTTATTTTCGTTCCTTGATAGCGTACGGAGCAGTTTTTGGCCAAAATGGTTATGCCGCGCTCCCGCTCCAAATCGTTGCTGTCGAGAATTAAATCACCGGTTTCCTGGTTGTCTCTGAAGAGCTTTACCTGGTGCAGGATCCTATCGACAAGAGTAGTTTTTCCGTGATCAACATGGGCAATTATGGCAATGTTTCTGATTTCAGTCATAAAAATCTAAATATGCCGCAAAGGTACCCATTTTTGCCCATGGCTTTTCATATTTCTGAACAATGCCTCAGGTTGAAAGCTCAGGTCTATTTTTAAGAACTTTATGCATTCAATAAACCTGGCAGGTTTAGGTGTTAATTTTTCTGTAGATGTGAATAAATGTGAGCTTCGGTCTTTTCTTTTGAACAGATCTATAAGCACCTCAATATATGTTGTATAACCTCTGATAAAATATAAAAATAGTTCTATAAGTGTTTAACCGCAGGGGGAGCAAGGCATTTCGCAAAGTTCACTAATTGTTTTTTAAGGCGTTCTAAGCGATTTTTCATGGGGTTCATTGCGGTAAAAAGTTCCTCATTATCGCTTATTAAAGTCCCTAATAGAAAGTAAAGTAGTTTCAAAAGGGAGGAAAAGAAAAACGGCTATTCCGAGTGGTAATAGCCGCTCCGCAATGAATAAATATGGGTATTAAAACTCTTCCTTCGGCTTTTTCTTCAGAAAAATTGAGGTAATTAGAGACATTAAACACCCTACCAATACGGTACTGAAAAAGGCAGAAACAGAAATTAAAACAGGAGTCATAAACCTTTGCTGCATTTCAAGTGCCGCATCAAGTTGTTCGTCTGTTAGTTGGGGCGAACTCTTTAACATCGCTTCCTCACTAGCCTGCATAAGGATGTTGACGGCATTTGGGTCGATGAATTGAAAAAACACAAAGGAGAAAATTCCAGAAACAAGGCCGGTAAACAAAAACGTAAGGCATCCAAACCCTAAAGCCTGCCCGTAACAAATGTATCCACCCATAAATTCTTTGCGCCAGCTAAGGGTTGCTAACACTATACCCACCAACATGACAAAATATGCAGTGTATGAAGCAAACGGATTGGTCATCGCTTCGGCCAGGTAAAACCCCATTGAAACCATAGTCAAAACAACTCCGATCAGCAAACCATAGGTTAGGGCTGGTTTTGCCATTCCTTGATTGCAAGAGATTTCTTGATTTTCCATTTTTCGATTTGATTAAATTTAAAAGCAAACATACCAGTTTTTTCATTGTAAACCATGGTGTATCATGGATTGAATGAGAATTTTTCATTGGTTTTTATGTTACAAAAGCTGGTGAATAATTTGGTTCATCATAATAATTATTAACTTTGCAGCGAGTAAGTCTGATACGACCAGCTCCCGCTGAACTCCCCCAGGATCGGAAGATAGCAAGGGTAGGCGGTCGTAGCGGTGCGATGTCATACTTACTCTTTTTTTTTGAACACTCTTAATCAATTGTTTGAAGATGAAATTTTTTATTGACACAGCCAATCTCGACCAAATTCGCGAAGCCAACGACCTTGGAATTCTTGACGGAGTTACAACCAATCCTTCGCTTATGGCCAAAGAAGGGATTCGCGGCCAGCAGGCGGTTCTGAAGCATTACGTGGATATCTGCAATATTGTTGAAGGTGATGTCAGCGCAGAGGTTATTGCAACCGATTTTGCCGGAATCATTTCGGAAGGGGAGGCTTTGGCCCAGCTTCATCCGCAGATTGTTGTCAAAGTGCCTATGATCAAGGACGGCATCAAGGCCATAAAATATTTTTCTCAAAAGGGAATCAAGACCAATTGCACACTGGTGTTTTCGCCTGGTCAGGCCATATTGGCGGCCAAAGCCGGTGCAACTTATGTATCACCATTTTTAGGAAGGCTCGATGATATTTCGACCGACAGCATAGACCTGATTTATAAAATCGTCAATATATATCGTACTTACAGCTTCGAAACTCAGGTGCTTGCGGCCAGTATCAGGCATCCCATGCACATTGTAGCCTGTGCCGAAGCCGGAGCCGATGTGGTAACCTGTCCCCTCGAGCCGATCCTTGCATTGCTGAAGCACCCGCTCACCGACAGCGGACTGGAACGCTTCCTGGCTGATGCGAAGAAGTTTATTTAGCCGGAAAAAGGCAGAAGGCCCAACCGGCTTTCTGTGCTAAGAATTGTTCTTGGAAAACAGACCCGATCAGGTAAAATCGAAAGAACTGATGTAAACGGGATTGTTGCTGGTTTGGGCAACTTCTTCGTCAGACATTCCTACAAATGAGGCCATAAGCATGGTGTCGGCTTTGCCGGTAAAGGTGTTTAACAAGCCGAGATTACCATGTGCTTTAAGCTTACGGTAAAGCGGGCATTGCTCATCAAGCCAGGCCAAAGCTGAATTGACCTTATTCTGTTCAAGAAGACCCTCTATCAATTCCAATAATCTGGCCTCCCTGCCCTCCTTTACGAAAATGCCTTCAAGAGCAATAAAATTAAACCTGCGCGGGTTGAAGATTTTGCGAATAAGAGGCACCAAGGGTATCAGATGCACCATCATCTTACCCTGAATGCCTGCCATTTTTTTTACCTCCCAGTGTACCCTGTGAATCTGGCATCCGGCCACGATTTCCCCGTTTTCCTCAATGAAATAGTAGTCGTCGAGGTGAAAAATTTTGGTAAACTGTACCAGGGAATGTCCTGAATAATATGTAGTCAAAAGTTCCAGTATGGCCCACTTCTCCTCAGGATTTTGTGCTTGCCTGATATTTTGGCTTTTCTTTGGAAAAAAGCGGCTGAAACCCAATGTTTTGACTTTCCTGATGGCTTTGTAACCCGCTTCGTTGATTACTTTGATGGAACTGATATTATGGTTTTCGACCGAAGCGTAATAGATTGTTTTTTCTTTCTGGCCTTCGCGGATAAGGCTCATGGCCTGCTTACCAAACTTTTTCATAAATCCTTTTCCGCGAATTTCGGGCGAGGCTGAGAAATATCTTACATAAAAGCAGTTAAAGGGGTTTTGCAACACCTTTACCTGCAAATTACAGAAAACCCCCATACCCAATAGGTTGCCGTTTTTCCGGAGCGAAATCATGGCAGGGTTAACCAGGTTTTTTACATGATCTTCGGTATCAAGATGCCGGTAAACAGGCCCGTTGCCTCCGATTGAGGTTTGTTTTAAAAGCTCCACCGCATCGGTGCCAATGGGTTTTTCCATGCTTATTTCGAAACCAGCCTCGGCAAATAGAAGGGTTTTCTCCATTTTAAACAAGGTTAATACCTTTTAAAAGGCTCAAAATCTGTGAAATTTTCAGAAAAACAGGGAGCAAAGGTAGTAATTTTGCAATCTTGGGGATATGCGGAAACTGATGGGAAAATTGAGTAATTTCGTGCTGAAAACCCCGCATGCTGGTTACCTTTACCATGAGTTTTCATGGGATAAGCACAATCAAAAACCATAAATGTTTAATACACTTTCACTTGCGGGTTTCTTGTTTCGCTTTTTTTTGCTAAAAACAGCACGAGGGAAACAAGGTTACATTTTTAAAACCAATATTATTTCAAATGAAAATGAAATCATTTCTTTTGGCTACGTTTTTAATAGGTCTGTGGCTGCCTGCTCAAGCAGAGCGGATCGACCGGGTTAGCGAGGCTATTGCCCGTGACCCTGGCAGGACTTTCCAGATTTACTTATTTGAAATTAAAGAGAACATTGCTCCACCGGCTGTGTTCCGCACGAATGAAGCTTTTATTGAAGCTGACAGCCTTAGAGTAGATTTAATTCTGATACATATGAACACCTATGGAGGAATGGTTGAGTCGGCCGACTCCATTCGTACCCGTATTTTGGAGTCGAATATCCCTGTAATGGTGTTTATCGACAACAATGCTGCTTCGGCCGGAGCCCTTATATCCATTGCCGCCGACAGGATTTACATGAGGCCGGGAGGAAATTTTGGGGCGGCAACGCCGGTAGATCAGACAGGGGAGGTGGCGCCCGAAAAAATACAATCGTACATGCGTTCGATGATGCGTTCCACGGCCGAAGTTAAAGGCCGCGATCCGGATATTGCCGAGGCCATGGTTTATGCACGCACTGCTATTCCCGGATTGATAGAGGAGGGACAAGTACTTACCTTCACAGCTGCCGAGGCTATTGAATGGGGCTACAGCGAAGGGTCTGCCGATAACATTACCGAAATGCTTGAATTGGCCGGCATCGAAAATTACGAAATCATTGAGCAACGCTTAACCTTGATTGACCGCGTTATAGCATTCTTGATCAATCCCGTTATTGCCGGGTTGCTCATCATGCTTATTCTTGGAGGGATTTATTTCGAGCTTCAAACACCCGGAGTAGGGTTTCCTATTCTGGTGGCCATTGCGGCGGCTGTGGTATATTTTGCTCCCTTGTATATTGAAGGACTTGCCGCCAACTGGGAAATCATCTTGTTTATATTGGGAGTGGTCTTACTTGGGGTCGAAATCTTTGTTACACCCGGGTTCGGTGTGGCAGGAGTAACCGGGGCAGTGTTTATCGCCACAGGCCTGGTTATGGCAATGCTGGGTAATGAGGGATTCGACTTTTCGGGCGTACCGTTCAATGAAATCCTGATAGCCTTGTCGGTGGTAGTAATTTCTTTCTTTCTATCGCTTATTTTGTCGTTTTACATTGGTAAAAAACTGTTCACACAAACTACCCATTTTAAAGGGTTGGCATTGGCTGCGGTTCAGGAAACCGAATCGGGGTTCACTTCGGCCAACATCCAAATAAAAAATATCGTAGGCAAAACCGGGATGGCTTTTACCATTCTGAGGCCAAGCGGAAAAGTAGAAATTGAAGGAGATATCTACGATGCCACGGCAGTAACCGGTTTTATCGATAAGGGCCAGCAAGTGCGGGTGGTAAAATATGAAACCTCGCAGGTTTTTGTTGTAAAAGCCTGATATGGGCTATTGTAATTCCATAATTTCCTCTGGATTCGGTACCAGGTACATTGTTTGAAAGGGTGATTGAGGGCGTCTATGTCATGAAGATAATCATCTGGGGATGGAATATTATACTATAAACAAGGTAGTCCTGCAAATCACAAAAGGCGACATTACCCGTCAACCCGATGTAGAAGCTATTGTAAATGCTGCCAATGCCCAACTTATTCCCGGACTTGGAGTTGATGAGGCTATTCACCGGGCTGCCGGGCCTGAATTGTTCGAAGAAGCACATCCTTTTGCCCCAATTTTACCGGGTCAGGCAATCCTCACCAAAGGTTACCGGCTTCCAAACAAATATGTGATACATTGCCTTGGTCCGGTTTTCAATGTCGATATGCCGCACGACGTGTTGCTTGCCAACTGCTTTCGTAATGCGTTGCATATTTGTGAGGAACATAGTATCAAAAGCATTGCCTTTCCAGCTATTTCAACTGGCGCTTTTGGTTATCCTCCGGCAGAAGCGGCGCAAGTTACTATTGAAGCCATCCTGAACAAGATGCCCAAACTAAAAATTACCGAAATTATCAGACTGGTACTTTTCGGCCAACAGATTTATGAAATTTTTATAGAAACACTGAAGAAACGGGTATGAGATTTTCAGCCTTCAGGAATATTACCTTTGGCTAAAATTCTATAAACCTACACGTTTTTAGAAAAAATTCTGGAGGAAATCTTAGTTAAAAAAATTGATATGATAAACCCAACTACCATATCGCCACTTTATACCGATCTGTATCAACTGACCATGGGTCAGGCTTATTTTTTCAGTGGCAAACACGAGCAACCTGCCAGCTTCGACTATTTTTTCCGCAAAATACCATTTCAAGGAGGTTATGTAATATTGGCAGGGGTGGAGGAACTGCTGCATTTGCTTGAAAACCTTCAGTTCTCTGCGGACGACCTACAATATATGAAAACCCTTGGTTTTAAAAAGGAGTTTCTCGAGTATCTCGAAAATTTTCGCTTTCGCGGAAACATTATGGGTATGTCAGAAGGTGAAATAGTCTTTCCGATGGAACCAATACTTCGGGTTGACGGAGGATTATTTGAAAGCCAGTTGGTGGAAACCCTTTTGTTGAATGTCATTAACTTCCAATCGCTGGTAGCTACAAAGGCAAATCGTATCCGCTTATCTGCAGGCGATCGTCCCTTGAGCGATTTCGGATTGAGAAGGGCCCAGTCACTGGGCTCAATACATGCAAGCCGGGCAGCAATCATTGGGGGATTCGACAGTACCTCAAACCTCCTTGCCGCTCATAAGTACGACATTGCACCATCCGGTACCATGGCACACTCTTTTGTTGAAACATTTGATAATGAGCTTGATGCATTCAGGCATTATGCCGAGGTTTTTCCCGAAAACTGCATTCTTCTGGTCGATACTTACGATACTTTAAAAAATGGCATTCCGAATGCTATAACGGTAGCCAAGGAACTCGAAGCCAATGGGCACAGGCTGATGGCTATCAGACTTGATAGCGGCGACCTGGCCTATTTTTCAAAAAGGGCCCGCAAAATGCTCAACGAAAATGGGCTTTCCTATGTGAAGATCATCGTTTCGAACCAGCTGGATGAATACGTTATAAAAAGTCTGCTCGATCAGGGTGCGCCCATCGACATTTTCGGGGTTGGTACCAGTATGATCATCGGCAAACCCGACGGGGCTATCGACGGGGTATATAAACTTGCTTGGGCCGGAAATAAACCCCGCCTGAAAATTTCGGACAATGTGCAAAAAACAACCCTTCCGGGAAAGAAAAAAGTTTTCAGATACTTTGATCAGGATGGTTGCTTTTATGCCGATTGCATTGCACTGGAGCATGAAAACAAACCCAATTTTATGATTCACCCTTTTGAAAAGGAAAAATCCTTGAAATTGGATAACCTACTGTTTGAAGACCTTCACAAACCCCTTATGGAAAGGGGAAAACCCTTGAACGGAATGCAAGATCCCTATGTTTTGCGGGAAAAGGTTCAAAAGCGATTGAAAAATCTGGCAATGGAGCACAAACGGTTTGATTATCCGCATTTATACAAAGTGGGTATTTCGGAAAGCTTGTCAGATTTGCGAAGTCAAATCATTTGTCAATACAAAAAATGTAAATAGAATGCATTGTTTGGTTGCTAAGGATCGGCGCTGAGTTAATCTATATACTCAAACATTATGAAGGCATTGATAATAGTTGACATTCAAAATGATTTTTTGCCTGGAGGTGCATTGGCGGTTCCCGGTGGTGATCAGGTAATAGCGATTGTAAACAACCTATTGCCACATTTTGAACTGATTGTAGCAACCCAGGACTGGCACCCACCACATCATGGAAGTTTCGCTTCTGCTCATCCCGGCAGGCAACCATTTGAGTCAGGGCGTTTAGGCGACCTTGAACAGGTTTTCTGGCCCGACCATTGTGTTCAGGGCACTCTAGGAGCTGAAATGCCCTTAAGCTTAAACACAAAACCTGTTGAGGCCATTTTCAGAAAAGGTACCGACCCTGGAATTGACAGCTACAGCGGCTTTTTCGACAACGGAAAGAAGAAGGACACTGGATTGGCAGCTTATCTTCGTGGTAGAGGAGTTACCAGCATCTATACAGTCGGCCTTGCCGGGGATTATTGCGTTGGTTTTACGGCACTTGATGCCCTTGCTCATGGTTTCCAAACCTTTGTCGTTGAGGATGCTACCAGGCCCATAAGCCAGCAAGGGTTTGAAGATATGAAATCGGCCATTCGGCAACTTGGAGGAATTATCCTTAATTCGTATCTGTTACTCCAACAGGCAAATTAGCATGACCTATCAGCCGGTTTATATAAACAACTCCCTTTTTACCGAAGGGCAATCCTATGTTTTTGAAGTGTTGGGCCAAATGGAGTTAGCCCCTTCAGAAGGTTACTATGTACTTCGCGACCCCTTGGGTTATAAAATGTTAATGCCTTCAGGTTTTTACAATTATTATGGATTTAAAACAGGACAGAAGATTCAATGCCGGGTCGATAAAGTCAATTGCAATGGACGCATATTTCTTGAGCCTCAAAATCCCTGGTATTCCGAAGGTCAGACTTATGATTTTGATGTAGTTAGCAGTGGACTGAGAAAATCTTTCGCTGGGGAAATCGAAAGGTATTTTACTGTTCGGGATATCAATAGCACAACCTGGAAGGTAAAAATACCTGATTTGATTTCAGGAACCTTTATTCATGGCCGGGTGCCGTGCTTAGTCAATCGGATAAAAAAAGGAATCTTGTATCTCAGTGTTAAGGATCATTTCTTTGGTAAATCCCGCTTTACCAAAGGTGTTGAATACAAAATGCTTTTTACTGAAGAAAAGTTGAATCCCGATGACGGTCAGGTTTATTACATTTTGAAAGATGAGTGGGGCAATCACCATCCTATTAAGAAGAAATACTATTTACATTACCGCTTAAAGAAAGGTACGGAGGTTCGGTGCAGGGCCGATGGCATCAACCTCAACGGAGAAGTATTTCTGGAGCCAGTGCATCCGGTGTATCAACCCGGGGGCGAATACATTTTACCGATTAACAGGTTCGAAGAATACATTTTCTCTGATGGAACCAGGCAAAAATGGATTGTGCTTAAGGACCATTACCATGAAGATGTGAAAGTAAAAGTACCTGACGAAACGGCCATGCATTGGACACAGTTTAAGAAACTGAAATGCCATATTGTAACCATTCGAAAAAGCCGGCTTGAAGTGGCAATTGTTTGCGGAATTGAGTAACAAGCTAGGCGCCAAGATCAAAGATCAAAGATCAAAGTTCAAAGATCAAAGATCAAAGTTCAAAGATCAAAGATCAAAGTTCAAAGATCAAAGATCAAAGTTCAAAGTTCAAAGATCAAAGTTCAAAGTTCAAAGATCAAAGTTCCATGCTCCCCCCATGCCCCATGCCCCATGCCCCATGCCCCATGCCTATATTTGGCAAATATACATCATGGACATACCTATCCTATTGACCTAACAAAAAATGATTTCTTCAACCAAATCCTGGTCAAGGGCCTCGTTGATAAGTCCTATAATTTTGGTTTTCCCGTAGGATAATTCCTGCCGAAGTACCGGCGAACTCAGCCTGATTGATAAGGTTCCGTTGCGGTAAGAAATATGGGTTGTATATCTGGAAATTCCTTGACCCATTACCTTTTCCCATACAGCGGTAACACGCGCTTCGGTAACCTTCTCTTCCAGGTTAAAGTTGCGAATCAGTTCTTTTATAACCTCTCCAACTGGTTGAATATTCGATTTTCGCATGTTCAGGAATTTAATTCGAAAAAGAGGATTTTAACTCAACCTTGCCGTCCGCCACAAGATAA
Organism: Bacteroidales bacterium; assembly: GCA_035477775.1. Lineage (GTDB taxonomy): Bacteria > Bacteroidota > Bacteroidia > Bacteroidales > UBA7960 > UBA7960. The sequence goes on along the minus strand of DATIKH010000151.1, from coordinate 3,934 downwards.
ATATGGCTTTGACCGGGTAGGGTTTTAAAAAGTTTTTCCAATCGGTCAAAATTGGTGTCGGTTACAAACACCTGCCCAAAGTTACTGGAACTTACCAATCGCATTAACTGTTCCACCCGGAGGTCATCGAGCTTATCGAAAATATCGTCGAACAGTAAAATCGGACTAAAACCCTTTATGGTTCGTGTAAACGCATGTTGGGCAAGTTTCAGGGCAATTAAAAAAGTTTTCTGTTGCCCCTGGCTTCCGTAGCGTTTTACCGGTACTTCATGTATTGTAAAAAGCAGATCGTCTTTGTGGATTCCCAAGGTAGTAAATTGGGAGAGCCGGTCACTCTGCCGTGCATCTACTAATTGATTACGATAATTGCCCTCAAGCAGTGTACTTTGATAACCAATATTCACGGCTTCCTCCTGTCCTGACAAGATGCCGTAAAATTCAGAAAAAACGGGGAGAAATTCCTGAAAAAACTGCCATCGTTCATTAAAAATATATTCTCCGTGCTTAACCAGCAACTCATCATACAACTCCAGCGAATCAGGATCGAACTTCCTGCGCTCGGCAAACATTTTTAACAAGGCATTGCGCATGGTCAGCGCCTTGTTGTAATTCAAAAGATGGTGAAGGTATTCCTGGTTGTATTGCGAAATAACTCCGTCGATAAATTTGCGGCGCTCATCACTTCCGCCGGTTATAAGGTTTGCATCGCCCGGACTGATCAGCACCAAAGGATACAACCCTATATGATCCGAAAGTCGTTCGTACTCTTTCTTGTTGCGCTTGAATACTTTGCGCTGCTGGCGCTTCACTCCACAATGGAGATCATCCTGCACGCCGTTGGTTTGGTAGGTCCCTTGAATCAGAAAAAAATCGCTATCGAAATAGATATTTTGAGTGTCGACCGGATTGGAAAAACTCTTGCAAAACGACAGGTAATAGATGGCTTCCAGGAGGTTTGTTTTGCCGGTTCCGTTATTTCCTGCAAAGCAATTGAACTTGGCCGAAAAATTTACCGACACTTCACGGTAATTCCTGAAATTGATCAAAGTAATCTTATAAATATTCACAAACTATAATTTGGTAAATGTTTGAAAATTAAACAAATATAACACAATTTGTTGTTGAAATTACCGTTAATAAAATTAATATTAAAGCATATTCGATATTGTTTTTTTAGTTAGATTCACTTTTTTTGTTAAAACACTCTTAGGTTATGGAAAATTATGTAATTTATCTAATTCCTTTGACAGGAATTTTGGCCCTGGTGTTTTCCTATGTGAAAACCAGGTGGATTCTACGCCAACCTGCCGGAAATGAGAAAATGCAACGCGTGTCATCCTTTATAGAATCAGGAGCACTTGCTTTTCTCAGGGCTGAGTACAGAACCATGTTGGTATTTTTAATTATTATTGCCCTGGTACTTGTCTTCTTGGCCGACCCACAGGCTTCATCACCATTGATTGGAATTTCCTATCTGGTAGGAGCTTTTTGTTCGGCTTTAGCAGGATATATTGGCATGCGAACTGCTACCAAAGCCAATGTACGAACAGCCCAGGCTGCCCGTAAGAGCCTCAACTGTGCGCTCAATGTAGCTTTTACTGGGGGCAGTGTTATGGGAATTACTGTAGTGGGTTTAGGAATGCTTGGTGTGGGTACACTTTTCATTGTTTACACCTTGCTGTTTGGATCTGAATCCTCGGGCAGCATTGGTCGGATTTTATCAATTATCACAGGCTTTTCTTTTGGGGCTTCTACTGTGGGTCTGTTTGCCAGAGTTGGTGGAGGAATTTTCACCAAAGCGGCCGATGTTGGGGCTGACCTGGTGGGCAAGGTGGAAGCCGGAATTCCCGAAGACAGTCCGCTAAACCCGGCCACCATAGCCGATAACGTAGGTGATAATGTGGGCGATGTAGCGGGTATGGGCGCCGACCTTTTCGAATCTTATGTAAGTTCCATAATTTCTGCCATGATTCTGGGTGTGGCACTTATGGCAGGTACGTATGTTGATGCTTTCAGTGGGCTCTCGCCAGTATTATTGCCCTTGTTTTTGGGTGCAGCAGGCGTAATTGCGTCCATTGTAGCAACCTTTTTTGTGAAGGTTAAAGAAGGAGGTAATCCGCAAGCCGCGCTCAATGCCGGACAAATTATAGCATCACTGTTGATGATAGCATTTAGCTATTTTTTGATTACCAATATTTTACCTAAAGAAATTGTATTTATCGATGTATTGTATGGTGTTGAAAGAACCATCACTTCATTCAATATATTTCTTACCTCTATAATAGGACTCATAGTGGGATTGATTATAGGGTTTTCTACTGAGTTCTTTACAGGTTTACATCACCATCCGGTTAAGGTAGTAGCCAGGCAATCTACCTCAGGCCCGGCAACCAACATTATTTCTGGCCTGAGTATGGGGATGCTTTCAACCATTCCTCCAACTATAGCAATAGTTGTAGCTATTGTTGTGGTGTTTTCGTTAGGAGGATTGTATGGTATAGCCTTTGCTGCAGTAGGTATGCTTTCTGTCCTCGGTTTTCAGCTTTCGGTCGATGCTTATGGCCCTATCTCCGACAACGCCGGGGGTATTGCCCAGATGTCGGAACTTCCGCCCGATGTTCGTGAAAAAACCGACCAACTTGATGCAGTGGGGAACACAACGGCAGCAATTGGAAAAGGATTTGCCGCCGGTTCGGCTGCTCTTACAGCTCTTGCCCTTTTTGGCGCTTATATGACTGCCGCCAAAATAAAACAAATCGACGTGTCGCAGGCAGCAGTAATCTCTACTCTGTTCCTTGGAGCTTTACTTCCCTATGTTTTCTCGGCCCTTTCCATTCAGGCGGTAAGCGGGGCAGCCTATAAGATGATCAATGAGGTACGAGATCAGTTCGAGAAAATACTGCCTTTAAAAAATGCGCTTCAGGTAATGAGGAAAAACGGCAATACACCTTTGAGCGAGTGGTCTGAAGCGGACCTTCAGATTCTGCACGATGCCGATGGAACCCCCGATTACGGGCGTTGTGTTTCGATTTCTACCAAAGCAGCTTTGCAGCAAATGATTCTACCAGGTATTATTGCGCTTGCCACTCCAATTACTGTTGGTATCTGGCTGGGGCCCGAAGCGCTTGGTGGTTTGTTGGCCGGAGTTACTGTATCTGGGATTCTGCAGGCATTTTTCCAGTCAAATACCGGTGGTCTGTGGGATAATGCCAAGAAATTGATTGAGAAAGGATATACAATCAACGGAAAACATCACGATGTTGGCTCCGAAACCCATAAAGCAACGGTTGTTGGCGACACGGTTGGTGACCCCCTGAAAGATACTTCAGGTCCTTCCCTGGATATCTTAATAAAACTCATTGCTACAGTAGCTTTGATATTTGCTACTTCGTTTTATTAACATATCGCATATTTTGCAAAACGGCACATTTTCTTAGTGTGCCGTTTTTTTTTATTTGCGAAAGGTTGAAACACTACAATATTTTGTTTCTCCCTCCGAAGCACAAAGGTCAATTTGTGGCCGAATAGTCCGATAAAATCAGGCAATCACACCACTGCCAATACATTCTTCCTGGTTGTACCAGGCAACAAATTGGCCGGGAGCTATGGCTTTCTGTGGTTTGTCAAAGATAATGTATAGCCCGTTGCTACGCATTATCAACAATGCATCGCACAGGGGTTGGCGATACCGTATCCGGGCCTGGTACCGGGCGCTCTGACCAGGCTCAAGCCTTAGGTCATCACGTATCCAATTTACTTCGTTGCGGGGAACAAAAAGCCCATATCCCAACAATCCCGGATGGTCTTCTCCCAGTCCCGTATAAATGTTATTTTTAGCGGTGTCCAGGCCAATTACAAACATAGGTTTTTCAGTTCCCCCCACGTTGAGTCCTTTTCTTTGTCCAATGGTGAAGAAATGCGCTCCGTTATGTTC
>DATIKH010000150.1:0-16971 GCA_035477775.1 Bacteroidales bacterium | reverse complement strand
TCGCCCAAATTCTCGGCGAGCGCACGGAACCTTTGCTCACTCTCGCGCAAGGCATTATCACCGGCATATTTTTCGGTAATGTCGGTAAATACCATTACAACCCCGGTGATTTGCCCTTTTTTGTCTTTAATGGGTGCAGCGCTATCAGAAATATGGTACTCTCTCCCCTTTCGGGAAACAAGCATGGTGTGGTTGTCAAGTTCAACCACTTTACCCTTCTCCAAAACCAATTTAACAGGGTCGGTTACGGGTTCCCTGGTTTGGGCATGGAGGATTTTAAAAACATCTGAAAGCTGTTTGCCCTTGGCTTCTTTCAGGCGCCAGCCACACATGGTTTCGGCAACCTGATTCATATTCACTATCAGGCCGTTTTTGTCGGTCGAAATGACTCCGTCGCCAATCGAATGAAAAGTTAAAGAGAGATTCTCTTCGCTTTCGCGCAATTTTTGCTCTGTCTTTTTTCGATCAGAAATGTCGCGTACAACAGTCTGTAGGAACACTTTTTCGTTTAAAACAACACGGTTTATTGACACCTCAGCATCAAATGGTGTCTCATCAAACCGTTGATGCAACCACTCAAAGTTCTGGGCAACCCCTTCCGATGCCATTTTAATTTTTTCAATGATGAGTCCTCTCGAAGGCAGGTCTCCAGGTTGAATCAGGGGCGAGAAAAAATAAGGGGTTTTCCCAATGATGTCTTCCTTTTTGCATTTAAACAATTCAAGGGCGGCCTTATTGCAATGAACATAAACATCGTTCTCGATCAGGAAGATGGCATCCTGGCTCAATTCGAACAATGCACGGTGGCGCTCTTCGCTTTCACGAACTTTTTGCTCAGCCGCAAAACTCTCCGTAACATCGCTCAATATGCCAATTATACCCTTAATATTGTTTTGATGATCCCGGAATGGCATTTTTAGACTGTGCAGCCACTTCTCACTTCCATTTAAAATGTACTTATCCGTAATGCTTTTGGTTTCACCACTATGCAATATTTCCTGGTCAATTTTTCGGTGAGAATTAGCAAGCTCTACCTGAAAAAAATCAGCATCACTTTTACCTACTATTTGCTCTGGGGTTATTCCCAGATCGTCGGCATAGAATTTATTGCACCACAAATAATTGTATTCCCTGTCCTTGATATATATTTTGTTGGGCAAATGGTACAACAGCGCATTTGCCAAGTTCAGGTCGGTAGGAAGTCCGATTGGCAAATCGCTTAATTCCAACTTAGCTGTTCTTGATTTCTTAGGTGGTTGGCTTTCTTGTAGGATGCCTGCCGAGTCGATTGCAGGCTGCCCTTCTGGCAATTCACCCGAACCATTAACCCTTTTCTTCGAATTATTGTCCATTTTAAAACACTCAGAGTTATTAGCTCAACTTATACTTTATTTGACAAATTAAGGTATAATCCATCAAATCTTAAAATCTAAATACCACTAAGCCAAATTTGAAAATTATTTCAGGTAGGAAAATTAATGCTAAAATTTAAGCCTCAGTTGCGGTATATTTACCAAAAAAACTGAAGAATTCACCTACGTACAAACCTTCATAATTATTTCCCTTGAAAAGTTTTGCATTCTGTTTTGGCTGAAAATCAAAATTGTGTTGCCTGTTTTTCTTATTCTTACGTTGAATGGGTACTTGAAGGTTTGGTTTTTTATTAAAATCCTTACACTTTTTTAAAAAAAGATTTTGTCGGTTCTTCAAAATCAAATTCAATTTTCGAAAAGACTGCCATAAAAAAGTTGGTTGAATTAAAAAGTTGGGCTAAACTTGTAGTAGCATTGCACAAGGTAGAGCTACCAGGAAACTTCCTCAAATACATGCCAACGAACTAAAAACCAGCGATCTCTAATTTATGATCAATAAACAATTAATTGACCCGAAATCCATTGTAGTTGTAGGTGGTTCGAACGATACGACCAAACCCGGAGGCAAAATTCTGAAAAATATCATCGACGGGGGGTATGGCGGAATCTTGTATGTTACCAATCCCAAAGAAACTGAGGTTCAAGGTATCCGGTGTTTTCAGAATCCGGCCGATTTGCCCCCGGTTGACCTGGCGGTGATAGCCATCGCATCCCGGTTTGTGCCCGACACAGTGGAGTTGCTGGCTTCAGAAAAAAACACCAGGGCATTCATAGTGCTTTCGGCCGGGTTCAGCGAGGAGGGCGAAGAAGGCGCAAAGCTAGAGCAGCGCCTGGTTGAAATTGTCAATAGCGTTAACGGAGCTTTGATCGGCCCCAATTGCGTGGGCATTCTTACACAAAACCATCAAAGTATTTTCACATATCCCATTCCGAAACTCGACCCAAAAGGCTGCGATTTTATTTCCGGATCAGGGGCTACTGCCTGTTTTATCATGGAGGCAGGAATTCCCAAAGGACTCACTTTCGCCAATGTATTTTCGGTCGGCAACAGTGCCCAGATGGGAGTTGAAGAAATTCTGCAGTATTTAGACGAAACTTTCGACTCCAAGACCAGTTCCCCTGTAAAATTGTTGTACCTCGAAAATATCAGCAAGCCTGCCCTCCTTCTGAAGCATGCGGCATCATTGATCAGAAAAGGCTGCAAAATTGCGGCAATAAAAGCCGGCAGCTCCGTTGCGGGAAGCCGCGCTGCCTCTTCGCACACCGGGGCCCTGGCCAGCCCGGATTCTGCAGTTGATGCGTTGTTCAGCAAAGCAGGCATCGTACGTTGCCACAGCCGCGAAGAGCTTATCAGTGTGGCGTCGGTATTTATGCACCCCCGGCTCCAGGGAAAAAACATGGCCATTATTACCCATGCCGGAGGGCCGGCTGTAATGCTTACCGACACCCTATCGAACGGAGGGCTTGAAGTGCCTCATATCGATAATCAGGCAAGTCGTGAGTTGCTTTCGAAGCTTTTCCCCGGATCGAGTGTGGCCAATCCTATCGACTTTCTGGCCACCGGAACCGCTGAACAATTAGGCCAGATTATTGATACGGTCGAAAACAGGTTTGATGAAATTCATGGCATGGTGGTAATCTTTGGTACTCCAGGCCTGATACCGGTTTTTAACGTTTATGACGTGCTTCACGAAAAAATGACAACCTGCCGCAAGCCGATTTATCCGGTGCTTCCCAGCACACTCACAGCCCAAAAGGAGGTGGAGGCGTTTATCAACAAAGGTCATATCAACTTTCCCGATGAGGTTACGCTTGGTCAGGCCCTCTCCACAGTATATAATACCCCCATGCCTGCTGCAGCCAAATCCGAACTTCCCAAATTGGATATCACAGCAATACGCAAGATTATTGAAGAGGCTACTGAAGGGTATCTGAACCCGGAAAAGGTACAGGGACTGCTCGATGCAGCAGGTATTCCACGCGTTGCAGAGGCCGTTGTAAAAACAACAGCCGAAGCCCTAATGTCAGCAAACCAAGTGGGTTTCCCGCTGGTAATGAAGGTGGTGGGTCCGGTTCATAAAAGCGACGTTGGCGGGGTGGTCCTTAACGTAAAAGATGCCGGCACAGTCGAAAAAGAGTTTGTGCGGATGATGCAGATACCTGAAGCAACAGCCATCCTGATGCAACCGATGCTTTCGGGAACCGAACTATTTGCTGGAGCCAAGCGCGAAGGCAAGTTCGGACACCTGGTTCTTTGCGGCATGGGCGGTATTTTTATCGAAGTGTTCAAAGATGTTGCCTCCGTATTGTCGCCGGTCTCTCACAACGAAGCGTTGACCATGATAAGAAGCCTAAGGTCGTATCCCATAATCAGGGGCGTACGTGGCAAGGAAGGCATCAGCGAAGAGAAATTTGCCAACATCATACAACGCCTTTCGGCTCTGGTTGAGGCAGCGCCCGAAATTTCGGAAATGGACCTGAATCCATTGCTCGGTAAAGGCGAACAGGTAGTTGCTGTTGATGCGCGGATTAAGGTTTTGAAGTGATAGACAAATCTTGGACTCCCTCTTATCAATTGATAAGAAACCTGCCTGTTTCAAATGATGCTTCCCCTCCTAAAAATTATAGAACAGGGATAACTGCAACCTGAGATTAGCTACCTCTTCCGAATTGGCAATTCGTCCCCTGCTGTCGGGCAGGCCATAGGCAGCCGATGTGTATTCCAACTCGGTTGAAATCTGTACCCGGTTCGAAATAAAGGTGATTGAAGGGGCAATGCGGTACATATAATCGATGTTGCTCCCCCTGGCAAAAAATACCCCGGTGTTTTCATGTGTGGTGCCAAGATTTTTTGCGAAACCGGCAAACAGGCTGGCCTGTACGTTGCGCCCATAGGTAAAATTTCCCCAAACAAAAAAGTGGTTTGTCGGAGTGTATGTTTCACGACGGGTTATCGGGTCAGAAGTCCTTACGGCATAACCACCCAGCATCATGTGTTCGAAGAGGTTTTGCCCAAAAATGGCTTTCCCTCTTACAGTGAAGTTGTCTATGCTATGCCTCCCGAATGCCATGAAAGACCAGTTGTCAAGGGTTTCATTGGTTTCGAAATTGGCCTCTGTAACAAGTCTTGGCCTGAGCCTTTTGAAATCGGCAGCTAAACCCAAAACAGTATTCTCATGCCTGTGTTGAAACTGCAGGTGCACATTGGGAATGTTGCTGTTGCGCATGTAATCGGAGCGTATTCCCAGGGGGCCGTCGCTTGCATGGTCGCGCTGCGATATCAGTGCCAGTTGCAGGCTGTAATTACCCCAAAATCGGGTTGCGGCAATCTGTGGACTTCTGATAAAAGGTTGAAAGGGAGCGCCGGTATTCAGGGAAATTACGTGCGGAAAAACTTCCGGCACGAACATGGGATGCCAGAATTGTCCAAAAAGTAATTCGGTACGTTCCCAACGAAGACGGGCAAAGGCATGCCGCAGTCGCAAACCGTTTACATCGGCATTGCTGACCCCTGAAAAATCGGCATCGAGCACTCCCGACGTTCTGGCTCCAAAAGCTTCGGGTCCGGATATTATGCCCGTAAGCCGCGAAAAGATTGCACTGTAGTTAAAGGAAGATGTCGCATTCAGGTCGTTGCCGGCTATATCGGGCTGAATCGGGGCAGGAATAATCATAAAAATATCTTCCCTGATCGACAGTACTTTGCGGCTATCATACCAGTAATCGCTTCTAACAAAACCTGTAAACCGTATGCCCCAGGCAGGTTCTGTTGTTTGCTCCTGTCCCGAACCAAAGGCGGCTGATTTAAATAGAATCGCTAAGAGCGTTAACAAGGCATTACGCATGTACATGGTTGATGATTTTATAGTGAATATTTTTTTAAATAACTGATCTAAAATTAAGTGATACCATAACCCAGATTGCCAAGTTCTATTCGATTTGCCCTGCAAAACCAATAAACTGCACTTCCATAAAACAGGCTTTTCTGTAGGAGAAGGCACTAATAAACGAACCGTCAATTCCCCCTATTGGAAAAAATTAGTTGAAAGAAAAGGTTTGGCTACTTTTTTGCCTGGCAAAGATAGGAGATTTGATTCTTTTGGAAGAAATGTACTAGACCGTCAATGTAGGAAAACTACCCTGCTTTTATAGGCCTTGTTACCCTACACAATAAGAAGGAGGCTGCAAGAGCTGGATTAGCCAAAAATCTGATATCCTAACCCTTGCAGCCTCCGGAAAAACTAGGCTATTTTCTGTTTTTAACAAACCTGTCGAACCACTGCAACCATTCCCAGTGCATGTGCAGAATGGATTCGCGGGCACGATAGCCGTGGCTTTCGTGGGGTAACATTACCAACCGAACCGTGGCACCGTGACCCCGCAATGCGTCGTAGAACCTTTCGCTCTGCATCGGGAAAGTTCCGGCATTGTTGTCGTCGGCACCGTGAATCAGCAGTACCGGGGTGGTGATACGGTCGGCAAACATAAACGGCGACATGATATCATAAACTTCATGAGCCTGCCAGAAAGTGCGCTCTTCGCTCTGAAAACCAAATGGTGTAAGGGTTCGGTTGTAGGCACCGCTCCTGGCTACTCCGGCAGCGAACAAATTGCTGTGGGCAAGTAGATTGGCCGTCATGAAGGCCCCATAGGAGTGGCCCGACACACCTACCCTGTTCGGATCGGCAACGCCCATCTCGACCAGCTTGTTTATGGCTGCTTCGGCATTGGCAACCAACTGCTGCACGAAGGTATCGTTTGGCTCTTTATCGCCTTCGCCCACAACAGGGAAGCTGGCATTGTCGAGCACTGCATATCCCTGAGTTACCAGCATTACAGGCGAAGTGGCGCCCAGGCGCGTATAGGTGTAGGGCGAGCCGGTAACCTGGCCTGCTGCATCTGCGCTTTTAAACTCTTCGGGGTATGCCCAAAGGATGGTTGGCAGCGGCGGGTCAATACCAGGGCGAAATCCTGCAGGCAAATACAACAGTCCGGTAAGCGGAATACCGTCGTTCCGGGTGTAATGTATCATTTCGCGGGGTATGTTGCGCATCTGCGGAAAAGGATCCGGAAAGTTTGTAATTTGCGTAAGCTGGTTTCGCCTCACATCGCGGATAAAAAAGTTAGGGCTCTGATCGACCGATTCCCTACGTGTAACAATAATGCGGCGTTCAACGTCGATCAGGCTCACCGGGCTCTCAAAAAAGGGAGAGACGCTTCTCCATAACCGTGTGGATGCCCCTGTCGCTATGTCGAACTCATCGAAAAACGGGCGGTTTCCTTCAGGCGAAGCGCCTGCTCCAAACAGAAACAGTTTACGGCCACGACGGTCAAACTGCAAAACGCTCCTTCCGAAAACATTCGTAGTGGTTATAAAAGTGCCCGGGTTGTTGTATTGGTCTTCGGTATTTCTTTCAAAAATGAGCCGCATTGGCTTGGTAGCATCTGTCGGATGGAAGGCGTGCATGCGCCCCATGCGTGTGCGTTGCCAGAACTCATTGATCAGGGCGAAGTCATCGCGGCCCCAGGTAATACCGGCAAACCGGAGGGAAAGTTTTACCAGGGGTGTTGGATTGCCTGTGAATGGTGCGTTAAGGAAGAAGAGTTGCTCGCGGTACGGCACCTCCTGAGCCGGGTCGCCACCGTCGAGGGCTTCAACCCAATAGAGGCTGGCCGGGGCATCCGCGCGCCATGTAAATCCCCTTGGACCTGTCCTAACTGCTCCAAAACCTTGTGGAAGCGCATCAATTAGAGGCACTTCGGCCAAGGTGCGCACAAGGTTTCCTGCCATATCGTAAATCTCAAACACCTGAGGGAACCGCATAAAAGGAACAAAATATGAGTAAGGCCTTATGACCCTGTTTACCAACATGAAGTTTCCGTCGGGAGAAATGCTGTAGTTTGCAATTACAGCCGCACCAACAAGACGGGTTTTATTTCCTGCCAGGTCGGTTTTAAAAAGCTCCGCGGTGGCATAGAAATCGAAGATTGCTTCATCGTATTTGTTTTGAAGCATATCCTGGAATGTGCGAACTGCGGCCCTTCGGCCAATGTTTTCCTGAATTACAGGCCCGCTGGCTACGCGTGGTGGTGTTGGGGCAGTGCCCCTGTTGGCAGGAACCGCAGAGAACACAATGGTGTTGTTGTCGGAAAGCCAAGAGAATGCATTGCCCATCACATCGTTGATGATGGGTCCGGTAAGTTGCCTGGCAGTGGCGCTGGCGACATCAGCAACCCACAATTCAATGCCAGTTTGGGCAGTATGGGTAAAAGCCACCTTGTTTCCGTCGGGCGACCAGGCCATATTACGGATTTTCGCATTTTCAGGCAGCCCGGTAACCGCACGTGAATTTTGCCCGTTGATGTCGGTAAAGGTGATGCCCGTAACATAACTTACCCGGCTTGGTCCGTTGGTAACCGGATCGAAACGGATGCCCGCCAGCCGGTACTCGTGTGCTGCCAGGTCTTCGAGCCGCGGAAGCTCAGGGCTTTGGGCAAGCCTTATTGCGCGGTTTCCCGGGCCAATGTTGATGGCAGGTGTGGCAGGCGCATCTACCAGATCCACAATGGCCTGAGGGGGCATCATAAATCCGGTCGGAGCCTGTGCTAAACTTAAGAAATAGGTAAATGTAAATACTAGTGCAATGGTAACCCTGACTGATGTCATACTGATAAAATATTAAGGGTGAAAAAATCCATCCAATTTACGAATAATTCATGTTAAGGCCACAAAACAATCTGGCCATTTTAAAGGCTCTTGTCGAAAAGCGGTTTAAGCAGAAAAACCCATAGGGCGGATACCGCAAAAGCCATCAGGGTCCCCCACCAGATGCCGGTTTTGGGAAAGAAGATTCCGGCAAGGTATCCATAAACCACAATATTGGTTGAAGCGAGCAGCATGATTTTGCCTAAGCCCCGTGCAAAACCCGGTCCTGCGGTAAGGGTCAGAATTACCATCGACGACAACATCACCGCCGGAAATGTGGCGAAAATACCAGTCCAGAAAGCCGACCCGCCACGTGCAAGAAGCACAGCGGCACCAACAACACTCCCTGCAAACAATGCCCTGATCAGTATCTGCATTCCCGAATAAGGCCTGCTGGAGCGACCCACCGAAGGGATTTTCAGCTTCTTCTCGGCCAACAGCCAGCTACCGATTGCCACAAAAAAATACAGGATTGTCCAAACCTGCCTGCTTACACCCTGAAAAAGAGATGAAAAAAGAGCAACTGCCAACCAAACCAGCAGACTACCTGCTAATGCCAGGAAAAGGCCTTTTGGAATGAGTACCAGAAACGAAAACAAAAACAAGGTGCTTAATATCATTCCCAAAGGTACGGTGCCGGTAGCCGCTGCAGCAAAATCTTCTCCCTGGGTTATACCGATAAAAAGCAACGAAACCAACAAGGTGGATGGCAGATTACTTACCATTCCTCCCAAACGCGACCCAAGGCGCTCTGAAAGCATGGTAACGCCACTTATAAATATGCCGGAAATAATAACCGACAACAGCAGATAAAACATGAACCCCTGTGTCAAAGGCATACGTTTTCAGTTGCCCAAAATTAAAGGAAGAGAAATTTCTATGGCAAAGTTTTTTTTCTAAACGGGAAATTCTTAATTTGCGGCTGTTTTTGTAATGTTATAAATACTCGTTCAAAAGGTCTGAATTCATACAAAACTGAAATTATTTTTCCTGATTTTGCCATGAGTATGCATCTGATAAAACCAAAACGGTTAAAAATTGAAAGGGCTTTCTGAAAAGTATAAATTATCCGGTTGGAATTTTCTATGCTTACATTTTTCCTTCGGACGATATTGGAGATTTCAAAAATAGAGTCCATTCGGTTGTTGATACCGTTTTGATTTCAAAGTAGAACAAGACCCGGCTAAATGAACAAGAATGCGCATAAAGAAGGTTTAAAAAACTAATGATGAGCACATGAAAAACACCCCCGTACCATACGATAAAGTTCAGGAGCAGGTTGACCTGCTGGGCGTCAGAAGCATTGGCAGGGCATCCATCCGCGAGATCAAAAGACTTGTTGACAACATAGAACAAGCTACCGGCATACAATATGTACGCATGGAAATGGGCGTTCCCGGGCTGCCTCCGGTTCAGATTGGTGTAGAAGCCGAAATTGAAGCGCTAAAAAAAGGTGTTGCTGCCTACTATCCCGACATTGACGGAATAAAACCACTCAAACAGGAAATATCGCGTTTTGTAAAATTGTTTATGGATGTCGAAGTGAACCCGCATGGTTGCATACCGACGGTGGGCTCCATGCAGGGCTGTTATGCTGCTTTTACTACGATTACCAAAATGTACAGCGAGAAAAACACCCTTCTTTTCCTCGACCCTGGTTTTCCGGTGCATAAGCAACAATGTACGGTGCAGGGCATTCCGTTCGAATGTTTCGATGTGTATGAGTACCGCGGCGAAAAGTTGCGCGAAAAACTGGAAGAGTTTTTGTCGAAAGGGCACTTTGCCGGATTGTTGTACTCCAATCCGAACAACCCATCCTGGATATGTTTTACCGATACCGAGTTGCGAATTATCGGCGAGCTGGCAGGCAAATATGGTGTAATTGTACTTGAAGATCTGGCATATTTCGGAATGGACTTCCGCGAGGATTACTCACAGCCGGGAGTTCCACCATACCAGCCGAGTGTGGCCAAATATACTGACCAGTTTATTTTATTTATCTCAAGCTCCAAGGCTTTTAGTTATGCAGGCCAGCGCATCGGGATGATGGTAATATCCGACACCTTGTTCGAAATCAAAACGCCTGGTTTGTACCGGTTTTTTTCATCTGAAAAGTTTGGCCATGCAATTGTATTCGGCACCATGTATGCACTAAGTGCAGGGACCTCTCATTCAGCACAATATGCCCTGACTGCAATGCTCAGGGCCGCCAACGAAGGTCACTATAATTTCCTTGAAATAGTCAAAGAATACGGCGAAAAAGCCCGTGTGATGAAGAAACTGTTTACCGACAACGGATTTCATATCGTTTACGACAGGGATGTGGACAAACCCCTTGCCGACGGGTTCTATTTTACCATTGCCTATCCGGGATTCGAAGGCACTCAACTTATCGAAAGGCTCATTTATTACGGCATAAGCGCCATTTCACTGGCAATAACAGGAAGCCAGCGGCACGAAGGGCTCAGGGCCTGCGTTTCGCTGGTAAGCCGCACCCAGTTTCCTGAACTCGAAGCACGGCTGAAGCGTTTCAGGGAAGACCATCCGGTTGGGCAATAAATGGTGGCCGATAAAGGCAATTATGCCCGATTGATGAAAAAGCAGCCATTGTTAATCAACTGACGGTGCAAAGTAATTTATTGCTACTAGCGATGTAAATCATTATTGGTTTGGTAGAACCCAAATCTTGTCCCACATCGCTATATTATACTTTATGTGGCTGAAGCCAAAAATGATTATTTCCTTCTTAATCAGTCAGTTGAAACTGACTGCTATTGATGTTTTCTGCCCATTTGACCATAGCAATTATTCAGCCGGTTGAAACTTATTGTAATAGATTTTTGGTGTTCGTTAGATCCATTGCAGTTTGCTACAGCAAACTTTAAAAAATCAGGCCAATTCTTGATGGCTTTAGCCACATTTTTACTTCCCTTCTACGTGTAAGAAAAAATTAAACTCTGGATTTGAAAAACGTAGTGTATCCATGGATATATGATAGTTTTAAAGATTTATTTAAGGATTCGGGATAACACATTGAAAACCCTGCCTTGATTATGCCTCCGGATCAAGTTCTTCGAAAGCCGGAACTTCATCCAGAAAATTCCAGTCTGTACCATGTCCTTTTCTGGCACAGCAATAATGATCCAATCCGTTGGTAACCACAAGGTGATTTACACCAAAGGCAAAGTTATATCTCGCTAATTGGTCGAAGGTGTCCTGAGTGAGTTTTATTTCAGGGGCTTTGCATTCGATTATAAGCAAGGCCTTGCCTTGTTTGCCATACACTATGGCGTCGGCCCGTTTCTGCAGCGAATTGTATTTGAGTGATGCTTCAACGGCAATCAACCCCGCAGGATATCCCCGGTGCTGAATCAAATAAGCCAGGAAATGTTGCCGAACCCATTCCTCAGGATTTAGGGCAACATATTTCTTGCGAAAGATGTCGAAAATCTGTTTGCGTCCTTTCAGCTCCCTGAGCTTGAAAGGGAAGGCAGGTAAATTCAACAAGTCCATATAATAAAAACTTCATCCTGGCCGGTGCCAGCAGGTCTGCCAAATTTACTAAATTCGTACAATTTTTCTTTTGATTTTCTCAGGCCAAATTTAATCCTAACTTCATGAAAACCCGCGAAGAAATTGCCGAGAACTGGCTGTTCCGCTATACCGGCACCCGGGCCGAGCAAATGGGACAATTCATTTTGTTGACAAATTTCAATCAGTACGTAAACCTTTTTTCAGGCAAGTTCAACGTGCCTATTCTGGGTTCTGACAGGATTATGCCTTCCGCTACCCACGAGAACATCAGCATCATCAACTTTGGCATGGGAAGCGCCAACGCCGCCACCATAATGGACCTGCTCTCCAGCGTAAATCCCAAAGCCGTTCTGTTTCTGGGCAAGTGCGGGGGGCTGAAGAAGATCAACCGGGTTGGCGACCTGATTTTGCCCATTGCCGCCATAAGGGGCGAAGGAACATCGAACGATTACTTTCCTCCCGAAGTACCCGCACTTCCAGCCTTTAACTTACAAAAAGCTGTTTCGACAAACATCCGGAACCACAACCTCGATTACTGGACCGGCACCATTTATACAACCAACCGGAGGGTTTGGGAACACGATGAAACCTTCAAAGAGTACCTGAGAAAAATCCGGGTGATGGGTATTGACATGGAAACTGCTACTATATTTTCTGTTGGTTTTTACAACGGAATTCCCTCGGGGGCGCTTCTGCTGGTATCAGACCAACCCATGATTTCGGCCGGTATAAAAACAGAGGAAAGCGACATAGCGGTTTCACAACAATTCGTCAACAAGCATCTGGAAATTGGAATTGACTCCCTGAAAGAGCTTATAAACCATGGGCTTACCGTGAAGCACCTGAAGTATCATTACGACGAGTAAAATCCCATTGGGCATTCAATAATACAACATGGCCGGTCAATCTTTTGAACAGATACTGAAAGATATTCGCAACAAGGTTTTTTACCCTGTTTATTTTTTGATGGGCGAAGAGCCTTTTTTTATTGATGTTATAGAAGAAAATCTGATTAGTCATGTACTCGAAGAATCAGAAAAGGAATTCAATCTGAGCATTCTTTATGCTAAGGATACTGATATTCCTTCGGTTCTGAATGCAGCCAAGCGTTTTCCAATGATGTCCAGTTACCACCTGGTAATAGTTCGCGAGGCACAAAGCCTGCGAAACCTCGGTTCAAAAGAATTAAAAGCCGAAGACACAGGTACGCAAAGCACCCCAAAAACCCCAAAAGCCAACATCGAGCATGAAATGTTTCTGAAATATCTGGAGAATCCTCTTAAAACCACAATCCTGGTCTTCTGCCATAAGCACAAAACCATAGGACTTAGAAGCAAAGTCGCCACCCTTTCGGCCAAAAACGGGATAATTTTTGAAAGCAAACGGATTCATGAAAGCAAGCTGCCTGCATGGATTGATAACTATATTCAAAAAAAGGGTTACAAAATTACTCCAAAGGCTGCTCAACTGCTTTGCGACCACCTGGGGAGCGACCTCTCCAAAGTCATAAATGAGATACAGAAACTCCTAATCAATCTACCGTTAGGAACCGAAATTAACCCAACCATCATTGAGGAAAATATTGGAATCAGCAAAGATTTTAATATATTTGAACTTCAGGTTGCCCTGGGGAGCATGAATAAGGAAAAAGTATATCGTATTGCCAAATACTTTGGCGACAACCAAAAGGCCAATCCCTTGGTATTGACACTGACCATGCTGTATCTTTTTTTCCAAAAAGTAATGATTTATCATGCCACGCCCGACAAAAGTACCGCAAGCCTGGCTGGCGCTCTGGGAATAAACCCTTTTTTCCTGAAAGATTACCAAATTGCTGCAAAGAATTATTCTCCTGCCCGTGTTGAAAACATTTTTTCATACCTGCGCGAATGCGACGTAAAATCGAAAGGGGTTGGTCAGCGCGACCCACAGCCGGGCGAATTGTTGAAAGAGCTGTTGTTTAAAATTATGCATTGAAATGAATTATTGGCTGCTCAAAAGCGAACCCGAAACCTATCCTTGGGAAACTCTTGTAAAAGAAGGAGTTGCTGTTTGGGATGGGGTAAGGAACTACCAGGCCCGAAACAACCTTCGGCTCATGAAGTTTGGCGACCTGGCGCTTTTCTATCACAGCGGTAATCAAAAACAGGTTGTAGGTATATGTAAGGTCTCTAAAGAACATTACCCCGAACCTGGACAAGAAACGGCAAAATGGGTCGTGGTTGAAGTATCCCCGATAAAGCCCTTGCAGAAGCCGGCAACTTTGGGTGCCATGAAGGCAGAGCCAAAACTCGGAAATCTCGCCATGCTACGACATACCCGTCTGTCGGTGGTACCTGTGTCGCAAGAAGAATTTAACACTATTGTTGAACTTGGAAATTCCAGCAAACTATGAATTACATTGACCTGATACTGATTCTGCCCATCATTTGGGGCGCCATCCGCGGCTTTAAAAGGGGCTTCCTGGTAGAAATAACCACGCTGGTAGGTCTGGTTGCCGGAATTTTCCTTGCGGTAATAGTTACCGATATTGTGGGTCGTGTTCTGGCCGGCATGGTAACCTGGAGCCTATTATCTGTAAAATTTTTAACGTTCGTAATCATATTTGTGCTGGTGATGGTAGCCATTACGGTGCTGGCCAAAGTGATAGGCCATGTGTTGCGAACGGTACACCTCAACCTGCTGAACCGCATTGCCGGCCTTGCCGCTGGTGCTGCCAAGCTCGCCCTGGTACTCAGCATTCTGATGGTGTTCGTCAATTACCTCAACCCTCACATTACCATATTGAGCGAACAGGCTCGTGAAGGCAGTTTCCTGTTGGCCTTTATCGAAAGCCTCATCCATTATGTGGTTCCAGCAAGGGAATTCATTCCGTTGCCTCCGGGACTGTAACAAGGCATCAGGCAGGAATCTATTTTTTTAACAATACAAGCTCCGCTATTAAGTTTACTTTAAGTTTTTGAGATTCCTATTCAGACCAAATGAATCAGGCATATTTTTGACTTTCAGAAAAAATACCCACAAATAAAATATTCCCACTATGAAAAAATCTTTTTTGCTATTTGGTCTTTTCCTGGCCTATGGCTGCATAACATTTGCACAGAACCCTTTCATTGTTGATGAGCCGGGGGTATTTCCTGAAGTAACGCGGCGAGAAATCCGGATGCCCACAATAGCGGGTTACGACATCATGTTAGGTGATTTTCACATGCATACGGTTTTCTCCGATGGTCAGGTATGGCCAACTACACGGGTGTGGGAAGCCTGGCGCGACGGGCTTGATGTGATTGCCATTTCCGACCATGTCGAGTTCAGGCCAAAGCGGGATTTTGTAAAAGGCAGCCTCAACCGGGTAATAGAGATTGCTCAACCTGAAGCCGAAAGGCGGGGAATCATGCTCATAAACTCGGCCGAAATAACCCGACCCATGCCCCCGGGGCATTTCAACGCACTGTTTCTTACCGACATCGATGCGCTTGAACTGCCAGGCGCTTTGGAAACAATACAGGAGGCGCGCCGCCAGGGCGCATTTATCATCTGGAACCACCCCTGCTGGGAAGCACAGCAACCCGACACCTGCAAATGGTTCCCCGAACACGAAATGCTGCTTCAAAACGACCTTGTTCATGGCATCGAAGTGTATAACTGGGACAACTGGTATCCGGTATCAATCGACTGGGCGCGCGACAAAAACCTGGCTTTCTTTGCAACCACCGATATGCATGGCACCACGCCCGACCTCAGGGGCACTGGCAAATACCTGCGACCCATGACTTTGGTTTTGGTTGCCGAACGTACTGTTGACGGCGTAAGACAGGCCATGTTCGACCGCCGCACCGTGGCCTTCTTCGCCGGAAAACTTGCCGGGCCCGATGAATGGCTCCGCAAGATATTCCATGCATCGGTGCAAATAACCTCCGAAAGACGGGGCAATAGAAACAGGCCAACCACCATTACCCTGACCAACACTACCGATATACCATTTACCCTAAGAAGCACAGCCGGCAAAGAGTACTTGCTCAAAGAGCGCGGCACGGTAATCATTCAATTGCCGGGGGTCAGACCTGAGGCCGGTTTGCCATTTACGGTTACCAATCTTTTGACGGGCGCCAACCAGAGCCTGGAGGTTACTTTGCAGTTGTAACTCATTGTAATAGAAAGAATAATCTAACCATCCCGACTGCGTCTCTCCAAAGGCGAGACTCCGCTCGAGTAGCAGTGAAAACCGGGTAAAAAGAATGTCCCCCATTGGCGATTTTAAATACGCCAAAGGGGACAGTTTGTTATGTGATTTTCCCGCTCCCCGAGCGAAATTCGACCGAAGGGAGAATGAAGTCGAGGGGAGTTGACTTTGCCCTAAGGTTTTCTATACATTTGTTTAAGCGCCAATAGTATGAAGGCTTACATGTATATTCTCAAATGCTCCAATGGCACCTATTATACCGGGAGCACTAATGATTTGGAAAGAAGAATCATCCAGCACCAAATGGGGGTCGGTGCAAACTATACCAGAAAGCATGCACCGGTGAAATTGGTCTATTTTGAAGAATATACAATGATTCATGAGGCATTTTTAAGAGAAAAACAGGTGCAGAACTGGAGCAAAAAAAAGAAAGAAGCCCTAATTCAAGGCAGAAAAGATGACTTAAAAAATCTTTCTAAAAGAAAAAGAGAATGAATTTTCATCCTTAAACCTCCCCCTCTCGACTTCGTCTCGCCCAGGGCGAGACTCCGCTCGAGGAACGGTGAAAACCGGGTAAAAAGAATGTCCCCCATTGGCGGTTTTAAATACGCCAATGGGGGACTGTTTGTTATGTGATTTTCCCGCTCCCCGAGCGAAATTCGACCGAAGGGAGAATGAAGTCGAGGGGAGTGAATTTTTCAGGATTTTTCCCGCTCCCCGAGCGAAATTCGACCGAAGGGAGAATGAAGTCGAGGATTATTTCAAAGCAGAGGTATTCCAGCCTCACGGCACAGGACGTGCATTTCTTCTGGCCAGATGCCGGCCTGCACTTCACCGATATGGGCTTTCTGAAGCAGCAACATGCAGGTGCGCGACTGCCCGATGCCTCCCCCGATACAAAAGGGCAGGTTTCCGGCCAGCAACGCACGGTGAAACAGCAATTCCTTTTTAAAATGCTCCTGCCGTATTTCGAGTTGACGAAGCAAGGCCTCCGGGCTTACCCTGATACCCATCGACGAAATTTCGACGGCCTGTTCCAGTTCAGGATGCCAGAAAAGAATATCGCCGTTCAACCCGCGAAATCCGGGTGCGGTTTCTGTAGTCCAGTCGTCGTAGTCGGCAGCCCGCCCGTCGTGTATGCTGCCATCGGCCAGCCTGCCCCCTACCCCGATAAT
>DATIKH010000149.1:0-6569 GCA_035477775.1 Bacteroidales bacterium | reverse complement strand
AACCGTTGGCGGTAACTATGGACGAAACCCAAAGTTTCATAGGTTTTCCAAAGTGGCTAGAAAAATTTGATTGAAAAACTTGCATTGATGTACCTAATTAGATACCTTTGCAAAAAAAGGCTAAATGCCAACAATTGAATATGTAGATGGTGTTAAGATTGTTATCCATAACGGAGAGCATAGACCGCCTCACATTCACGCCATATACGGCGAATTTGAAGTGCTGATTGAAATTGAAACTGGGAAGATTTATGCGGGTGATTTACCAACCAGACAATTAAAGAAAGCGTTTGACTGGATTGCTGGGAACAAAGACTTGGCCTTATCAATTTTCAACGAACTTAATCCAAATCTGAAATGAGAAAACATATTAAAATACCGAGAATATTAAAGATTAACTGGATAAAGGGATTATCTATTTCGGTTGTTTACAACAACGGGGAATCAAGAATAATTGACTTTAGGAATGTATTGCTGAAAATTGGCGTTGACGAAAATTCACCTGCGTCAATTTTATTTAACGAAGACGAATTTAAAAAAGCTGAAATAGAGAATAATACACTTTCGTGGAATAACGTGGAACAGTATATTACACTAAGAAACAATGAAAAACTAAAAGTGCCCTTTGAAATCGGCGCTGATGTTTTGCTGAAATATAGCCAACCTGAAAAAAGTGATGTGGTTTTGAAAATTGGCCGATTAATTAGAGAATCAAGAATGCGCTCTGGATTATCACAGCAAGAATTAGCTATAAAAAGTGGTACGACAAGAAATTATATATCACGCATAGAAAATGACCGTTCAGACATAGAGATTGCCACTTTGAGAAAAATTGTTGAAACTGGATTAGGAAAACAACTAGACGTAAGAATTAAATAGCTACCGCCAACAAAGGGTGTAGCTAATGTGGGTTGACATTGTAACTTCGGAGCGGTTTCGCCCGCTCAGGCGTTTTCGTTGGGGGACGAAAACTTAGCACGCACTCCCCCCACTAGCCACACCCCCACCCGTTGACCGTAATATACTGATTACCACAAACGGGAAAGATTTCAAGGAATCTGAATTACCCGTTTTAACTCCTGACGAATATCTTACTGGTTTGAAACCTAAATAAATCTGCACCTGATATTGAAGTGGTAAAAACCCTAATTTTGAATGGCCAGATAAAAACGGGAGGCTTAAATATGGAAGCAATTTTGAAAGTTAAAGACCCTGTAAAGCAGTTCGCCAATGCAGTGAAAGAAAAAGACGTTGCTCTTTTTTCATCATTACTGGATGATGATGGGGTATATGAAATAGAAACCAAAAAATTGAAAATTATTAAGGCAAAAAAATCTGCTTTCATTGCCTGGCTCACTACTAAACTAAACAGTTCAGAAATTCATTCCGTTGTTTATGACCAATGTTTGCATTGCCAAATTGGCAATCCCGTGGTCCTGTTTAATGATGGGCGTTTTCCACGAACTACTACTGAAGGTTCCGACCGGTCAAAGACTGGATTAATGTTTGAGCTAAATGACGATAAAATATCTTACATAAAATTTTGTTTTTTATTCGTCAAAACAGAAAACAAATTCAATTTTGAGTGCCGTGCTGAAAAAATAAAACAGTACATGGATGACGGACTGTCTTTTGAAGACGCATTTAAGAAAACCTCTGATGAAGACAAATTTGATTAAAAACTTCCGCCAACAGCAATTTGTACCCTGTTAGGCAAAATTGAATAAGAAAATGGCAGTAGAATTAGAATTTATAAGTTTGATTATTCCAATCGAGAAAATTGAAAAATATTATCCAGGCGGATTTAAAAAATACAAGAGTGATAATACTCAATCAATTGGACGAAGAATTTGGTATGACAATTACGTTGTCAGGGATGGAGCGATGAGTCCAATGGATATTGAATATCTGGTTAAACAATGGGAAGGATTTGGTTTAGTTGCAATAATTGAAGAAAATGGGAATAAGCAATGGAAAGATTTATGTGTAGTTGATTTTTTTGGCGGAATCACTTTGCCTTGTCTTTGGTTGCGTCATAAAGATAACTTTGTTTACCATGAAAAAGATGAGTCGCAAATAATAATTAATAGAGATAATGTTTCGGATATGTCAATCCATTCATTTTCACCGGTTGAATGGTTAAATAAATTCAGGACTGCCTCGCAAAACAAATTAGGTTTTAGTGAACTACGTGCGGAAATCTTTCAGCAGACAGTGAAAGTAGTTCAACGAGGTAAATATGAGTGTGGTGGTAAATTAGTAAAGTTCGATATTACAGAAGTAATAAAAGAAACATATTTCTATAAAAAGCCAAATCTACTAGATAATTCAAAACCCGTTAATAGAATGAGATTCAATGTAGTTGATGCAGATTGCATTGAAACAGCAGAATTACTAAAAAATGCCGGGTATAATGTATGCTTACTTAATATGGCAAATAGACAAAATCCTGGAGGGGGAGTATTAGGCGGAGCAGGAGCTCAAGAAGAAAATATTTTTAGGAGGAGTAACCTCTTCCTTTCCCTTTATCAGTTTGTTGACTATTCTAATCAATATGACATAGAAAGAAATTTTGAAAATAGTTATCCATTGGATAGAAATTCAGGAGGTATTTATTCAAAAAAGGTAACTATATTCAGAGGTTCTGAAAAAAACGGTTATTGTTTTCTTCAAAACCCATTTGAAATTTCAGTTGTTAGCGTTCCTGCCATTAACCGCCCTCAACTCGAATTTATTAATGGACAATATTATATAACCAAAGATTTGATTGAACCCAGTAAAGAGAAAATCAGAACAATTCTAAGGATATGTGGTGAATTCAATCATGACTGCTTAGTATTAAGTGCATTTGGATGTGGTGCATTTAGAAATCCTCCAAACCATATGGCTAAATTATTCAAAGATGTATTCAATGAGCCCGAATTTTATGGTAGATTTAAATTAATTGTATTTGCAATAATTGATGACCATAATGCATGGAAAGAACATAATCCAGAAGGAAATATTCTGCCATTTTTAAGAGAATTTAATAACAACTTTGCCTAACACGGGTTTTTCGTCAGGTCTTATACTGAGTTTATCGAAGTGCGGGTTGACACTTCATCAAGTTCAGTGCATCGCGTGCAAACTTGGAGCTTTGTGCTTCTATTCAATTTCAGTGCAGGTTGACAGTTTTGTGCTCCAGAACCGTTATGTGGGATCACTAAAAAATCGCGGGCACTTGACAATTGTACCAAATTTTGGTATCTTTGAGGAAAATTTGATGAATTATGAATAGAAATACCTCAATATCAATAGGGAACTACTTTGACTCTTTTATTAAAAGTAGAATTTCTGCAGGACGCTATAAAAATGCGAGTGAAGTAATCCGAGCAGGACTAAGACTTTTGGAAGAAGAGGAAAATAAAATTATCGCCTTAAGAGAAGCTATTAAAGAAGGAATAGAAAGTGGCATTGCCCATGACTTTAACCCTGAGACCCATTTAGAAAAAATGAAGGCTAATAGGAAATTGAATGGCTGAATATAAGTTTTCAAATAAGGCGGTATTTGATTTAACACAGATTTGGAATTACACCGTTGATAAATGGTCTGAAAATCAAGCAGACAGATACTATCATATGCTTATTGAAAATTGCAAAGAAGTTGCAAACAACCCAGATTTAGGTAAAATCTATTCGGGAATTTCTGGAAACTTATTAGGGTTTAAAGCAGGAAGACACATCATTTTTTACCAAATGACTGAAAATAATGAAATTGAAATAATTAGAATTCTTCACGAACAAATGGATTTAAAGAATAAAATAAAAGAGGAATAACCCCACATAGCAGCGTATTTATGGCTTTTGGGCTGATTACGCATTTGTAGTTCTTAACGCTTTTGGGTAGCATTACTAACGGGGGCTAAAAAAACGTTTCAAACGCCCAAACACAACATATACGCCAACCGCCGTTAGCAGGAATAATATTTCAACAGTTATTGAAAGGAATTTACCTGACGACATAGAAGCACATATCTTCCTGCGAACCAATACTCCGGTGGCCGATTTTTGGGGACTTTCTGAACTGGCCCAATCTCTTCGGACAGGTTTTTCTTCAAAGACAATTGGTTTGTTAAAAGAGGGGGTCTGGGGGGTTTCTCATCACTTTATATGTTGTTGGTCTCTCTTTTTAAGCTCTTTTTCAATCCGCAAGGCCATATACCTTATATTCACCCGGTCGCTTGTATAGGAAATGTGCACAAGTCCATCCGACGACTGTATAATGGCCGGGTAGCTGTATTCGCCCGTGGTCTTGTCTTCCAGCGCCAACACATCGTACCAGTGCTCGCCATCGAACGAAGCCTTCAGAAAAAGCTTGCTGCGGCCTTCGTACCATTCGCGGCCGCTAACGCCCTTATTGTACACCAGCAGGTGCAGCCCGCATTTTAGCGTAAGCGCATCTACACCTGCATTGGGGTTTACTATGTCGGTCAACACAGGCCTGCTCCAGGTGTTTCCACCATCGACCGACCTGCTCTCAACAATGACGTTCTGGTCGCTCCGCATAAATGCCAACAGGCTTCCATCGGCAAGGGTAAGCAAGGTGGGTTGTATAATTCTGAAACCTGTTGTGGTATCGAGTGATACCCTTGACCATGATTGCCCATGATTGTCGGAAAGCTCCATGTGCACGTTCCACACGGCTCCATCTTCGGTGCTCGAAGGGCTTACGATACGGCCATCCGACAGATATACCGGCTTGGCTCGGATCGGGCCCAGGATTCTGTTGGGCAGCCTGACCGGTTCCGACCAGGTTTGCCCGTCGTCGTGAGATTTCTTATACATACCCCACCATTCGCTTGGCGATGGGCCAACCTTGTAAAACAGAAAAAGTTCGCCTTGCTTTGTCCTGAACAGCACCGGATTCCAGCAAGGGTAACGAAGCGTGTCGTTTATTACGCCATCGGCCTGCATTACAGGCGGGCTCCACCCTGCCGGCGACTTTATTGATGTCCAGATGCTTACATCGGGGTGCCGCTCGTACGGGCCCGCAAACCAGGCGGCCATAATGCGCCCATCGGCCAGCTCAACAAGAGTGGATGCATGGCATTGCTTGAACGGCGGATTATTGAAAATCAATTCATTGGCAACAACAGTAATTTTTAAGGACTGCATGCCGCCCTGGGCAAAAACCCCTGAAGCAAGAAACAGGATTGCAATGGGTAAAAAATGCCTGTGCAGATATTTCATTTTACATAAATTTTTTGGCGGACGGCCTGCCGGGCAATTCAAGTACTTCGGCCGACTCAAGTTCGTTGCCTGCAATTCCTTTAATAGAACCTAACATAGCCGAGATATTTTCCTGAACAACCCAGATCTGCTTTTCACGCTGTGCCCATATCTTGGTCATCGCACTTTTTTCCTGGTTCAGCTGCCTTTGCATTTCATCGTAGTTTTCCATAATGCGTTTGATGTTTTGCACAAACTCATTGCTGGTAAGGTATTTATACAACAATTCCATTTTATCTCCCTTATTGGTTTCGGTTTGTTTCACAGCGTGTGTGCGGATCAGAATTTCACGCAATACAAACGATAAACTCTTTACTTCATGAAATCCACAGATCCAGACCCCGTCTTTTTCGCCAAACCGCTCCATATCCTGGGGCATGGCCTGGGTAACAATTACTGCCAGGTCAGCCTTGCATGCGATCTGATCCTGCTTTAATTTAGCAATCCAGTCAGGCCCGAAAGCTTTGGTATTTTTGCTTTCATACACTATGGATCCGCAAACCTGCTGACGGTTGTTCATTACCGTTTGAATTGCATCTGCACCTTTTTTTCCTTTGGGGACTTCCTTGATGATGTCAATCGGATAACTCATCTGTAACAGGTTCTCAAGAGCCAGTTCCTGTGCTTCGCCCTGCAGTTGCATGGAACCCTGCTCAGCCTTGCGTTTCATCTCTTCGGCCAGTTTTTTATTGTCTTCGATCTGCTTAAGCAAACGTGTTTTCTCAATCTCAAAACCCTCCCGTTCTTTTTCACGGGCTTTGTTCTCTATTTCCTGCTGCCTTTCCAGTAATTTCCTTTCCATTTCCAGCGCCATGGTTTCCTTTTCCTCCTTCAGCTCCTGTTCCTTTTTCATCATGGCAATTTCTTTTTCCTTCAGTGCTTTATTCTCAAGTTTGTTTTTGGCATTCTCCTCTGTCAATGCGTTCAGGGTTGCCTGCACTGATTCCCTGGCTTCTTTTTCTGCTTTTTGTTTTTCTTCTGCAAGGAGCTTTTTAAGTTCCTGCTGAATGAGTTCGTCCTGCCGGGTTTTCACTGCATCAAGCTGTAGCCTTTGTTCTTCCAGTTTTTGCTTCTCTGCATTGAGCCGGCTGGCTTGTTCAGACACTTTCTTTTCATATTCTGCCTTAAAACGGGCTTCTATTCTCCCTGTGAGAGCCTCCTCCACATCAAAGTGGTGGCCACATTCCGGACATTTGATCTTTTCGCTCATGATATTATAGTTTATGGTTTATATTTTATTCAGAAATGTTTTGCCCTGATCCCAAGGGATATCATCTTATCCATGATCCACCAGGCCCTCC
>DATIKH010000148.1:0-9169 GCA_035477775.1 Bacteroidales bacterium | reverse complement strand
GGGAAAATTCTATACCGGGAACCGGTAAATATTTTACCAAACGACACTGCCGGAAGTCTGCACGACCGGCTTATGGAACAAGGGGCTGCACTGGTTGTAAAAACCGTTGATGCCCTCACCAACGGCACCGCAACGCCAATGGAACAATCTACGTTTATTGCTGATACCGGCCAACTGAAGATGGCCCCTAAACTTACCAAAGCCAATTGCCAGATCGACTGGAGCAGGTCATGCCACCAAATTGCAGCCCAAATCCGAGGACTTAATCCTGTTCCGGGAGCATATACCTACATTACCATTGGAAATGAGCCATCTTTGGTGAAAATTTTTGAAGCCCAACCCGTTATTGCCTCCCACAGCTACCTCCCCGGACAATTCCTCCTGGAAGATAAAAACTGCCTGACGTTTGCCACACCCGATGGTTTGGTTAAAGTCACCAGCTTGCAAATGACCGGAAAAAAACGAATGAGCGCCGCTGAATTTATTCGTGGCTTCAGGTTTACCAACCTGTAGGGAATAGGGTGCTTCCTATTATTCATGATTTTAGTCGTAAAAGCCAACGGTGGTAGAGGTTGCTGAAGCCATACAGGCATTGGTGTTGCATTAGATAAAATGCCAGGGAATAACAATTGCTTTCTTTTAACCAATTAGCTTATTGTTCATTGGGCAAATAACTCTGCCACAGCCTGAATGTTAGGCAAAATTTTCCTCCGCATAAGCATAAATGAATTTTTTTTTATATTTATCTGTGTGAAAACTGTTCGCTTCTGATGTGAAACCAATAATCCTGTCAATCTTATGGAAGCAAAGGAGACTCCGAAAATTTGCATAAAAGAAACTGTGCGCTTAACCCTAGTTAAAAAAATTGTGATTGGACTTTTAATGATTCTATCAAGTCATGAGGCTAAATCAGATGAAAAACCATTATTGACTCCAAATGCAACTTATGAAGCATGTTTTGGATTACTTAAAAATAAGGACTGCTGTGAAGAAATACCGCCAATTTCTCCAGTGACTCAGGCAACAGAAGAACCCATCTATACAGATGTAGAAGAACCCCCTGTTTTTCCTGGCGGGATGGATTCCCTGATATCATTTATTGACAAAAATCTCCATCCCCCGCAGGAAGCGATTATTGAGAGAATTCATGGCACAGTGATTGTATCCTTTGTGGTTGAACCCGACGGTGCAGTTACTAATGTCGAGATGAAAAAGTATATTGGCAGCGGCTGGGACGAAGAGGTAGTCCACATGGTAAGAAGTATGCCCCGATGGAATCCAGGTCGCCAGAATGGTGAGCCTGTAAGGGTCAGGTTGAATTTACCGTTGGGATTATTTCTTGAAGAAAAATTTTCTCCCCGGAAAGGTGTTGAATTAATCTTTTGGGTGTATGGGGATTTTCACTATTTCCTTGGCGCCGGTGATGACCTGACGTTTGAAGAGTTAGAGGAACAGCCCACCTTTCCAGGTGGCGAAGAAGCCCGTTTGCGGTTTCTTAGAGAAAACCTTCGTTATCCCTTTAGGGCACGCTTTCTCGGAATACAGGGTACCGTAATTTTGGACTTTGTTGTTGAACGCGATGGTTCTATTTCTAATGTAAGAGTACTTAGAGGCATTGGCGGGGGATGCGATCAAGAGGCAGTAAGGGTATTGAAACGCATGCCGCGGTGGACACCGGGCCGTCGCCAAGGAGAACCTGTAAGAGTACAATTAAAAATACCTATTAGGTTTCAATTCACCCCATAAAACGATGCCTGAGTTATGTTTTATAAGGTTTTTAAACCGATTTTCATTTACAGATTAATGCCCAAAAGCTATTCAATCAGCGAAAAAAAAGACGAATTTTATAGATAAGTTCTTAAAGTATATGATTGCACTCAAAAGCAAAACAAACTTTATCAATTTGGTACATTAAAATATATGGTCTAAATAAACAAACCAAATTGTCTATTTTACCGGATTTCTGAATTTCAACCGGGCGAGAATTTTACGGATTACATCTGTAATCTCGTTTCTGTAAAGGAGAAAAATACCCGCCAAAATATACAGAACTACAAGCATGCTGCTGTAAACAGCATGAATGATGAGTTGAACTTTTGCAATTTCAACCATACCGGCAAAAACAACCACCGAAACCGGAAAGTACAACACCTTTCGCAGGTTCCAGGGTATCGGGATTATTTTTTTCTGAGCTATATAAAAAGAAACTACCTGCACCATTCCGGCAAATAAAAAGGCGGTTATCGACCCGTAGAAGCCCATATGTGGAACAAGTAATAGGTTGCCAATGACCAGAACAGCAAAAGTCAGTAGATTCAATAGAAAATAAAGACCTGATTTTTTTTTGTAAAGCAAGGGCCATGAAAACACCTGAAACATGGCATTCAGGATAAATCTAACCATGATAATCATGAGCAAACCGGCAGAAAGCACCAGTTCGGTATCAAAAAAGAATTGTATAAAAAAGATCAGGGGCAGTGCTAATATGCCCACAACCAGAATTGTTTCGGCAATAAATATGTTTGAAAAAGCTTTAATACTTTTCTCATTCCTTTGAATCCCGTCCTTAAAGAGGCGGTAAAGTTCCGGCTGCACGGAGCCTGCAAGCCCCTGGGAGATAAACAATACCCCGGCTGCAAATTTCATGGCATTGTCGTATATGCCCAATTGAATGGGTTGGCTGAGCAGCATGAACCTGTCAAAAAACATAACTCCCCAATGCAAAACATCAGCAAGCATGAGCGAAGCTGCAAAAAACTGCAATTGCTTCCAAATGGAAAAAGAGAACCCAAGACCATTGCGATAAAATATGTAAACCAGGGTCAGGATGGTTGCTATACCGCCTCCAAGAGCTGTTCCCATCAAATAGCCTTCAAAACTCAGATCGAAGTAAAGCACTCCTATCACCTGAAACAAACTTCGCAGTAAACCGGAAATTAGGCTGATCAGAATAAAATTGCGAACAATTTTTTCGCTTCTATACAAAGAAAGAGCTGTTGCGACCACCGCCCTGTTGAAAGCTATGATGCCAAGATAAATCCCGTAAGATTCAAAGTTTCTCAAAGGACCTGCAGGAAAAAAACTCCCTATGAAATCGGCAAATACAAACAGGAGCGCAACGACTATTCCAGCCCGGAATATAATCCCTAAAAAGATGGTTGACACCAATTTCCGGTATCCTTGCTTCTCATCGCAGAAATCGTAAAAGAACCGGGCAACAGAAACCGCCATCCCAAAGAGGCAAAAAATAACCAGAAAAGATAGTATAGCTTCCGTTACTGCCAGGTATCCAAAATCCTTGGCCCCGAGCATATCATGTCCTTCGATGATGGGATATACAATCAGTTGCAATATTGCCGGAAAAGCTGCAAAAAAGGTATATACGCCTGTAAGCTTCAGATGTTCTTTTAGGTTGATCATACTATCTATGGGGTTTCGGGCGTATGCAAATCGGTATTGCTTGTAATTCGGTGCTTATCTTCCAAAAATGGCATAAACGCCTCCCTAAGTTTGGCAATGACATTTTCTCGTCCAAAGATGGTGGTCAAAACCTCTCTGTTTTGCTTTATTTCGGCCGGATTCAGGGGTTCGAAAACTACAGGGTTTTCTTTATTCAAATCATCTTCAATCGAATACAGATTTAAACCTTTTTCTTTAAAATACTGAAATGTTGATGTGTCTTTCCGAAGGTAAATTCTCATGCCTGCCCAGGCTGCAAATAAAAGGTTCCCGATCGCCTGCTGCCGGTTTTGGTTGAGAATCATTACCGAACAGTTTAACAAAGTGCCGTGATAGTCTTCTTTCGGCATAAAATCGGTAAGACCACAAAACTGATGGCCAAAATACTCAGCACCTTTTTTAAGCACGAATTTTCTGTAGGTTTTATTCCCGTAGCTCAAAGGCACCACAATTTTCCTGTCGGTCAAGGACATTTCTTTCAATATATCAAAAGCTTCTATGTGGTTGGAGGTAAAGCTTGCCGAATTACCGATAAGAATGTCTCGGGCATGGGTTAGGGTACATTCCCTCATGGATTGGTCAACAATATGTTCCAAAATGAAATAGGTGTGCCAAAGCATGGGCTTGTTTACCCCGGTATGTTTGTAGATGAAGTCCAAATCGCCCGGAATAAAATGTGCGATGTAATCCAGGCTTTGCAACCTTTGCTTCCAGCTTCCTGAATAAATTCTCAATAATAGCCTGTACAAAGGCACCAGCACTCTGTAAGGAAGCAAGGTGTAATACAAAATTCTGGTTTTTCTGTCTAAAAAATGAGATGGGAAAATTTTCCAGTTCTGAATTTCGGTTCCAAACATTACCCAGACAACCGGGGGCTTTTTATATTTTGTTTTTAAAAGGTCTTTCAGGGTTTTTTCGCAGGTATTGATAAGCCCATGAAACAAAACCAGAGAATATTGAGGGACTAATTCCTGGATGAGTTGATGGTATTCATCTGAGCCAATTTGTATATAGCTGGTAAGGTCTGATTGTTTTCCTGTATTTTTTGTCTTTCCTATCAAAACATGTTTCGATGGAATTCCGGCGTCCCCGAAACTATGCACCACATGGTGAACAAAAAGCGACTGTGCCTCATGTATATGAAGAACCATTGGCTAAGTAAATTGGTTGCAGTAAAATTATCATTTTTAGCACAAAATACGACCGAAAGGAGTTTAAGTATTAACTTGTTCCAAATAACTTTAAGCTTTGTAATTCATTTAAAATTGAAAAAAATTTACGAATCTGAATTGTTGAAGTTCTTTTTCAAATAGTTTATGATACTAAATTCGGTTCTTTTCGGCACTTTATGCGACTCTTGGGAACCGTCTGTGAAGCCCATATTATACATAAATCAAGGAAATAAGCCTCTTTCAGAGCCCTAGTTATTAACAAAAAGGCTGATTTTTTAACAAAAACATCACATTTTTGCTGAAACACTTGTATTTTCTCAATAATGGCTTAAATTTGCCTTGGTTTAATTACCATTATCATTTATCTACTAAAACCACAAACTATGAACAAAGCAGAATTGATCGATGCAATGGCAGCCGGAGCAGGCTTGACCAAGGCTGATTCGAAGAGAGCACTGGATGCTTTCCTTGTAGCCACTTCTGGTGCCCTGAAAAAAGGCGACAGGGTTGCCCTGGTTGGTTTTGGTTCTTTTTCCGTAGCAAAAAGAGAAGCTCGCAAAGGACGTAACCCGCGTACAGGCAAAGAAATTAACATCAAAGCCAAAAAGGTTGTTAAATTCAAAGCAGGCGCTGAGTTGGCCAAGGTAGTTTAGGTTTTTTTAAAAAACCAAAAATTAAAAAGCTCCATATTTATATGGGGCTTTTTTTTATTTTTACTGAACGATTTGTAAAATTTGCCACCTTCGATTCTGAGGCAGAATGACCATTAAAAAAGCACTTAAGGAATTCAATCCCAACGTTACTACCCCTACCGGGAACAATATCTTTGGATTGCCGTTTACACCCGCTGAGGCGCGTATAGTGATTATACCAGTACCTTGGGAGGTTAGTGTTTCCAATCACGAAGGCACTGCGCTCGGACCTGAAAATGTTTTGGACACTTCTTTTCAAATTGACCTCTACGATCCTTTTGCTCCTAATGCATGGCAACAAGGCATTGCCATGGAATCGATTGACCCAGCGCTTGCCTCTAAAAATTCTCAGACACGAAGTATTGCCCGCAACTATATTCATTTCCTTGAGGCCGGAGGCGACCCTTCGAAAAACGCCGATATGGATCAGGCATGTAATACAGTAAACGATGTTTGCGAAAACCAGTGCATTGACCTGGAACAAAAATCGCTGATGTATCTGGAGCAGGATAAAATTGTAATGATACTGGGCGGAGACCATAGCGTACCGCTTGGCCTCATAAGGGCGCTTGCCCGCAAGCATTCCGGTTTTGGCATCCTGCAAATCGATGCCCATGCAGACCTGCGAAAAAACTACCAGGGCTTAACCCATTCTCATGCCTCCATAATGTACAATGCCTTGAATACACCTGGTGTTAAAAATCTGGTACAAGTTGGCGTGAGGGAGCTTTGCCCAGAAGAGGTGGAATTTATTCAGAAGAATCGCAAAAGAATCAATACTTTTTTCGACCATTCCTTAAATGCCCAACTGTTTGAAGGCGTTTTGTGGAAAACCATTTGCAATGAAATAGTCGAAAAACTACCCGATTTGGTTTACCTGTCGTTCGATGTGGATGGCCTTGAGCCGGCATTGTGCCCCGGAACAGGAACCCCCTTGCCCGGAGGCCTTTCCTTCGACCAGGCAATGTACCTTTTGGAAACACTGGTGAAAAGTGGTAAGAAAATTATCGGAGCTGACCTTGTAGAAACAGGTCAAGGAAACATCGACGGAATCGTTTCGAGCAGGTTGTTGTTTCGGATGGCCGGCATCCTTTCCGCAAGCAATCCTTCCAAATAGCTTCCTCCCCTGCCCCTTGCCCCGAACGATGGTTCCACTGAGTTTATCGAAATGTCGAGGGGTGCCCTCTGCCCCACTTGCCCTCTGCCCTCTGCCCTCTGCCATTGCTATTTCCATAATCAACCCTTTTTACCTAAATTGCTTGTTTATCCGGGGAGTTTTTCCTAATTTAGGAAACTAATTCCGCTGTTCTTGTTTCACTTAAAATACTTGCCAAATGGGAAAAGGAGATCTAAAGACCCGTCGCGGTAAACTGTTCAGAGGATCGTATGGAAGGACCAGGCCTCGCAAAGGCGGAAAACCCAGTCCTGTTCAACAAGCCGTGCCCACCCTGAAAAAACGGACTACCAAAAAGTAATCCCGCTTTGATGAACCCATGATTTGAACAGGGAGTTTGCTAACAGGAACTCCCTGTTTCTTTTTAAATCAAGCAGGTCTAACGGCTGTAATTGTTTACCAGATTGCGGAATGCATCTCCCCTGTGCTCGAAATTCAGAAAGGCATCATAACTTGCCGCTGCCGGCGACAGCAGGCAAATTCCCGATGGCGGCGTTGAGGACACCGCCATTTCAAATCCTTGTTCAAAGGTTTCAGGGAAAAGGCATTCTTTTCCTGGAAATCCGCCTTGCACCTCTGATTCCTTATATATTCTGCGACCGGCTTCTCCTAAAAAAACCAGGGTTTTCACTTGCGACTTACCCAAAAATTCGATCAGGTTTTTATAGCTAACCCCCCTGTCGAATCCACCTAAAATCAATGTAGATGTTGCCTGTAGGGTATTCAGGGCAGCTATGGTCGATTCTGGAATGGTCGAAATGGAGTCATTATAGAACAAGATATCACGATGTTTACCCAGGAATTCGAGCCGGTGAGGTAGCCCTTTGAAAGATCTCACGGCTTTAAAAATGGTTTCGCCTGGAACCCTGAGAAGGTAGGCTGCTGTTGCTGCTGCAGAAATATTTAACCGGTTGTGGACCCCTGGTAATGATGTTCCTTCGAAGAGGCCTTCGATCCGGCTCATCAAATTTTCGCTATGAATAAGGAGATCATTATTATCGCAGTGAACTTTGGGGGCAAGTCCGGATTTCCGGCCTAACATCCAGCACGAAGCTGCCGGAGACTGCTCCCTGACAAGTTCTTCGATGACCTGGTTGGCCCCGTTGAAGATAAAATAATCGGAGGCTCCCTGCCATTTCGAAATATTCATCTTGGCAAGTTGGTAGTGCCGGTAACTGGCATAATGATCCAGATGTTCTTCGAAAATATTGAGTAAAATAGCTATGTGCGGGGATATACTACAATGTTCGAGCTGATGGCTGCTCATCTCAAAGACCACCACCGAACCGGGCTCCACCTCCCCTATCAGGTCCAAGGGTGGGATGCCAATATTTCCGGCCAAAACAACCTTTCGGTCAGCGGTTTTCAGGATATGAAACAACAGGCTTGTGGTGGTGCTTTTTCCTTTGGTTCCGGTTATCCCAACAACCTGATTCCTAAAAAGTGTGAGGAAGATTTCGGTTTGCGAAACAACCTGAGCATCAGAAATTTTATTTTTGAGGACATGGAGCGGGATTCCCGGCGATTTTATAATCAGGTCGCCTTGATTTAACCCATCCAGGTAATTCTCGCCAAAAGCAACCGAAGTATTTTCATGCCCTTCTAAAAGCCCCAAATCCGCAGGCAGCCATTCTTTCTGGTCGCAAACAGTAATCGGGATTTCCGGCAGGATTTTTCTGATGGCTTTGTAGGTTGACTGACCCTCACGGCCAAAGCCAAGAATACCAATATTTTTATAGTCTTTAAAAAACCGTTTAAATTCAGTCCAATTCATAGTTTAAGAAATCTCCATCAAAACTAATAATGGGTGCCGCTAAGAAAAAATAAGCCGGCAAAGGTCGCAATTTTAAAATTACCTAAGTTTTCTGATCGGCTTACAGCCGACAGGTTAATGCCTTTCGCAAATTTTCTGTCAGATTATCCTTAAGAAAATGCGGCTGATGAAAAGCTTTCAGAAACTTTTCAAAGTCCTGGTCGAATGGGGCCGATTGTTCTTGAGTTTGAATCTGAAAATGAGATAGTAGCACGGGCAAATTTGCGCCTTTGTAATCTCTGATAGTTTTTCGCAATGCAGCTTTTACTTCATCAATAGTGCCTACACATTCGAAGGGTTTGGTTTCTGCAAAACCGGTAAGCTGATCCAGAAACGGAATGAGTTCAGCATTTTCAAAAAGGTTCTTTCCAAAAATAGCCATTAGCCGGCCCTTTTCAATAAAGGGGGCCAAAACAATCCAGGTAAACAAACATTTTGAGCAGTTGCAGCACCAGGTATCGGTTTTGCTTCCAACATTGCAGCTTTTGAAAACCTTGTGGTATTCATCCATGCTCGAAAACAACGATCCAATCTGCAACTCGTTCAGTGGTCTCAGAAAACTGAAATAATTGATGTCTGACGAGATGTGGGCATTCAGGTATTCCCTGAAATCCTGTTCAAATTCGAACGATTTGGAGTATTGGTGATTGATTCCTGTACCCGGAATGGTAGCTTCATTTGCGCTCGATTCGTTCGAGAGCGCCACGTGCCGGTAACCCGTAAGGTAAGCAGCAGTAGCGGTGATAAAGGCCAGCAGGGCTGAAAACGGGGTGTGGCCGTTGAGAAATCCCTGCTCATTAAGTTTTAACAGCAGGGGATCGAGCGACCGGCTAACCTCCAAAGTCGAGCTTTCGTTGTA
>DATIKH010000147.1:0-9188 GCA_035477775.1 Bacteroidales bacterium | reverse complement strand
AACGCCCCTGCATCACCTTCCTCATAGTCAAAATCAATGTACAATATTGCACGCCTTACTTCTCCTACGTGCAGGTTGCGCACGAATATGTTTTCGATGACCCCGCCGCGCACAGAGTTGGTCTTAAAACGGATGATACGCTGCAGGTTGGGGCTGTCCATCAGGCAATCCTCCACGAAAACATTCCTTACGCTCCCAGATATCTCGCTTCCCATCACTACACCACCATGGCCGGCACGCATGGTACAGCGACGAACAACGATGTTTTCAGAAGGCACCGCCAGACGCCGGCCATCGGCATTGCGACCCGACTTGATGGCTATGCAATCGTCGCCGGTATCGAAATAGCTGTCCTGAATCAGCACGTTGCGGCTCGATTCGGGGTTGCATCCGTCGTTGTTCGGGCCGTGGCTGTTGACCGTTACATTTTGTATGGTAATGTTTTCCGACAACACGGGATGGATGATCCACATGGGCGAATTAAGGATGGTAACTCCATCGATAAGAATATTACGGCACTTGTAAAACTGTATAAACTGTGGACGCAGGTAATGTCCCGGGCCAAAGATCCTTTTTTCTACCGGAACACCATCCTCGGCCATTTGCTGAAGGATTGCCCTGGAGCTTGCCTGGTTTTGAGGACCTATCTCCCAGGTTCTCCGGCTCCATTCCCCTTTCCAGTACCACCAGTTCCCGGCATTGGCCTGGCCGTCTAAAGTGCCACGGCCTGTTATGGCAATGTTCTCCTGGCCATAAGCATAAACAAATGGCGAATAATTATACAATTCGGTGCCTTCCCAGCGCGTAAAGACCAGGGGTAGATAGTCGTCGGGGTTTTGACTGAATTTCAGCGTAGCGCCCTCTTTCAGGTGCAGGTTTACGTTCGACAAGAGGTGTATGGCGCCTGTTAAAAACTGACCCTCAGGCACCACCACCATCCCTCCTCCTGCAGCATGGCAGGCTTCAATAGCTGCCCTGATGGCTCCGGTAGCTTTGGTTTGTCCGTCGCCAACCGCTCCAAAGTTGGTGATATCAAACGATTTATCGGGAAATTCGGGTGGAGCTATTTGTGCCAGGATTACGTCGAGATAATCCCAGGTAACTTTGGCGGACGTTTTTGCCGGCCCCATTGCACACGCAAAGCCCGATGTAAGGATCCAACAGCATACCAGCATTGGAGCCCAAATTCTCTTAAAGAAATGCATTTTAAAAACCAACTAAAAAAATTATAACATGCCTATTCTGAAGGCAATAATGGGGCTGCCAAAAAGACTGCTTTTCTTTCAGACAGCCCCACTGCCAACGTTTATTGCTCTCTTTTGATGAACATACTTCTGGCTTGCTGGTGGCCACTGGTAAGCTGAATGATGTAAACACCGGGAGCCAGGTGGCCGATGTCGATGTTTACCTGCCTGCTATCAATGGTTTTGCGCAGCATTACTTTGCCGGTAGTGCTGATGATCTCCAGTTCGGCCCTTTCATGTCCAGCCCATTCCAGATTCAAGTTGCTGGAAGCCGGATTGGGAAATACCCTGAACAGCCTGTCAAGCGGTGATGCAACCAGGGTAGGATCGGTAGTGAAATTCACCTCGTAGGTAAGTTGGTTTCCTGCCTCAGCCGTAACCACAACCGTTGCTCTGCCCGGTACTACCGCCGCCTGGGTTATAGCAATCGTGGCTCTCGCATCTGCAGCAGTGGCAGTTATCGCCGGCGCCACTGTTGTTCCGGCCGCAAGCACCACATTGTACGCAAAAACAGTGGGACTGAACCCTGCCACTGCCGTTCCTCCAACCAACAGGGTGGCCAGGTCGGCGTTTGCAGACTGGTATCTGAAGTTAATCGTGTAAGTCCTTGCAGTGATTCCATCTTCGGCAGTAACCACAACGGTGGCAGCGCCAGGGATGGCAGTAGCCTGGGTAACCACCAT
Organism: Bacteroidales bacterium; assembly: GCA_035477775.1. Lineage (GTDB taxonomy): Bacteria > Bacteroidota > Bacteroidia > Bacteroidales > UBA7960 > UBA7960. The sequence continues at coordinate 7,261 of DATIKH010000147.1, read as the reverse complement.
CGCTGACCTCCAGTCGGCCCGGGTGGCTGCAACGGTTGGCGGCACTGTGGTTGCAGGGGGAAGGGCCACTTCATAGGTGGTTTTAACCGGGTCAAAGCCTGCAAGGGGGGTTCCACCTATAGTTATTGCCGAAAGGTTGACGTTGGTCGAAACAACATGCAGGTGAACTAAATATGTGCGCGTGGTTAAACCATCTGGCGAAGAAACTGCTACGGTTGCTACACCAGGTAGTGTTGTGGCCTGGGTAATTGCAACGGTAGCTCCAGGCATGGCAGAGGCAGTTATTTGTGGAATTTCGGTTGTACCCACCTGATACACTACCTCATAGTTGGTTACTGCCGGGTGGAAACCGGTGATTGTCGTCCCCGCAACACTTAGGTCAGTCAACCTTATATCCCACTGTGGCGTAATTGTTTCAAACGGTACGCGCGAACCTTCGCCGGGAGCAAACGCACCGGTAATATCCCAGATAACCCAATCAATATCTGCTCCAAATGTCTGTCCGGTATCGCCATCGCCAATGCGGAAGTGGCGGTTCGTTGCCTCAGTTACCGGAGTAATGGTCAATACAGGCACCGGATTTTCATTTACGAACACGCGGGTTTGGGTATCGGTCATGGCAAAACGATAAATCACCCATTCCGTGGTTGGAACAGGCATGGGGCGGTTGGTACCTGTACCGTTGCGTATGCGGCCCAATCGGTCGGCTGTGTTTACGCTTACCCTGGCTCTTTCTCCATTGTAATCCAGGTCGAAATCAAGGGCATGGGTGCGGTCGGCATGGCCCCTTACCCGCATTACCACCGTAAGGTTGGTTACATCAATTGCCGGAAATTCCGGTGGGCCTGTAATTGCTGCGAAGTTCATTCTCCACAAGAATTGGGTGCCTGCCATAGTGTTGTTCATCCTCAAAAGGTTATTTGCAGGGACGCCAGGTTCGCTGACTATCACGTTATGGTCAGCAAAAACGTCTGGAGCGGTGAAAATATTCGTTGCCCTAATAAACGGTCGTGGAGTAAGCACCTCAGGCGATACGCCTCCGTCATAAAAGTTCCAGTTGAGTTGTTCAAGGGTAAAATTCACGGTGTATGTGAGTGTGGTAGAACCATCTTCTGCAGTTACTAAAATCGTTGCCGTGCCAGGGATGGTTGTCGCCTGGGTAATTGAAGAAATTGTTGCGCGGGGATCGGCTAAGGTTGCTGCCACTACCGGAGGAATGTTGGTACCGAAGGGGAGCGTAACATTGTAAACCAAAGTTCCTGCAGCAAAGCCCGGGATCGGGATTCCTCCCACCGTTATACCAGAAAGGTTGGCATTGGTTCCCAAATGTCTGAAATTAATCGTGTAAGTCCTTGTTGTGGCTCCATCCTCTGCCGTTACTACTATGGTTGCAGAGCCAGGAATTGCAGTGGCCTGGGTAAGCACCATGGTTGACCTTCCGTCGGCAAGGGTAGCTGCAACAGTAGGCGGCGTTGTGGTTGCAAGGGGCAGCGGAAAATCATAAGAAGTAACCGCCGGATCGAAGCCGGCAAGGGCATTTCCTCCCACGGTAATGCCAGAGAGGTTGGCATTGGTTGACCGATGCCTGAAGTTAATGGTGTAAGTTTTAGTGGTTGTTCTATCGTCGGACGTTACCACTATGGTGGCTGTTCCAGGAATGGCTGCTGCCTGGGTTAACACCATGGTGGCCTGTATGTCGGCCAGGGTAGCTGCAACGGTAGGCGGCGTTGTTGTTGCCGCAGGCAATATCATCTCATATGTGGTAATCGCCGGATCGAATCCGGCAAGGGCAGTTCCTCCCGCAGTAATAGCCGAAAGATCGGCATTTGCTGAACCAACACGCAGGTGAACTAAATACGTGCGGGTGGTTAATCCGTCTTCGGAGGTTACTGTGATAGTAGCCACACCTGGTAGTGTTGTTGCCTGGGTAATGGCAACCGGTGTTGCAGCAAGATTAGCAGTAGCGGTAATCTGTGGTATTGCGGTAGCAGTTCCGGCCGGTAGCACCACTTCATAGTTGGTTACTGCCGGGTGGAAGCCTGCCACCTGGGTTCCGGCAACCTGCAGGTCGCTCAGCCGCACATCCCAACCAGGAGTTAGGGCGCTAAACGGCACTGCCGTGCCTTCGCCGGGAGCATAAGCCCCGGTGATATCCCAAATTACCCAATCGGTGTCGGCTCCAAAGGTTTCGCCCGAAGCGCCGTCGCCAATACGGAAGTGGCGGTCGCCTCCTGTTCCAGGTGTGATGGTCATCACCGGTACCGGATTCTCATTCACAAATACACGCGTTTGGGTATCTGTCATGGCAAAGCGGTAAATGACCCATTCGGTGGTTGGTACAGGCATGGGGCGATTGGTGCCCGTGCCGTTGCGAATGCGGCCCAATCGGTCTGCAGTATTTACGCTAACCCTTGTTCTTTCGCCATTATAATTCATGTCGAAGTCGAGGGCATGGGTGCGGCCGACATGGCCCCTCACGCGCATAACCACGGTGAGGTTAGTTACATCAATGGCCGGATGTACAGGATCGGTACCAAACGACATAAAGTTCATTCTCCACAAGAATTGGGTGGCTGGCATAGTGTTGCTCATCCTCAAAAGGTTGTTTGTGGGGATGCCAGGTTCGCTGACTATCACGTTATGGTCAGCAAAAACGTCAGGAGCGGTGAATAGATTGGTTGCCCTGACAAACGGGCGTGGGGTAAGCACTTCGGGCGATACCCCTCCATCGTAAATGCTCCATTGGGCATTTACCGTACCGGTAAAAGCTACCAGCAACATAATGGCTGCCAGCACTATCCGGTTCATTTTTAAATAGTAAGTTTTCATTGTCATGTTTTCTGAATTTGGTTTACAGGCAATTTTCAATTTAACTTCCCAAATCCGCCCTTGTAAAGCCTGCTATGCTGGTTCTGCGCAGGGCGGATTTGGGTTTTTTACGCTAATTTCTTTTCCCTCACGGTCGCCTTGTAATCGGCAGGCCGGATCTGATCATTTCGATCTCCCAGGGCCTTCTTGTTTTCTGCAGGCCGGCTCTTTCCATTTCCATGCTCAGCAGCATGAAAGGGCCGACGCCTTTGGGGTCGTTGGGGCGGATAGGCTCGCTGATGTAATATTCGAACGAGCCATCGCGGTAGGGGGCCGGATTGCCACCCAAACCTGCAACGCCAATAATCTGGTTCAGATGGATGTGGCCGTTTTCATCGATGGAAACCAGGTGGTCGAGCAGGCCCTGATAGGCTCTTTCGGCAACCTTCATGTACTTTGGGTCTAGGTGGCCGTTGTTTACACCTTTGGCAATGGCATAGGCAAACATGGAGGTGGAGGAAGCTTCGTGGTAATTGCCGGGTCTGTCCATCTGGTCAACTACCAGATACCACAATCCTGTTGAATCCTGAAAAGGGATCAGGGCATCGACAAGGCGTTGGAGTGTAGCCCTGATGATGGGCACACCGCGATGGTCGGGCGGAAAATAATCGAGGGCATCAACCAGCGCCATGATATACCAGCCAATGGCTCTTCCCCAGAAGTTGGGAGAGCGGCCGGTGATGGGGTCGGCCCACAGATGGCGGCGGGTTTCGTCCCAGGCATGGAACAACAGGCCGGTTTCCTCACAACGGGTAACCCTCTCGACCAGGGTAATCTGATGGAGTACATCGTTGAAGGCGGCCGTATCTCCGAACACCTTTCCGTAGCGGGCATAAAACGCCGCATGCATATATACACCGTCGAGCCAGAGCTGATGGGGATAAACCCGTTTGTGCCAGAACCCGCCTTCGGTGGTGCGGGGGTAAGTCCTCAGCTTTTCACGCAAGATGCGAATGGCGTTCAGATACCGCTGGTCGCCGGTGTGTTCGTATAAGTCGAACAGGTTGATGCCGGGCTTTATGTGGTCGATGTTGTGATTGGCAAGGTTGAAATTGTGCAGGATGTTTCCTTGCGCATCCAACATGGCGTCGTAATAATCCTGCACATAGTCAAAATATTTTTGCTCGCCGGTAAGCTCCCATACCCTGAGGGTAGCCATCAACACCAGGCCGTGGGTATAATTCCATTTGAGTTCGCGTTCAAAGTCGAGCATCCAGGCTTCGGGGCGACGGTGCATTTCGGAATCAATCATGCGAACGTGCCATTGATTTTCGGGTGGCACTACCTGGGTTTTCCTCCCCAGTGTGGCGCATCCGCCCAAGGTGATTGTCGTAATAAGCACCAAAACAATAAGCTTGCAACCATGAAATAACCGCTTTTTTTCCATTTTTATAAGGGTATTAAGTTAAAATTTGTGCCTTGGCCTCATGAAAGGATTATTCAAAAATCAGTTTGCGGGTTATGGTTTGGTTTTCAAAAGTGGCTTTTATGAAATACATTCCGGCGGGAAGTCCATCCCGCTCGATAAGAAGGCGGGTAATGCCAGCCGGCAAATGATGCTGAGCAACCTGCTTGATTTTCCTGCCAGTCAAGTCAAACAGAGCGGCTTCCACATGTCCGCCTGCTGGCAGATCCATCATCAGGTTTACGAAGTTTCGACCCGGATTGGGATAGAGCAGGAGCGCAACAGCAGGTTCAGCCGGCAAAGGCTTATCAATCCTTGTAGGCATGGGTTCAGCGCCGGCACGTGCCATCACGATATCTTTAACCAGATTGGCTTGATCGAGGGTATAGGTGTAATGGTCAGACGGTCGCCAATTAAGCCCAACCGGCCTCGATACAAATGCCCCACTATTGAGCAAAACACTTGCACTGTCTCTGAAAAACCCAGGAAGGGCCGCTGTGTCGTAAAATCGTGAAGGACTGCTTACCCCTTCAAAAAAATTGCTTTCCGACACAATGTGTGCGCCTACGCCAATGCCAATACCATAGGAAGTAACTCCCTGGTAGTAATTGTTGAAAATATGCACCTGCCCGAACCTAACCCTCGGATGTCGCTGATTGGTTTGCCTGAACCAGTTGTGGTGAAAAGTAACTTTATACCTGTCTCTGAAAGGGTCATCGTCAGAAGAACCAATAAGGCTCACCCTATCGCTTTCGGCAAACAAATTGTTGGATAAAGAAATAAAATTGGCTCCGTTTGTAATATCCACTGCCCCATCGCTGTTTCGCATGAATGTGCACTTGTCGATCCATACGTGGCTTAGCTCACCGTTAAGTTGAATTCCGTCTTCAGGATTATCAAGAATATTCAGGTTTCGGAAAATAATGTTCCTTTCGCCCCCTCTTACCCTGAATCCACCGTTTCGGATTCCTGCCCCTGGGCCTGCACCCTGTATGGTCTTATGTGATTCAACAACCACATAACGGCCAAAAGAAGTAGTAATAGGGCTTAAGTCAATCATCCCTTCAATAAGAATTTGCAGTGGTTCAGCTTGCTGTGTTCTTGCAATCAGATCGGTAAGCGTCGATACTGTTACCACCATTCCGCCTTCACCTCCGGTGGTCCCATTCTGCCCGTTGGCATTCACAGAAGCCCAGCCAATTGGACCGGCGGCGTTCGCCTCAGCGGTAACGATTACCGGAATCAGTAATAAAAAAAGTAAAATGTGTTTCATTCACAAAAACATAAAATAAAACTTGCCGGAAATCTGAAAATTTCAATCGTTGAATCACCTGAACCTGTTACCCGCGATAGCTTTTCTTGCGGTTAAGCCTTGAATTGCAGGTTCAAGAGAAATTTGCAGGGAGAATCCGGTATGTTCTCCCTGCAAACCTTGTGGGTTCTATGGCAACCAGCGCGGGTCGCCAACTCTTCTGAAAATGAGGTCGTCATGTGTTACCCTGAAATTTCCGGCATCAGCATTAACAAAGCCCGGATTGAGGGTAGTGGGGCTGGAGGTGTCGTATTTCGGACTTCCCGTTGGTACTCCTGCCAGGAACCTCGGCGCATTGAAATAGTTGTTGTTCGAAAAAGTTGGAAGCACCGTTTCAACCCTTTCCGAAAAGTGGGCTGTATAATCAGGGCTTGCGCCAACAAACAAATTGTTGCGGATGGTGCTTTCGTTAGGCACATAGCGGATGTCTATGATCCTGCTACCTGCTACAGCAGGGGTCTCCGGGTTGTGCGACACATTGTAAAAAGTATTGTTTTCGATTACCACCCTGGTGCTGGTACCCGGCCAGTTAGTGTTACCATCCAGCCTGATAAACACCCGCGGAGCCGAAGGAGTTTGCGGCGCCCTCAAACCTGTAGCCACCATGTCGAAAGTGCTGTTTCTGATGATCAGGTTTGACACATGCCCTGAGCGAAAATCAATAAAGTCGCCTCCTGAGCAAAAAATGTCCGTAATCACGCTGTTTTCGATCGTGAGATTGGTGATCCTGCCTAAATTAGCTCTCGAGGCTACCAATGATCTGAAATAGTTTCGAACTACCATTCCCGACAACATGAAATTGTTCACTGTATTTGTTCCTACATCGAAAAAGAAGGCCTCAAGTTGACCCGGTAAGATTTCGCCGGGCGGTGTAAAGTTGTTGCCAACCATTTCGAGGTTTAGAAAAGCCAGGTTGGCATCGGTGGCGCCGGTTCTGATCATAAACCTGTTGAATATCCTGGGTTTGTCGTGTGGGCGCAATCCGCGGATGGTAATGGATTTATCAATAATGATGTCGCCCATAAATGCTGTGTAATCTCCCGGAAACAATGCCAGTACAGCTCCGGGAGTTGCTGCGGCCACCATTGCCGCCAGATCATCTGTTGGATGAACGGCTGTGGCCCCTGCAAGGTCAATAAGGGTGGTAAACGTTACACTTCCCCTTACCTTGTTGCCGTTCATCAGGGTTGCAGTATAGCTTGTCTCGCTCAGCAGCCCTGATATAATAGCCACACCCGCCTGAACTTCTTCGGAAGTTATCGGCCTGATGATGTTGCCCGGATTGAAAACGATCGAAGTTGCGATTTCGCCGGCAGGCCACCTGATGATTGTGCCGAAAGCGGTAACCTCCTCAGGAATCATCGGAAACAGGATTTGTTCGGGGTCTGTGCGGAAGATGGCCGTTACCCATTTCGATGGGTCAATGCCTTGTCCTATGGCACGTACACGTACCGAATAGCCGGTTTCGCCGGCAAACCCCGTAACAGTTATTGGTAGTTGTTCATCCAGTACCCCGGTGATTGTTCGCACCGGTGTACCGCTAAAATCCAACTGCTCGTTTTCGTGGAATTCAACAGTGTATGACTCTGCATTTTTAACAGGAGTCCAGTTGAGCCTTACGGCCGTTTTCTGGACTACCCGTGCATCAAGGCCTGCAGGCGAGAACAGGCGGCTTA
>DATIKH010000146.1:0-9216 GCA_035477775.1 Bacteroidales bacterium | reverse complement strand
TGCCAGCAAGTCGTTAAAATCCAGAAGGCCGGTGGTAGTTTCTATTACGTAAGCTGGCCCTAATGTTCGCGGATCGAATTGGGGCATGTCGGGATTATTGCAAACCAATGTAACCTGTTCTGCCAGGGAAATTTTGGTAGGTTGGGTCTCAAAACGGTTGGTTACGGCAAATTGCTTGGTAGCTTCGATTACCAATATGGGATAAGCCTCGTCAATCAATCCTTTTTCCATCAAATCCATAAAAACATATTCAACAGCCGGCAAATCCTGCTCCAATCTGGCTCGCACCAGGGCCATTTCGCTGGCATCCTCATAGTGCAAGGCCACCATCACCTTGCCCTGCCTGCTCTCCATAATTACCGAAAAGGGCGCGGTGGCTAAAGATTTTAATGGGGTTAAAAAAAACAGTACAAGAAGTGCAGGTAAAAGAAATGACAATCGATTGGGATATGCCTGTTTCTTTGCCGTTTTATTATAATGTTCTGAAATCATGGTAAATTCGTCATTAAGGTTTTAAACTGAATTGAAGTTCTGTTACTCTGCCTTTACCCTATTCATTTTTAGCCCGTAAATCAAAATTACCACGAAGCATATAACGGGAACAAAAAAACTGAGCTTGATACTCCCCGTCTGGTCTGAGACGATACCCTGAAGGGCAGTGAGTACTGCGCCTCCGAGTATGGCCATGATAAGGCCGGCTCCTCCAATCTTGGTGTCGTTTCCAAGCCCTTGAACGGTTAACCCGAATATGGTAGGGAACATGAGCGACATGAAACCCGATATACTTACCAGAGCGATAACCCCGATGTGGTCAGAACCAACTATGGCGCCAAGAGTTGCAATTATAGCCAACATAGCTGATATGGAGAGTAGCGTACCTGCCCTGAAGTACTTCATAATGGTTGCAAATATGAAACGGCAAACTGTGAAAAGTATTAAAGCAGCCAAATAAAATTCCGAGGCTTCTGCTTCATTCACAGCCAGTTCATACATCACATACCTGATGGTAAAGGACCATACCCCAATCTGAGCACCCACATAGAAGAACTGCGCTATGACCCCCCACCTGTAATTTGGGTTTTTCAGAAGGCGCAACATGGTTGCACCAAATGGGGTTCCTTTTTCACTATCGAAGGCCTTGGGCATCGCTACTGAGAAAATCAGTATCCAAAGAACCACAAGAATCAGAGCCACCCCAACGTATGGTCCCATTACGGCCGATAGCTCGGTTTGCTGGATTATTTCCAGTTCCTGAGGGCTCATAGCCATACGCTCCTGTTCTGTAGCTTGATTCAGATGCGAAAGGATGAAAATCTTACTGAGAATGACCCCTGAAATAGACCCTATAGGATTAAAGGCTTGGGCAAAGTTGAGCCTTCGGGTTGCGGTTTCGGGTGAACCCATAACAATTACGTATGAGTTTGCCGTAGTTTCAAGAACCGAAAGCCCCCCAGCAAGGATGAACAGAGCCGCAAGGAAATGACCATACATCTGGGTGAGGCTGGCAGGGTAGAACAGCAAAGCGCCGAATATAAACATCCCTAACCCAAGAAGTATCCCAGCTTTAAAGGAAAAGCGTTTTATGAACAGGGCTGCAGGAATGGCCAGGCAGAAATATGAACCATAGAATGCAATTTGAATCCAGGAGGTTTGGAAATCGGTCAGGCTCATGATGCGCCTAAATGCAGCGAGCAGGGTGTCGGTCATGTTGTTGGCCAATCCCCACATGAAGAATAGGCTGGTGAGCAGAATAAATGGAATGGTGTAGTTTATGCCATCATGCTTTAGCAGGGAGAGGTTCTTTGATTTCATTTTTTAAAAGTCTTATGGTATTTCTGTGGTAAATTATTTTTTAAGTAGTCATCATGCAAAATCATTCTTTCCTTTGTCTGACCTTTTCTGGTGAATCAGCATCCTTTGGAGGCAGGTGTTATGAACCCATAATCACTTTCAACCCGGCTTGACGCTGCAGGGAACCCTACCTGCTCATGTGGCCAGCCTATTCCACAATATTAAATTTTTTCACCAGTTCCATGAGCTCGTCAAGTTGTTTTTCGGTGAGTCCCTCAGGCTCAAAGCCCGCAGCACGGCATTGAAACCATATACTGGCCGATTTACTGGCGATATCAATGTTGTCGAAGGTGTCCAAAACATTTTTACCAATAGCAAACACGCCATGCTTCTCCCAAAGCACGATATCGTGCTTTTTGAACTCCTCCATAGTGGCCTCTGCGATTTGGAGTGTACCTGGCAGCAGGTAGGGAACAAAGCCAATTCCTTTTGGGATGAATACCATAGTTTCGGGATGCATGCCCCACAATATTTTATTTAGGCTCTCAGTGCTTTTTATTCCGGAAAACTGGGTAAGAGCCACCAACTCTGTTGCATGGGTATGAAGCACGACATTTTCGCCGGTGCCCCTTTTTGCCAACATGTTGTGGATCGAAAGGTGCGAAGGGAGCTCGGATGTGGGTTTTAGGGTATCCTCTGCAAGTGACACTATTTCGTATCCATCGCCATTGGAGTTTACCTGAACGAAAATGCAGTTGGCAAGTGGATCTTTTGCAATATCGCGCATGCGTTTGCCTGTGCATGTAACAAAGAAACAGGCGGATGCAAGCTGAGGAACAGAGAAATCCAAAGAATCCGTCCCGGAGTTTCTAATTAGTGATTCCCTTACTCTCTGAGGAAGCCGAAGGGTAATATTGCCTGCATTTTTTTCTGACCATCCCTTGGCCCATAGATAACCGGCAACTTCCTGCACCTCCGAAATCATTTTGGCGATACTCCGGGGTTCATCAAAGGCATGTAAAAGATGTTGTTCCATCATAATATTTGTCGAAAGTTAAATATCGAAAGATTAAATTTGAATCAATTTTGAAGATTTTTCCATTAGCTGCTCTGATTGTCAGGATAAATTGTTTCGTACTCTGGTTTAAGGGCATTTATGGCTTCGTGGATTGTCGGATGGATTCCAACGGCTGCCTGAGAGAACATAGCAGCTCCGATAACCGTACATTCGCTTTCTTTAACAATCCTGAGCGGTATGCCTAAAGCATTTGCCCTGAGCTGGTTCCAAAGCCTGTTGCGTCCTCCGCCTCCAACTACGATCACCGATCTGGCTTCAAAACTACCCAATTCCTTCAAATAATCAAGGCTTTGGCTTGTTTTCAAGGCCAGGGCTTCCAAAGTGGCCCTGTAAATCTGACCTCGGGTGGCATGTAGCCCTAAATTCGAGATGCTTCCGTGTATATTGCCAAAATCAATATTCACCTCAATCCCATCGGATGATGCCTTGGAAGCCTCTTCAATCATCAAATCATAAATATGATTGGGGCTCTTGGCCAATTCCGCCGGGTATAGCAACCTCTTAATCCACTCTAATACGCCCGAGCCGAGCCACTGGATTCCGGTATTGAATACATTTGGCAGCGCATCCTGTTCGTTGGTAATGCCCGCGCGCATAGCCTGCTGGCTGGTGCAAAGGTTTTGAACCCTGGCCATGAGTATCTCCCAGGTCCCGGAGCTCAGAACTACCTCGTTGATACCTGCCCCTGATCCGATAAGTGCGAATTGGGTATCGTGCCCGGCAAGGACAACAGGTATTCCTTTGGGAACACCCAGTTCCGAGGCAGACTGCGATGTTAATTTACCTGCGATAGTGCCTGGCGTTCCTATAGTTGCAAAGCGGTTTGGAAGACCTGTGGCCGAAAGGATCTCGTGAGACAGCTCACCTTTTCTGATATCCGTGAGCATGGATGTTCCCAACATGGTTGTGTCGTTTACAATGTTGCCTGTGAGTCTGTGGATAAAGATTGAGGGCATGAACAGGAATGCTTCCATGCTATCAAGAACCTTTGGCCTGTGCTCCTTAAGCCAAATAAGCGTGTTTATGGTATTGAAGTGGAAACTGCCTACCCCCGAAAGCTCATAAAGTCGCTGAGGGTCAATATACCTCCCAATGCCATCCATTATGGGAACTGTGCGTTGACATTGCCACGAAATTACTGGGTATAGAAGATTTCCTTTGGAATCAACTGGTGCGCCATTTACCCCGAAAGTGGTAATGGTTATGGCTGCTATGCTGTTGCGGTCAATGCTATTGCATACCTCCAGGGAACATTGGGTGAATTTTCGCCAGATTTCATCCACATCCCAAATCAAACCTTGATGATAATTGGGATCTGGACGGGTGTTGTTAGGCAATGCCTTTTGAGCCACCACGCGACCATGCTCATTAACAGCTACCACACGCACATTGGTGGCCCCGCAATCGAGAACCAGGATGTTTCTTTCTCCCATAGTTTAATTTGCTAAAACCTGAAGCACACATTTGCCATTTAGCCATTATTTAAACTTTAGTCAGCTATGAAACCACGCAAACTTTGGTCGCAATACACAAAAGCTTTTCAGCCGTAAAGGGGGCCATAATTACTGCAAGCCCTGTAATCGGAGCCTTCACTATCCATACCATGTGCGCTCCATGCCGATGGCCGGTAAATCTTGTCCTCATCAACATTGTGCATACACACGGGAATACGTAGCATGGAAGCGAGCGTGATAAGGTCGGCGCCAATATGCCCATAGCTCGACGAGCAGTGGTTGGCGCCCCAGTTGGCCATTACCGAGTAAACATCTTTGAATGGCCCTTTGCCGGTTAGCCTCGGAGCAAACCATGTTGTTGGCCAGGTGGGGTCAGTGCGGCCGGTGAGGACCTGGTTCATGTGCTCAGGCAGCTCAAGGGTGAATCCTTCTGCTATTTGAAGTACCGGCCCAAGGCCTTTTATCAGGTTTATGCGGGTTACCGTTATAGGCATTCCACCTTTGGTTAGGAACTCCGACGAGAAACCCCCTCCCCTGAAGTAGCCCCTGTTGGCAGGGCACCACGATGTTGCCTTCAGACAAGCATCCGCTTCGCCCGGGGTGATCTCCCAGAATGGTTTAACTGCCGGTACACCATGCTCCTGCTTCTGTCCGCAAAAATCCAAAGCCGAAGCCCCTGAGTTGATCAGGTGGATAAAACCGTTGGCGGCTGCCCCTTCGGGTGCAAGGCCCGACACCCTCTTTACGGCCTCCGGGCTCCAATAAGTTCTAATGTCGGAAAACATCTGGGTGCGGTTGGTGAGCAGGTAGCCCAACAGCATACACACCCCATTCAGCGAGTCGTTCTCGGTGGCAACAAGGTAAGGTGCACGGGTTCCGTTCCAATCGAAAGAGGAACAAAGCATGGCCTCCAGGAAATCACCATTGGGCTGGTAATCGGTCCACTGTCGCTGACCCTGAAACCCAGCTAAAATTGCGTTGTGTCCGTTGGCTTCCTCGCCGAAGCCCATGCCGGCCAGCTTAGGATTTCCTATCATTAGGTCGCGGGCAATCATGGCCATCTTCACCACCTTCTCCCATTCAGCATCTTTCTGTTCTCGGCTTTTAGGGTTTGCATTGTAGTCTTTTCCTTCTTTGCAATTGGCTTTTACCCAAACCAGAGCACGTTTGAACTCCTCCTTATCGTAAATTCCTTCGTCCATTCTCCGAAGAAACTCGGTCATATCCACATACTCGTTGCGCATTCCGAGATAATTCTGGAAGAAATGTTCATCAACAATAGAACCGGCAATCCCCATCGATACGCTTCCCATGGAGAGGTACGACTTGCCCTTCATGATGGATACCGCCAAACCTGCTTTCACAAAGCGGAGAATCTTTTCCTGTACGTCGTGAGGGATACTGGTATCCGTGCTGTCCTGAACATCGCGTCCGTAAATACCAAAGGCTGGCAGGCCCTTTTGATTGTGCCCTGCCAGCGCGGCTGCCAGATAGACCGCACCAGGGCGCTCGGTACCGTTAAAACCCCAAATGGCCTTCGGAATATAGGGGTTCATGTCCATAGTTTCGCTTCCATAGCACCAGCAGGGGGTTACGGTTAGCGAAACGCCAACATTTTCGCGCCCAAACTTATCGGCACAGGCTGCTGCCTCTCTAACACCGCCTATACAGGTGTCGGCAATGATGCATTCTACGGGTTGGCCATTGGGGTATTTGAGATGAGTTGATAGGAAGTCGGCAGCACGCCTGGCCATGCCCATGGTTTGAGCCTCCAGCGACTCCCTTACGCCTCCCAGGCGGCCGTCGATGGTAGGCCGTATGCCTATTTTTGGGTATGTATTCATAGTAGGTTAATTATGGGTGGTATTTAAGTGAAATAATTCTGTAATTTTCTTTTTAAACATTTATTCCAAAGAGGTTTTATGATAACCGAATGAACCTCTGGTTATCAAAACTGCTCCACCATGATATTCTCACATTACATCCCATTGGGAATGAACCTGATTATCAACCAGTAGATGTTCATGTTTCTCCGAATATCTCAATCGATTTAGCATTAGCAAAATAAAGTAAAATTTCATTCTAACCACCTTCTCGTTTTATGATAGTTTAGGTTGGTCAATTTTCGGTTTTAAATTATTTAACGTAGCTTTGATAGGCTGGAATCGAATATATCAATTTGGTTTTATTTTAATCTTAAGGAAGGTTGGGGTTAAATGTCTTGGTAGAATTTGGCCTCATTCGTTATTTACTTAAACTTAAGAAATGAATGAAGGCATTGTTAATATGTAATCTTTTGCTGGTTTTAAATATTTCCGCTAGTTTTTCCCAAGGTTTGGACAAATTTGAAGTTTGGGGTTGGAATGGGACAAAGGAAGAATTTAGAGACCATTATTTAAATAAAACGGGAGTTGATTTGAAAACCTCCTATGCCTGCGCTGCTTTTCTCACCGGTATGGGATTCAAGCATGCCATGTCGTTGATTTTTCCAGGTGATTTGCAAGCGTTTTTGACGGGAAACATTGATTGGTCAAAAACCGAAAGAATTGTAATAGTAAGGGAATTTCCCGAAAACAGATTTACCTCTTTGCTTAAAGATACTGTTCTTCAGATTGAATTAGAAAGACTCATTGAAAATCTGAAAATCAAACCCACCTTGCTTTCAAAGAATTCAGTAACTGAAGAATTCAGAGACCTTGAGCTGTTGTTAATAGGCACAATAAACCCATGGAATACTACTCTTAGGGATAAAAGCAACGCCTTGTTAAGAGAGTTGAAAGTCGAAAACATTGACCTTTCGGATGATACAATTGAAATTTTAGCCGCAATGTTGTCCGTACCCGACCCGGCAACCTGTTACAACGCCATAAAATTGATTGGAAACGTAAAGGATAAAGTACTCCTGACCAACAGATTAAATTTAAAAAATGCATTAACAATAAAAGACTTTCTTCTGTCAAACTTACAATCCTTCAGGTCGGATGCTCTTGCTTTTTTAACAGGCTTATATCCTGAAAGAAGCTACTGGACTGCCAAGGAATGGGTACTTTGGTTGAGCAGGAAAGAATAATAAAAAGCGTTTACCAATTTCTTATAGCAGTTTTTTTAATCTGATGTATTTCATCCTATTCCATTGTTTTTTGTAGGGTATAAACCAACATTCAGAAAAAGTGCTATAACATCTTAATTTTTTTGTTTTTCAGCAATTATAGGCCGTTTGCTCGCTAGGAGGGTACATTTTATAAAAAATAACTACCTCGGCAACGCACATTTACATTAATCGCATATTTAGAGTTTTGGTTTTGAGCAAAATTTCATATATTTGGATTGGCAACAAAAAAGCATTCACAATATTACATTCGATAATTTTCTACCATTTGGTTTGTATAGTTTAATCTTTAATGTTTGTTTAATTAAAATTTTAAAACAATGAAAAACTTTATGGTTATTGCATTTTGTTTGATGTTATGCATCATGGGGCCAGCGAAATCTTATTCTCAAGGCAGTTTTTCCGTTCATGTAGGAACAGCAATTCCCGGTTCCGATTTTGGCTCAGATGATATTCTTGACCCAAATGCATTTGGTGCAGCGCTTGGAGTCAGTATCGGGGCTAAACACTTCCTTCCATTCTTTGTAGAGGGTTTGGAATTCTTTTATGGTTTTGATTTAAATTACCACGGTCTGCAAAATGATGTGAAAGAGGAATTTGAGAGAGAAATTGTAATTATGACCGGAGTAAGACCTGATATCAAATATCATAGATTCATGAATATTCCTATTACAGCTGGGTTTAAACATACCAACCAGTTGAATGACAGAATCGGATTGTTTGCAAATGTGGGATTGGCATGGAACTTTTTAAATATCACCAATTTAGAAGCCACAATCCTTGGGCAAAGCATGACCATGGAATTTGATCCAACCAATAACTTTGGATTCAGTTTAGGGGCAGGTATAATTTTTAATCAAAGGTTTTCATTTTCTATTGATTACTTTGGGTTAGGAACGTACGAATATGAGGCCAGGGTGCGTGCACCAGGTTTTTCACAAACAGATAATTTAGAAGGAAAAATTGAATTTTTGGCTTTGAGGTTTGGGGTTAGATTATGATAGACCAGGCATTCAATTAAATACCTTTACCAGGTTTTAGGGCTTCATGCGAGTATATCCGCATGAAGCCTTTCGATTTTATCATAATGATTTGGGATGCTGTAGTAGAAGTGCCATGGATGCAATGCGGGTGTAAAATAAAACATTGACAAAAGTCCCCTTGACTCCCTAATAACTTTTGAATGATTATTTTTGCACCCTGAAATGCAAACCCCCGTTAAAATAGTATTAAAGCCTGGCAAAGACGCTTCCCTGAGGCGTTTTCATCCCTGGGTGTTCAGCGGAGCCATAAAAAGCAAGCCTGATGGCTTGGAGGATGGAGCCGTTGTGGAGGTTTTCAGTTGCAACAACGAATACCTCGGAACGGGCATATATCAGGATGCCACCATTGCCGTAAGGTTAATGGCCTTCCCGCCTGAAAGACCTCTTGTACTTGATGAGGCCTTCTGGACAAAGAAACTGGAGAAGGCTTACCTTTTGAGAAAAACTGCAGGTCTGGCCGAAAATACGCACACCAATGTTTACCGGCTGGTTCATGGTGAGGGAGACCATTTGCCTGGAATCATCATCGACCATTACGACGGACATCTGGTCATTCAGGTACATGCTGCCGGCAACCATGCATTTATTGGCGCTATAGCACGGGGTCTGGAAAATATTTACGGTTCAAGGCTCAAAAGCATTACCGATAAAAGCCGCGAAACATTGCCCCAGTCTTTCTGGGAGGGCAGAAACTTTCAAAGCCGGCTTTGGGGTCAACCATCATTGGCTGAAGTTCTGGAA
>DATIKH010000145.1:0-3664 GCA_035477775.1 Bacteroidales bacterium | reverse complement strand
GTGCAACCACCGCCTTCGATAATATCCAAATTGCACGACATGTCCCTTTCTGCAATTCGCTTTATGTCGTTTTTACGAAGCATTCTGTTATCACATAAAAAATCGGATAGCGAAAGCAAGAGCTTTTGTTCTCTTTGCAGTGTTTGCTCTGCCAACTGCCTGGCTTCTTCAATCGCATTTTTGACTTCCTCTTCAATCTCGTAATACTGGTGGTACGAGCCATTTGACTCTTTTGTCGGTATGCTGTATTTTATCGGAGTTTGGCCCATACCGTTGCTTTTATACATATCTGACAAAAAGGCTGTTGCTTTTTCGATATCGCTCGAAGCTCCGGTTGTTAAATTTTCTTTCCCGAAAATCAATTCTTCTGCAACATATCCGCCCAACATCATTGCAACTCTGGGAATCATTTCCTTCCGGGAGATGTATCTCCATTCGAAGCTTGAATACACGAGCCCTTGGGTGTCGGAATCGGTGGTAATTGAATAAATAACCTCTGGAAAAGTTTTCATTAAAGCAATTGATAAAACGGCATGACCGCTTTCGTGTACTGCCGTAATGGCTTGCAAATCATCTTTCTTGGGCTGACGAACTTTTTCCAGCGTGGTTGTTGTTTCTGTTTCTAAAGAATAAACAGTTTGTAGTTTATTGCGGTAATCACACGCCAGTTTGTTGTTCTTTATTGAAAAAATCATGCTGTCCACCTCCAATGATTTCAAGAAAACAGCAGAAAAAAAGAAACTGATTTTGCTTTTTAGCACTTGATGAATCGAAGTGAAAACAGGACGAACACCCTGAGCAGGATAAACCCCTTCGCTGTAAATAACGTCATGTATTGAGTTGTCAAAGACCACACTGATCTTAAATGAATTTGACAAACTCTGAGCATACAGTTCAAGTTCGTTTTTAATAATTACCTGATAGGAACGCTTATCCAATGCAGGGTAAATGATATGAATGTTTCCCAGTCGGGCAATCTGTTCGCTCCTGAAACGGTTTTGCAACGCCCTTTTAATTTTAGGAACAGTTATTTTTAAGGATAATTTATTGAATTCGTCCGCATCAATATCCGTGCTAAAATTATCACTCATAGCATAGGCTTCGTCTAGATTTCCGATCACGAAAATCAATGCTTTTGTGAAACTTTTTGTGGTAGGTCTTTTCCCTGCTTTAAGAACCTTTCTTAAAAACACGATTGTTTCATGGGCGGAGAACGACAGCAGTAATTTTTCTACATCCTGTTTCAGGTGAAGTCCAAGTTGTTCTCCTGCAAAATCAAGAATCGTTTCATATTCTTCCGCCGGTACAAAAAACACCTTTTCGCATCTCTGAAAGTAAGCCTTTATTTCTTTGCTGTGCAATTCAGCCTTCTTGACTACCACACCCTTTTCTACTTCAACACCGGCCCTCACGAGGTGCTGTAATTTGTTTAAAAGCTCCTCGAATTTCCATATATCCCTTTTCCAATCCACAAACTGAATTTTTCCCGAATCAATCATTTCCCATATCAGGCGGTTTTTGTCGTGTTCGATTTCCTGACGAAAAGGGCCTTTAACTGTTCTGCTGTGCTGAAATTCGTCCAATGCAATTATTACGGGTGAAGCATTATTGTTTTCGCACAATTCGTCAAGGGAGTCTCTAAACGAAAAGATGCCGTTTTTTTCGCCCAGGTCGAATCGGTAAAATGCGTCTTCAAAGTCAAGCAACGCTGCCAAACGCCTGACCAAAGAGGTCTTGCCTACACCTGTCAACCCCCATAAGTTGATAACAACCGGTTTTTCCTGTATTTCGGGGAGAAAGTACCAACTGCTGACGTTATCAATTGTTTCGTCAATGATTTTATCTATCCCAATAAACTCTTGCTTTAAAACCTTTCTTGCGTTTTCGAGAATAGACTGTTTGTAAAGAAAGTCGTTTTTTAAGTCTGAATTTTTTGCTTCCATAGCTATAAATATTTAAAGTTTTGAAGCAAAAGTACTTAGTCGCTTCGCCAAAGAATGACGAAGTGGTTTTAAAACTTAAAAACAGTCTTAAACAGGCTTTGGTTTCGGAAAGAATTTCGTGGTGGTTTCGTTCAGATCTGAATTCGTATTAATAAGCCAGGCCTGCACTTTTAGCAAAACCACATCAGGAAAGAAAGGTAACAGGATATTAATATTTTTCCAAACTTCTATTTAAAATGCCCTTAATTTGTTCTGCCAACCATTGTGGTTCAACAACTTTTATGGTTTCACCATGCTTTAAAATCTGTTGGGTTAGCTCATAATTTGGAACAACTTCAAGTGAAATCCGGCATTCCTTTTCGTCATCAATCAAAACTTTCTGAGAAGAATGAAATGGCAATGTTTTAATATATTTTCCCTGTATTGGCGTAAACGATAAAACAATCTTCTGTACAGGGTTTTCAGTATAAATCAAGCCTATGGTCTGGTTAAATATTTCAATCGGATTTCGGCTTTTGTCGGGTTTAAATGTTTCTGCTTTTATTTCAAGGTTTTCAATCCGGTCGATACCAAAGGTCCTGAATTCGTTGAATCCGGCAACGACGCCAACCACATACCACCGGTTTTGATATTCTTTTAAAAGATAAGGGTTCAGGTTAAATTCTCTTGATATTTCTGTTTGGAAGTTATAATGCGTAAATGAAATTTTCCGGTTATTCTTAATGGCTACTAAAAGTGGCTTCAGGTTTTCAACTCCTTTCAATCCGCCACCGGTATCGAAAGAAATATGTTTTAAGGCGTCCTTGCTTTCAAGCAGGCTTTCGGTAAGCAGTTCTGCAGTATTTACAATTTCAAGAAAGCGAAAAAACGATTCAATATTTAAACTGGTTTCGTAGTCAAGGTAATAGCCGTTTTTATCGCGGTTGTACCTGATTTCAATGCCAAACTCGAACCGTATTTGCTCTATATCCCGTTGAATTGTCCTGTCGCCGATTTCAAAACCATGTTCAAAAAGGTAATTTTTAATGTCCTGAAAGGATGGAAAATGTCCACGTCTGATTTTTTCTATTTCAAGGGTGTATCTCCTTATGGTTCCGTGTTTCGACATACAGCATGGTGTTTTTGAACAGTGGAAAAAACTGCACTTTTTTGCAAAATTCGGCCCGGGCAAAGTCGTCCTGGGCGATTTGCTAATATATGCAATTTTCGATTACCACCCAAACCAATCGGAGGGGCAGGGGGGTGCGGGGCAAAACTAATTTTAAATGGCTGAAGGGGGGGCTTACAAAATTGAAAAATTGGCAACTTACCTGAAGGTATCTGGTGGTAAATTTTGGAAATGAAGAACGTGGAGGGCCATTTAACCCCCCAGGCTATGGGTTGTTTGTTAAAAGGCCCTTTGACAGCTTTGTTGTCTTTCATTAGGTGCGGCAGTTGGTAAGAGTGGTTTTACCCTTCCGTAGCCCTTGCCAACAGGATGCACAGGCAACTACCATGGTCAATATCATACTGCCCAGCTGGGGTTGAAAGGCTGTTTTGCAAAAAGTTCAAAAAATTTACATTCAACAGGATACAAAACAAGCCCAATTTCGTATAATTGTTGACCTAAACCCATGCAGGGGTTAAAATCCGTTTGCCCGGGCGGAGGTTAGTCGAAGAAGGGTGGTCATGGTGGGCCGGGGTGTAACTTAAAAAATCCTGATGATGAATAAAGCAAATGA
>DATIKH010000144.1:0-16194 GCA_035477775.1 Bacteroidales bacterium | reverse complement strand
TGAAATGTACAGCCAGCCAGACACAAAATGGCTTTTTGCTGGTAAATGTAACACGGTGTTTTTGACCAGCCGGGATAAAAAAATAATCGCCGGATTTCAGATTCACTTTCAGGCCGTAATCCATTGCAATGGTCGCCTTTCCACGCAACAGGATAACCCATTCGTGGTCTTCCTGATCCAGCCAAACATCGGGTGGGGTAACCTGTCCTTTGCTAATAATACGCTCAATTCGCAAATTATTGTGGCTGCAAAGGGTGTCGAAAACCTCTTGTTCAGAAACCTTTAGGTCTAAAATTTCCTTGTAAAGGTTTTTTGCAATCATTTTTTAAAATTACAATTTCCGGTTAAACCATGGAATCAAAGTCTCCCTTGCCCTGCCGTACCACTTCCATTGTTTCGCCGGTGCAGTCAACAATCGTAGAGGCCTGGTTGTCGCCAAAACCGCCGTCTATGACCAGATCAACCTGGTTGCGGTATTTATCATATATCAGCAATGGATCGGTAATATACTCTATCAAGGCATCCTCATCATAAACTGAAGTTGAAATGATGGGATTTCCAAGTTCTTTAACTACCTGACGGACTATAGAATTGTCGGGTACCCTGATTCCAATGGTTTTCTTTTTGCTTTGAAACAGGCGGGGCACCTGATTGCTGGCATTCAGAATAAAAGTAAACGGCCCGGGAAGCGCTTTTTTCATGGCCTTGTAAACCTGGGTGCTGAATGGACGGGTAAAATCGCTGATATGGCTCAGATCGTAGCAAATGAGCGAAAAATTTGCCTTTTCAACTTTAATCCCTTTGATTTGGGCTACCCGCTCCACAGCTTTAATCTGATAAATATCACAACCAATGGCATAAACCGTGTCGGTGGGGTAAATAATTACACCGCCGGAGCGCAGGCAGTCAACCACCTGATCTATCTGGCGCTGGTTTGGGTTTTCAGGGTAAATACGTACAAGCATGATTGGGCAAATGAAAAAACATGGTAAAATTATAAATTAATAACCATTACCATGTACAAGGATATAGATACACATGAAAATTCATTTTTCCTAAGTTATCAGCCTGTACTGTCTTATGGGGCTGCAGTTGGTTGAATTCTTGCAAAATGCATTTTAAAAGCCGACAAGGCATTTTACTTGTTAATTTTGCCTTCAAAATATCACTTATTACAGCATTACAGCAAAGCAGAACTGCTCATTTATTAATTGGTTTTCAAATTATAAACTGTTGAATTTGTTTCCAGTAAAAATCATATCCAATGAAATGGTTGCGCCCGAAGCTTTTATCCTCAGCTTTGAGCGTGCCTTCGATTTTTTGCCCGGACAGGTAATAGGCCTCTCCCTGGGTGAAAGTGACCAACCCAGGCTGTACAGCATTGCGAGCGGCAACAGAGAGAAGCTGGTCAGGATTTTATATACCGTAAAGCCTTCGGGGAAGCTTACCCCTGACCTTGCCCTCCTAAGGCCCGGCGACACGATTTTGGTAGCGCCTCCCTTCGGAAAATTCGTTTGCGACGAGCAACCTGCGGTATGGGTGGCAACCGGTACCGGGATTGCCCCCTTTGCGAGCATGTTTTTCTCCGGGCTTGGTGAGAACAAAATGTTGATCCAGGGCAATCGTTTCGCCAGTGGTTTGTATTTTATGGAGCACTTCCGGCAATCGATGGGTACCAGATATTTTCCTACCTGTACACGCGAAAAAACGGAAGGTATCTTTTACGGCAGGGTGCTGAAATTTATCGAAGAGTGGCCAGACCTCAATGTTTCGTTAAATTATTACCTCTGTGGCAGCGCCGAAATGGTTGTCGATGTGCGCGACCTGCTCATTGAAAAGGGTGTGCCTTTCGAAAAAGTAATTGCTGAGATATTTTTCTAATGCCGTTTTGCTAATCTAACACAAGTTCGGGTTTGGTGAAAATCTATGCTTTTAACCACTGAAAAACATTTCGACATGCAAGAAAACCCTCAAGCGCTGTTTGGAATGACCCTTCCGCAACTCGGGGAGGTTGCAAAATCCTTTGATTTGCCCCGGTTTACTGCAGCCCAGGTGGCCGACTGGCTTTACAAAAAGGAGGTAAACAGCATCGAAGAAATGACCAACCTTTCGAAAAAGGTGCGCGAGGTGCTTTCCAACAATTTTGTTATGGGCTTGTCTGCACCCGAAAAAGTGCAAACCTCGGCCGATGGCACCAAAAAGTACCTTTTTCGTGCCTCGACCGGAAAGTTTATTGAGGCCGCCTACATTCCCGAAAGAAGCCGGCATACCCTGTGCGTATCATGCCAGGTTGGATGCAAGATGGGTTGCCTGTTCTGTATGACCGCCAAACAAGGATTTCAGGGAAACCTTTCAACAACAGAGATACTTAACCAGGTCCGCAGTTTGCCCGAATGGCGCAAACTTACCAACATCGTTTTTATGGGTATGGGCGAACCATTCGACAACCTCGAGAATGTGATGCAAAGTCTTGAAATACTTACGGCAGACTACGGTTTTGGAATGAGTCCGGGAAGGATTACGGTTTCTACCATTGGAATTGTTCCGGCAATGAAAACCTTTCTGGAGCAAAGCGCCTGCCATCTTGCAGTGAGCCTGCACTCACCATTCGAGGACCAAAGGCGGCAGCTTATGCCCATTGGAAACGTCTATACAATGAAAGAGGTTTTGGATACGATCCGAAGTTTTCCTTTAAGCAAGCAGCGTCGTGTTTCCTTTGAATATATCGTTTTCAAAGGGCTGAACCACAGCCCAGACCATGTGAAGGAACTGGCCAGAATATTGAATGGCATTCGTTGCCGGATCAATCTGCTGCACTTTCACCCTGTGCCTGCAACCCCGCTGCAATCGCCCGATGCTGAAACCATGGAGGAGTTCAAAACAGCCCTCGAAAAGAAAGGAATCATCACAACCATACGCAAGTCGCGCGGACAGGATATACTTGCAGCATGCGGACTTTTGTCAACAAAAGAAATGTTGGCTAAAAAACAATGACAGGTGTTTTAAAGATTTTCAAAAACACCTGTCGAGGACCATGTGGTAAATTCACCACCCGATATCAGTCCAAATCCTTTTGGGAGATTCAAACTCTAATGGCAGCAGGGCGGCTTATTGCCTTCCTTGTTTTTCTTTTCCAATCGTATAACCCTACCTTGGTAATAGGCCAGGATAACCATACCGGTTGCTATAAAAACCAGATTTTTGATGATATACTGTCCTTCGATGGTTGGCACCAAAGGGACTTTTGAAAAGGTTTCGGCTGGAAAAATGAAAAGTGGTGCAAATGTTCCAATCATCTGAAGAAAAAGCAAGAGGGAAGTTATGCGAATAAAACAGCCGGTTAGAAACCCCAGGCCTATGAGTACCTCCCATGCAGCAAGAATCGGCATGGCTATCGGTTCTGAAACCAACCCGAATGAAACCACTTCTATGGTGCGGGTGGCAATGTTTTCGGCGCTGCTGACACCTGGAAAAAACTTCTGGAATCCAAACCAGAAAAAGATCAGACCCATGCTCAGCCGTAGAAGCAGCACACCATTTTTTGCCATCCAATCGTAGGAGGCTTGTTCAAATTCGGATAAACCTTTGCAAATTTTCATAATCATCGAATTAGGTTATTACTCTGAATTATTAAAAATCACATTTTAAATATTATAAAATCAAAGCTCTTTAAATGTAATCCCCAAAGATAGATTTTTTACTCAAAATTATACATGCCAAGCCGCCTTGGATAATCCATCAAAAGGATATTTTATAAAAAAAGAATGATTCCAGTAGCCATTTGCCAACCTTTCGGTTTTGGAATTGAAAACTGGTCTTGAGTGGCTATCCTTTGCTTCGCAGGTCGATGAAGCCGCCATTTACAAAATCTTTTGAAAACAGCAGCTCCGCAATTTTTTTTCCGGTCATCTTCGGAGCTTCCAGTTGCCCCGACTCTTTGAAGTCAACGAATTTCTGGCGAAGCGCGAATTGTTCCTTGGTCGTAGCCCTGATGACTTCTTGCATTCGGGTATCGATGATGCCGGGGGCAACGCTCATAATCTCGACGGGGAACTGCTGATTTTGCTGTTCCTGGGCCACGCAACTTGAAAATACATTCAGGCCGGCCTTGCTGGAGCAATAGGCGCTCCAGCCCGCGTAAGGGTTTACGGCAGCTCCTGATGATATATTCAGAATCCGCTTTTGAATCTTCCAATCGCATGTATGCTTTATAAAGGCCCCCGAAAGGACCATGGGTGCCATAAGATTGATCCTCAGGTGACGGTCTATTTCTCCGACGGTATTGTACTCGGAACGGTTTACCGGCTCTATCACTCCGGCGTTATTAATCAGATAAACGCCTTTGGCGACATCCACCCTGATTTGTTCAAAAATCCCGGTAACAAGCAATGGCAGTTCGTCGGTAAATCCAAGGTCGAAAAGTATCTGAGTTGCGGTAAGGTTATTAGCCTCTGCCAATTGCTGCAAATGGTCGTTATGTGTACGGGAAATGCATATCAGGTGGTGACTCTCTTTAAGCAGTGCCAAAGCGATTCCTTCTCCCAACCCTTTGCTTGACCCGGTTAAAATTATGTATTTCATCCGAAACTAATTAAAAATAATGCCAAAGCAGAACGCCTTATTTATTACACAAAAATTACCTTAATCGGGCTGGAGCCTCTTAGTCCCGATACTTCTGATAGACCCGGTATTTGGGTGAAATTCGATCTCGGCATTTTGAATGGGCAAGGTTGCAATTACACCAAATTGGTTTATCAGCATCCTGGAGCTGGCCCTCAGGATATTACCGGTACGGATTACTACATTGGCGCTCTCGGGGATGCGGTAAACAAAACCAAAGGGAGGAGAATTGGGAGTAAGCGTTTGTTGGGTAAATTGAGAAAGAGCTTCAGTGGTTTTTTGGCTTTGGGTGGTTATATTTACCGCAAGTGCATCGCGATGGGGTTCTAACAGAACTCCGTCGCGTTCGCTGAAATAAAATAAAGTGTAAGCTTCGTTTCGACTACTTGCCGAGGGTATAAAGGTGTAACGGAATTGCATCTGTTGAACCGAGGTTAACCCCCTGAACAACTCCAGATATGCCTGCTCCTGTTTCCCAAGCTCGGTGAACATAAATTCAAGAGCCTCTTTCGAATACGCAATTTCTGCGTAACCTGTGATTACTGCAAACCTTTTTTCCCGGATCCGCAGGATGTGTTCTGCAACTTCTCTTGCGCGGGCTTCAGGCGATTTTTCGACCATACTCCGGCGCAAGGTTTGCCGCGTAACCATCAGTGTGTCAATCTGAACCCGTTCTAAAATGGTGTCGATTCGCTCCTGTAGGTTAAAATCAATGAAATGGTTAAACGTTTCAATGCCGGCTGTTGCTAATACGTGCCTGGTTTCGGCTGCACTAATTAAGGCCTTTGCAGGGTCCACCGGAAGGTTCAGACTTTGAATGAGGCCGGCCTCATTCAACGAAAGGTAAAAGGGGTTTTGGGCAAGAAAACCTTCTGGGAATGATACAAAATAAAAATGGTCGGGATCTGGTTCCGAAAAGCTGTTGATTCTTATCTCGGATATTCTGTAGCTTGTAGCGCTTTGCCGTATTACATTTTGCAGACCAAGGAATTGACGGGCGAAGTTTACAAATGGCCCGGGAACTTGCTGGATCCGTTCCACGGTTACATCAACGGTAATAACTGTTCGCGGAAGCGCATAAAAAGTACCCTGGGTGTTTCCTTCAGGAACGACCGCGTTTAAGGGATATACTCTTGCAGGCTGTTGCTGCACTTTGCAGGAAACCAGCGTAAGGCTTAATAGCAGGAGGGGAAAGAGAAACTTATTCATCGGGTGCAATTTTTTTGTGATAAGACCGAAGATGCTTTCATAAGTTGGATTAGGAAATCTTTCCATTAACGCATTGAAGTGGCCTCATAGAATAATTTGAAAAGAAATTTTGCAGTTTCAAAGGTAGCAAAATAACCCCAAATCAATAATATCATAACTTTGTACAAATAGCAAATAGTTATGTTGTTGAAGATTGAAGGCCAGGATCTGGCCAAATTCATAATGGTTGGCGACCGGGTGCTCATCATGCCACGCACTGGTTCCGAAAAGACCAAAGGGGGTCTGTATCTTCCACCGGGAGTGGAGGAAAAGCGGCGCGTTCAGTGGGGTTATGTCATCAAATGCGGTCCGGGTTACCCTGTTCCGGCTTCGCAGGAGGCCGATGAGCCATGGAAGGAACAAACAGAAAAAGCACACTATATTTCGTTGCAAGCCCACGAAGGCGATCTGGCTGTGTATCTGCAGGAAGGAGGTATCGACATAGAGTTTAACAACGAAAAATATATCATTTTGCCGCATTCTGCCATTTTGATGCTCATCAGGGACAAATCCCAATAATAAGCCTATGCCATGAAAATGGCCGGGGCTGGTGCGATTGAAGTTGAATCCTTAACAATTTGTATTATGCACAAAGATTTGGATTTAAGGCAATTGAGCGAAAAGGGAATTGGTTACGAAACGATTGATGCCCAACTCGCACTATTCAAAAAAGGGATACCCCCGGTCAAATTATCCAGGCCGGCATCGCCAGGCGACGGAGTAATAGTGCTTGGCAGAGAAAAAGCAATAGAATATGCTGTCTTCTATCGTCAGGTAGCTCCCACCAAAGGAATTATGAAATTTGTGCCAGCCAGTGGGGCCGCCTCCAGGATGTTTATGGAACCGCACTCATGGCTCAATGAGCTGCTCAATGGGGTATCCCTCGAGGAATTGTTGGCTGAAAACGAATCTGCGAGGCAGTTTTATACCGAGTTTAAGGTATTCGCTTTCTGGGAAGACCTGGTAAAGGCTTTAGACAATGCTGGTCTTGATGCAGATGCATTATACGAGCAGGGCGATTTTAGCGTGCTGCTCGATTTTTTATTAAACAGCAAAGGTCTTGATTACTCATTAAAACCAAAAGGATTAATACCTTTTCACAGATATGTTGAGTATTGCCGGACACCTCTGGAGGAACACCTGGTGGAGGGAGCATACTATGCCCGTAATGCTGCCGGTAATGTAAACATTCATTTTACGGTTTCTCCGGAACATCTTACCGAGTTTGAGAACCTGGTCAAGAAGAAAATCCCTTTTTTCGAAAATGAGTTTGGAGTAAATTATCAGGTTCATTTTTCAGTACAAAAACCTTCGACAGACACGGTGGCAGTTGATTTGAAAAATGAGCTTTACCGTGAAGCCGACGGTCGCCTGCTGTTCAGGCCCGGTGGGCACGGAGCTTTAATTGCCAACCTCAACGACCTCGACTGCGATGTGGTTTTTATTAAGAATATCGACAACGTAGTACCTGATCACCATAAGCAGGAAACCTATCTCTATAAAAAGGCCCTTTGCGGGCTGTTGCTGCAGGTTCAGGAAAAAGTATTCGAATGGCTACATGTACTCGAAAAAGGTTCGTTCGACGAGGAAACCTCCGATAAAGTCTTTGATTTTGCCCTTAGAAACCTGAACCTTGACCCCGACGGACTGCGGGGAACCCTTGAAGAGCGCCGAAAGCAACTCTTTGATTTCTTAAACCGTCCGATACGTGTTTGTGGAATGGTTAAAAACCAGGGAGAGCCTGGTGGGGGACCATTTTGGGTTAAAGATCCGGTTACCGGTCTGAATACCCTTCAAATTATTGAAGCAGCTCAAATCAACATGCAGGAACCTGCCCAAAAGGCAATGTTTTCAGTTTCGACCCACTTCAACCCCGTCGATTTGGTGTGCTCCCTGAAAGATTATAAAGGCCGCAAATTCAACCTGATGTCCTATATTGATTCTCAAACCGGTTTTATCAGTTGTAAAGTAAAAGATGGAAGGACATTAAAAGCCCTTGAACTTCCAGGTCTGTGGAATGGGGCAATGGCCAGCTGGATTACATTGTTTGTAGAAGTACCTCTGATAACCTTCAACCCGGTTAAAACCGTTAACGATCTTCTTCGACCTGAGCACCGCTAATTACCAATGCCGGTGCGGTTTAACTGATGCTGTATAATTTCGGCAACCTGTTCAACCGTTATCCGTTTTGCCAGTATGCGTTTGTCGCTATCGAGCAGATACAGCGTTGGCACGCTGAAAATGTCGTAGCGCTCGCGGTAGCCCGAAAGGTTGTGAACATCGTTCACATTGACCCAATGCTGAATTCCATAAGTTTCAACAGCCTGGAGCCAAAGATTGCGGTCGGTTTCGGTATTTACTGCAAACACCTGCAGACCAATATCCCTGAACCTTTCGGCCATTTCGCGCAATTGCGGTGTTACGCGTTTGCAATGAGCACATTCTGAATCCCAGAAGTACAAAACGGTGAACCTGGCATTTACCTGGTGAAGGCTTTTGAGGCTCTGATCGGGCATAAACATGTTGATATCGGGGGCTACTTTGCCAATTAAAAGTGGTTTTAGCCGCATGGCGCGTTCGGTAAGTCGTGTCAGGCTCTCCTGGGTTACCCAGGTTGCCTGGCCCGTCATGTAATACTTTTCAATCAAATGAACAAACACAGCATCGTGTCCCATGATTTGTGACCGCTCAAAATGGCTGGTAATGAACCAAAGGGTATATCGGAAAAAGTTTTCGCTGGCGCGGGTCTTTTCGATCAGCCGGTCGGCTTCTGCTATGATGCTGTCGGGGATTTGAACAACCACATTGGTAAAAAATGTTTGCAGGCGGTTGTGAAACACCGGTGTACGCAACAGGCGGTCGTCGGAAAAATCAATATTGTCCCAAAACCTTGACTTGTATAAAAGGTACATACCAAGCTGGTCGGGGGTTCCGTCGGGCAGTAGAAGAGGAGGGTCGGGCATCGCGGGTTCACGCTGACCCAACAATACCCTGCTGAACAGGCTCTGAGGAAATCTTGCCATAAATGCATTTTGTTGCTGCAGCACGCTTTCATTCAACTGCTGCAACTCTTTTGTAGCAGCTAACCGTCGTTCCTGGGTTATGCCCTGGTTGGCAAGTTCCTCATTTAATGCGGTGGATTTTTCGCCGGCTACCCGAATATACCTCATATACTCAAAAAAGGCTTCGTTCTCGGGAGAATTATCAAATTGGGTTTTTTCCAAAAATTGGTTCGCAGTGGTGGTGATGGTAAAATGCTGGTTTTGGTCAACAATGATTTCAAAAAACTCATTACCTGGCACAACTATCAGATAAATGCCCGGTTCAAGCCTTTCCTGGCCCTCAAAGATATACGTCCCGGGTTTTACCATACGGGCAGTGTCCTGCAAAAACTGGCGGTCGCCAAAATGATATGCAAGCAAAAGTTGCCCCTGCTCAACACCCGAAATATTTACCTGAATGCGATGACCGACAGCTCCTGTGGCTATCATACCATTAAGAACAATCAGTAAGATAAAAAACAATATTTTTCTGGTCATGGGCTTAAAGTTTAAATATGTTTCAACACAGATGGTTGTCAAATAACCCGGTAAAGAACCGATTCATAAAACCTTTCAGGACCAGTCATCATAGGATTCGAAAACAGCCGAATCCAACTGCTCCTGGTGCAACTTTTGATGAACGGCCAGTATGGCATTTGCAAGAATCATGCCCCAGCGATTTGGAAACAGCTCTTTCAACTGACATACGGCCTGGCGGTGCGCCTCCAGGGTGTTCCTCTGGTACTGCATCGTGAAGTCTTTCATATCCTGATAAATATCGGCCATATTTTCAGGCAGGTTGGCCTCAATGGTGTCGTAGGTTTGGTTGTGTACGTAATATTTGGCATTATTGCCAAGTTTCTGTGTCAATATATTAAAAATCGACTCCCATTGTTCTTCTGTTACAAAGCGGTCGGCAGCAACATCTTCATCCACCTCAATGTCGGGTAAAAGGCTGCCTTTTAAATAAAGCAGGGGTGCAATTCGCTGAAAATAAGCGAGAATGTCTTTGGTTGAGTATTTTTCTGCACCTTCAAAAAACAGGCAATAGTCATTTGCAATCGTAAGCATATCAATTACTGCACGCGATCGGGCAGGTTCGCCTTCCATAATTTCCTCCATCTTGCAGTTTGTTCAGTAATTCAGGAATAAGAATTGTGCATTTTCCTACTGCAAAGAAAACCAAGATTTTTGAGTTTCAATTCAGAAAAGTACGGGCAATTCTTAAAAAAGTATAAACCATCCTACCTTCTATCACCCTCGAAAACAGCCAAAACCAAAGGCAAAACTTATTCGCAAAATCCTTGAAGATTTTCTTTTGGGAATTAAAGATTTTACTAATTTTGCCACACTTTTGCCCAGATGGTGAAATTGGTAGACACGCTACTTTGAGGGGGTAGTGGCCGTTAGGCTGTGCAAGTTCGAGTCTTGTTCTGGGCACCAAAAAATTTCCTTCAATCGTTCTTTTGCCCAGATGGCGGAATTGGTAGACGCGCTAGTTTCAGGGACTAGTGTCAGTAATGATGTGCAGGTTCGAGTCCTGTTCTGGGTACTACAAAGCTTTAAACGACTATTTTACAGGTTATTTGGTTAAGTTAAACCTGCTTTCGTTGGCAGGTAATTGGGTTAAGGTTGAGAGCCGGATTTTCCGTCGTGGAGGTCCGGTTCTTTATTTTGAAGATTTTAGTTTGCCAAATACCAAAAGGCGCAAAAAAAGTAACTTTGAATCCTGGTTTGCATGAGTCAGAACCTCTTAATTAGCGAAGTTTATGAAGAAAGTGGATGCAGTTATCCTGGAGCGGGCACAAAAGTGGCTAAGCCCTGCATACGATGAAACTACCCGAAAGCAGGTTAAAGCATTGATCGACAACGATCCTGACGGGCTTATTGAAGCATTTTATTGCGATCTGGAGTTTGGTACCGGCGGATTGCGCGGAATCATGGGACCTGGAACCAACCGCATGAATCAATATACCGTTGGAATGGCCACTCAGGGGCTCGCCAACTATTTGATGCAGTCGTTTCCGGAAGTTTCAGAAAAAGCTGTTGCCATAGCCCACGATTGCCGCAACAACAGCAGGTATTTTACCGAAGTTGCAGCCGCCATTTTATCGGCAAACGGAATTAAAGTGTACCTTTTTGAGGACCTGCGGCCTACACCCCAGCTTAGTTTTGCTGTGAGGGAGTTGGGTTGCCAAAGCGGCATTGTAATTACAGCCTCACACAATCCGCCCGAATACAATGGTTATAAGGTGTATTGGAACGATGGCGGGCAGTTGGTTGCACCTCACGATAAAAACGTAATACACGAAGTAAGAAAAATTACTGGCATCGACCAGGTTCGTTTCGAGCGGGTTGATCAGAAAATCGTGGTGCTCGGTAATGAAATTGATCAAAAGTACCTGGAGCGTATGAAGTCCTACTCCTTGTCGCCCGAAAACAACCTAAGGCATCGCGATTTGAAAATAGTTTTTACCCCAATACACGGTTCGGCAGTTAAACTGGCGCCGATGGCATTGAAGGCCTTTGGGTTCGATAATGTTTTTTCAGTGCCAGAGCAGGATGTAACCAGTGGCGATTTTCCGACCGTGGCCTCACCCAATCCCGAAGAGCCTGCAGCCCTGAAAATGGCGCTTGATTTGGCCCGCAGGTTGGATGCAGACTTGGTGATGGCAACCGATCCCGATGCCGACAGGGTAGGGGTGGCAGTGAAAGACCTTCGTGGCGAATTTGTCTTGCTGAATGGAAATCAGACCGCTACAATTATTTTGGCCTACCTGCTGCAACAATGGAAGGATAAAGGTATGCTTAAAGGCAATGAGTATATTGTAAAAACCATTGTTACAAGCGAATTGCTGAAAGCTTTGGCAGGAAAGTATGGGGTTGAGTGTTATGATGTGCTCACCGGGTTTAAGTACATAGCCGAATTGATGCGTCAGCTCGAGGGTCGCAAAACCTTTATTGCAGGAGGCGAAGAAAGTTATGGTTACCTGGTCGGCGATTATGTGCGCGACAAAGATGCCATCATTTCGTGTTGCTTTGTAGCCGAAGCCGCAGCCTGGGCCCGGCAGAACGGCAAAACGCTTTACCAAATGCTGGTAGATATTTACCTTGAGCACGGCTTGTATTTAGAAAAACTTGTAAATATTACACGTAAGGGAAAATCCGGTCTTGAGGAGATAAAAGCCCTGATGCAGAATTTTCGGAACAACCCCCCGGTTGAGGTGAATGGAATCAAGGTGGTAGAAATAAAGGACTTTGAAAAATCTGTAAGCAGAAAACTTCATTCTGGAAAGGAAACTCCAATAGATCTGCCCAAATCAGATGTTCTGCAGTTTTTCCTTGCCGATGGCAGTAAAATATCCATGCGGCCTTCGGGCACCGAGCCCAAAATAAAATTTTACTTTGGCGCTAAAGGGGTTCTGAAAACAATTGCCAACTTTGATGCAGAAATGGAATATCTCGAAACCAAAATAAATGGTTTTGCTTCTGCCCTGAAAGTTAATTAATAAAATGGCTACCTATTCAGGAAAGATGGGTTTAGGAGATCTCATCCTATCAATGGCTTACCCGCGCTAACATTGAGCTTTGTTTGAAAAGATGGGCGGGACACCGGAATAAAAAATTACCTGAAGTAACTTCGAGCTTCCTTGAGGCGTTCGTAAACCAAAGGATTGTCAGGGTTTTCGCGATAGTCCCTGTATGCTTCAATAAACTGAGGATGTTCGCGGAAAAGGAATTGCAGTTTAGTGTCAACAGGTATTACCCAAATGGTAAGGCAGAGAATACCCAAAACGGCTGACCGCTTGTAATATTGCCACAACAGTGGCCGGTCGGCATCATTCAGCCAATGGTAAATAAGTGTAATGGCAGTAGCCGCCAGTAAAAGGAAAAAGGAAGCACTCAGCATAAAATTCATTCCGCTGTAAAAGAAAATACCGAACGTTACCGCAAGGGTGCAGAATGAATAGATAAGGCCCATGATGATGCTTGAGGCTATCATAAATGGCGACACCTGACTTCGCGAAGCAGGGGTTGCCAGATCGCGCAGCGAGACCCTCGAAAACAAAAAGAAGCCGGCCCACATATACAAGATGGCCAGAAGCATGAGCGATGTCAATAAAATTCCATTCATCTCTGTTCCAAGCCAAACCCGCAGAATTACTAAAAATACGACAACCATTGCGCCTAATCGCTCAATCCGCTTCAAAATAGTTCTTTCCTGCATTCTTAAATATTCTGCTTTGAGGAGGTTGGATGGAATGCGGGCAGGTATTCTCATTTTAAAAAATTGTTTTAAAGTTCAAAAAAAATTCAATCAGTTCTAAAATTAGTTAGACAAGCTCAGTTTAGAATCTTTTTAAACTTTGTAAAAATACTACATGTTCTGAAAAAAAACAAACAATAATTATGGAGCTCCTTTCGGCACTAATAAATATTCACTTCAGGTTCAAGTGCCACACCGAACTTCTCCAAAACCGAATCTTTTATTCGCTTTGCCAGATTCAGTATTTCGAGCCCCGAGGCACTGCCGTAATTCACCAGAACCAAAGCCTGCTGTGGATGAACCCCTGCATCGCCCTCCCGGTGGCCTTTCCATCCGGCATTCTCGATCAGCCACCCTGCCGCCAACTTGAATCCATCATTTTCGGGATATGCCACCAAGCCCTCATGTTTTTGAGAAAGCTGCAAATATTTCGACTTGTCAACAACGGGGTTCTTAAAAAAACTTCCTGCATTAGGTGTAACCAGGGGATCGGGGAGCTTTGCCCTTCGGATAGCGCAGACCGCCTCACGTAAATCAGCTATGGAGGGCTCGGTTATTCCCATCTTTTTTAGTTCTGATGAGACAGTACCATATTCCAGACGCAGGGTGTGGTTGTGTTTTTTGAGACGAAAACTCACCGACAGGATGACATACCGCCCACGTGCTTCCTTTTTAAAGACACTGCTTCGGTATCCAAAATGACAATCGGAAGGGTAAAAAGTACGTAATGACTGGCTGGCTATATCGTATGCCTCCAGACTTTCGAAGCAGTCTTTCAGTTCTACCCCGTATGCCCCGATGTTTTGTATGGGGCTGCTTCCGACCTGTCCAGGTATGAGCGACAGGTTTTCCAATCCACCCCAACCATTTGCGGTGCAATAGGCTACAAATCTATCCCAGTCTTCGCCCGCTGCTGCTTTTACTACCACCTCCTCTTGATTTTCAGAAGTAACCTGTACACCCAGGCTGTTGATTTTGACAACCAATCCTTCAAAATTCCTGGTAAACAAAATATTGCTTCCTCCTCCCAGGATCAGGTGCTGGTATTGCTCGGTTGGAAATTTTATGAACAAAAGACTGAGTTGTTCGGCAGTATTGGCTTCTGCATAAAATCTGCAAAAGGCATTCATGCCAAAAGTATTCAACCCCTTCAGCGGGTGATTCTCCAGAATGGTCATGGGGTGCGATTTTAAAGCAAAATTAGCCCAACATTGAGGTTGAAACGAAAATTAACAAAAAAAAACCGGGCAAGGCCCGGCTGTGGAATTCCATTTTTGTTATCGTGTAAGGATGATTTCCTTCTCCTGAACGATTTTCCTGAGATTAATCAAGGCGTAACGCATCCGACCTAAGGCTGTATTTATGCTTACGTTGGTCTGGGTAGCTATGTCCTTAAAACTCATGTCCATGTAATGCCGCATTTTTAATACTTCCTTCTGCTCTTCGGGAAGCCATTCAATCAATTGTCTCACGTCGGCATGTATCTGCGAAACAATCATTTGGTCCTCAACATTGTCTTCGTAAACCCTTAATGTATCGAATACATCCTTGTCTTCGTTTTTTTCGAAAAAAGGCATCCGTTTTGTTTTACGGAAGAAATCGATAATAAGGTTATGTGCAATGCGCATCACCCAGGGGAGGAATTTTCCTTCTTCGTTGTACGAACCTGATTTCAAGGTATTGATAACCTTGATGAAGGTGTCCTGGAAAATATCTTCCGACAGGTGCTTGTCTTTCACTATCATGAAAATATAGGAAAAGACTTTTTGCTGGTGCCTTTTAACCAATGTTTCCAGGGCGCTGTGGTCGCCATTTATGAACAGGCTTATTAGGTCCTGGTCGCTGATAATACGTTCGTTTACCATTTTGTTGCCTCCTTAATAAAAAAACAAGGGTAAACGTCTCTTCTATAATCAGTCCTCCTTTTGAAATTGTACCACTTAATTTTAACCACAGGTAGCAAATTTAGATTAATATTCATAAACTACCACAATTGAATTTTTTTAAAAATCATGGATTAAAAGTAGCCTGGGTTCAACTGAAAATATATAGGAATTACCGTAAAAGAATAGGTGTTTTACGCAAAATGGGGAAAGCCCCTTTCGAGGCTTTCCCCATTGACCGTTTTAAGGAAGTCAGCGTTTAATCGTCGATTGAATACAGATACCTTTTGATGCTTTTCTTGGGAGTCTTTTCGAACTCTTCGGCCACTATACGGCATTTGGAAACACCCATGAAGGCTGGCATTTCGCTGTTGAGTTGTTTCCGGTATCCATCCAGAATTTCCTGAAGTTGGGCTTCCGAAATATTTCCTTTATCAACTGCATCCAGATCGGGATAAACAAGAACAATCAACTGTTGGTTCTTTTCCACAACCACCGTTTCCTGTATGTATTGCAGGTTGTTGTAACGGGCTTCAATTTCTTCTGGATAGATGTTTTGTCCTGATGGGCCAAGGATCATACTTTTAGAACGGCCTTTTATGTAAATGAAATTATCCTTGTCGATAAGGCCAAGATCACCGGTGTGCAACCAGCCATCTTTATCAAGGGCAGCCGTAGTTGCCTCTTCGTTTTTGTAATAACCAAGCATAACGTTTTCTCCCCTGACCATGATCTCGCCTACAATTTTGTAAGGGTCGGGGCTGTCAATTTTTACCTCAAGGGAATCAACCAATTTTCCTGCCGAACCCAACCTGGTACGATCCCACTGAGCATAGCTGATCAGCGGACCGCATTCTGTCATTCCATAACCTATGGAGAATGGAAAACCAATTTTGTTCAGAAACACTTCAACATCCTGGTTCAGGGCAGCTCCACCGATAACAACTTCGTGAAAATTGCCGCCAAAAACATCTATGAGCTTAGTACGGATTTTTTTCTTAATCACATTGTTTAATATCGGGGCATTAAGCAAAATCTTGATGGCTGGTTTGCTTATAACCGGCAATAATTGCTTTTTGTAAATTTTCTCCATTACCAATGGAACAGACAGCACAAGGCGGGGCCTGACTTTTTT
>DATIKH010000143.1:0-5744 GCA_035477775.1 Bacteroidales bacterium | reverse complement strand
AAAATAATCGTTTCCGTAAGAATATTCTCCGTAAAGGCCATTCAATTCTTCTTCTGTAGGCCGCATATTACTGAATACGAAGCTGCAGGAGTGGCATCGGGCAAGGTGGTGCTCTTCATAGCCTTTCAGGCCGGAAAGCATTAAAGAGTTGCATAATGGAC
Source organism: Bacteroidales bacterium (assembly GCA_035477775.1). Lineage (GTDB taxonomy): Bacteria > Bacteroidota > Bacteroidia > Bacteroidales > UBA7960 > UBA7960. Next base: position 5,583 of record DATIKH010000143.1, on the reverse strand, counting down.
ATTGGAGGATTTGATTCATTATTCAGGGCCTTTCAGCTTATTCTTTCAACAGTTGGCATTGTTTGTTCATTGCACACCTCTTCCACAAGTTTGGCAAGTTGCTCAACTTGTATGAGGCGCGAAAATTGCTCTTCTCCTATAGGATTGCAGTCAATAAATCCTTTGGTTTCAAACTCACGGTAGCAATCATCCAAAACCCTGTAAAGGTGATCACGGTCAGTTACATTTATTCCCGACCGGGTTTGGTTTATCAATTCCTCCTGAATACGGCTGCTTTCGGTTTCCAGGTCTTGCAGAGGGTAGTTTAATGCTTTGAGTTGTATGGCCTCCTCATCGTTTGTGAAGCAAAGCATGATACGCCTTTTCAAAGCTACAAACTCATAAAACTTCGTATGCACAACCGAATAATTATTAAAAAGCAGAAACAAATTAGCATTTGCCAACTTCGGCATTAACAAATGATTTGGCGTTTTGGCATGGATGGTGAACTTGCTTTCAAGCGCCTGGCAATCGGTTGCAAGGAATTGTTCAACTTCTTCAGGAATATTGATGCCGTAAAAATCTAATCTGAACCTTGCCCCGGGATTGTCATTAAGCCATTGGTTACACACCCTAAGAAACGCCTTCCATGGGTGGTAAGGATAAATGTGGCCTACCAGCGCAATGGATAGGTTATGGCTGCCTTGCTCAATTACCCGGGCCCGCTCAATGGCATCAGGGTCATAGCCATTAGGAAGTACTTTAAACCTTTTTCCCGGCAAATTTTGTTCTATAAGCGTCTTAAAAAAAGATGAAACGGTAGTGATACATTTAACATTTCTCATATACCTGCGCTCAAAAAAAGCGAGCCACATATTTGCAGGGAAGTTGGGCTTTTGATTGTTACTTATCAACCAAGGGTCGCGGTAATCGGCTATCCACGGTACTCCATGCTTTCGCGAAAGCTTTGCAGCGTATCTGAAGAGTATAAAAGGATTGCCCGTTGCAATGATAGCATCTACCTTGTTTTCTTTAAGATATTGTTTTGCACCACGATACAAGCCTGCTTTAGGGCCAATCAGGAATACATACTGCATAAGCTCATGCCAGGCCGAAATTAATCTCCTGATTAGAACAAAACGTTGGTCGCCAAATCGCAAAAGCAACCGGTTGGCTAAATTTGGCTTATATGGAGTCCGGATGAGGGTACCAAATGGTGTTTCCTCAGTTTCGAGATTTGGAGAATATCCGGGGGCAACATAATCGAGTTTGTTTCCGTAACGGTTGCTCCATTGCCGGGTAACAACAACAGGATACACACCGTAACTTGCCAGATGTTTGTACCAGAAATTCGGCCTGAGGCCACCCACCGAAACATAGGGTGGAAAATCGTAAGCAAGTATCAGCAGTTTTTTCATATTTTATTATCCCTTTGCATTTATCATACTTGGAAAAATGCCTGCGAGATTATTTTACTTGAGAAGGAATTTTTATTGCAGGCAGACCAAATTTTTTAAACAGGTACATTTTTTACAGTTGTTTTACTACCAATTCTACAGTGTCGTTTTTTAACAATCTTGTAGTCTCAACCGAGTAGTTTTTCAAACCTTTGTTGATGCAGTATTTGGTTAAATCACCTGCTTCAACCGGAATAGCTACCTTATCATGCTTTGAAGAGTAAAAAATATAGTAAAAAATGCCGTTATCATTAAGTCTCTTTAATGCCTTATCAATGAAATCATCAAAGAATGCAGAAGTTAAAACGCTTCCTGTGTCGTAATGCAAGGGCAAATTGGAACAAAAAATAAAGTCAAATTTTTCGTCATCCATTTCAGACAGAACCTGGTTAATATCGCCCTGGATGAATTCGATGGAATAGTTGCCGTAGCGTTTTTTTGCATAATCGGCCTTATTGCTCAATTCGACTCCTACAACCCTATTCCTTTCGCAATGAAAATAGAACGAATAATATCCGGTATAAGAACCGACATCCAGGATTTTTTTGTTTTTAAGACCAAACCTCCTGCAAGTTTGCCTGATTAATCTGTTTGAAAATTTATGCGGATAGTTACGACTTAAATACACAATATAGTCATATGTTTTCAGAAGGGTTAAATTTTTGATTTTAACCTCAATGTTATCGTAATTTTCTTTTACTGTTTTTAAAAATCCACCTTCACTCATACTCTCCTGAAAAAATTATAGGCACATTTTGCCCCTTTCAACAAAAAAACCTTGAATGCGTTCAGGTTAAAAGTCATCTTTCTGGGATAATAGACTACCACCCCATTGAACCCTGATTTAAACCTATTGATTTTGAAAACCTGGTCAGATTCCTTGACCATTAAATTGATGCCACACAAATCAAATTGCTTTACATTCATCGTCTTTGCCATGCTGATTGCCTCAAAAAATGCTAAGTGCAGTATAGGCAAATTCGACCTGGCATCAGTACAACCATACTGGTACATAATGGTATCGTTGCATATGGTAAAGCAAGCACCCCCTACCAATTCGTTATCCGGTGTAAAAACACCGATAAAAAACCCCTTCATCTCGTTTTGAAACAATTCAAAAATTTCACGAAATACTAAAGGAGAATTTTCAAAAGGCTTTAGTAATTTTCTTCGGTCATACATTTTGTCAAATAACCAGCTGAACTTTTCGATATCGGCCATTTCCGTTAAAGCAACCGGTTTCAGGCCATTATTCCGGGCTTTGGTGATTGACCGCTTATGATTTTTTGAAAATGACTCAAAAATATTGTCTGTCTCATCCTTTAATGAAATCAGGATTGTGGTCCAGTTTTCTTCGCTAATCGCCTGACTAAAATTCACCCGCTTTCTAACAAAATAATCTGTTTCTTCAGTTTTTTGCGACAAGGGCATTCCCTGTTGAATCTCAAGAGCTGCAAAGCCTTTTCTTTTGTAATATTCGTGAATTTTTAAGATTGCATCAGCAAGAATATTTGAATCTTCGCTGCACGGGCCAAACATGATCTTGGCGGACCAGAAATTTTCGACAATTAAGCTGAAGCAAACAATTTTATCCTCATTTTTTTCAATATAGTAACAAACATTCTTTTTTTTATTAATTGCCCTGTTCCAATGTGGATTTTGAAGAACAGAGCAGTAACTTAAGTTTGACAGGAAGTGAAAGACATCCTTTTCTTCCTGGTCGCTGAGTGTATGTTTGAAGCTATTACTCACTTTTCAGAGTTTTTGCATAAGAAATACAACCAGGGGTCGTTTACTTCGCTCCAATTCACATCAGGTTGAATGGTTTTGCCAGTTTTTATGGAAAAAACGCTGATTTCTTCAAAGCCATGGCGCTCTAATTCAGTTATCTGCTTTTCGGGCTTGTAATACAAATATTCGGCAGAAAAATTAATATCACCGTCAATCATCGGGTAAAAATCGTGCTTTAAGATATCCTCTTTCTTGGGATTGTGCTTTCTTACGCCTTGAAACCTTCTAAACTCCTTTAAATATTTAAAAGGGTTTTTTGGAAATTGAAATGAGAACAAAACATCCAGGTTGTAGAGATTGTGTGTCGAAAATGCGAAATAGGAGTTGGGCTTGCCAATCCGTTTAATTTCTGATAGTATTTCTTGGCGATCATCGTAAGAAACACAGTCAATTCCATTGAAGCTAAACAGAACGAAATCAAAACTTCCATTCTCGAACGCACTCATATCCCGTGCATCGCTATGATAAAAGTTGCAACATTCGAAATCCTCGAACCGTTTCCTTGCTGCTTCTATCATCGGCACGGAATAATCAATTCCAACATAATGCCTGAATATCTTGGCAAAGAAGGCGGTTGTTCTACCTGCGCCCACCCCAATATCAATCATTTTTTCTAGCTTTTCTTTCTTGACAATTTCAAGAATTGCCTCCTCGGCTAAACTTAGCTTATCCTGGCCTCTGTAATATGCGACCACAGACTTCTTTTCATAGTTAATTAAATTATCAGCCATATTATCTGAAATATTTAAAACTCGTTATTTTCAATAAATTTTTCCAGTAATTGGTGCCAAAAATGTCGAATCTTGGCAGCTCAAAACGATTTACCTGTGGTGTTACCGACCTGGCCACAGTTGTAAGCAAAAATCTATAACCAGCCTTTTTACATGCTTCAATGACCCTTTCATTGTATTGGCCATTTGGGAACGCCAACGACAAACACGCCGAGTTGCCCGTTATTCTTTCGATTGCCAATTTCGACCCTGCAACTTCATGCTCAAGTTCTAATCTACTCAAAAGGGTCAGGTTTTTGTGTGAAACTGTATGCGACCCGAAAGATACATTATACCGCAAACATTCGCGTATCTGCTCCTGGTTCATCATTCTGGCAAATCGTATTTCGCCTGTAAACGATTTTTCGAGGTTATCGACAATGTATAGAAGGGTTGGATCATTCAAAATCTTATAAAAGATCTGGAGACACAGTTTTTCGGCGTTTTTTTTGTGCTTTAATTTGACATCAATGCCCATTTCGGGAATAACTACTTGCTGTGAATTAACATAATAAGCATCGATCAGGTCATTGAGCTTTTGCGACCAAAGCGTTTGTCCGCTAACAACGCAGCCGGTAATTAAATGCTGTGTGGGGCTAATTTTCTTCTCAGTCAGAATTTCCAGGGCGTTTTCATAAAAATCAGCAAAACCATCGTCGAAGGTTATGATACCAACGGGTTTTTTTGTTCTGAAGTTTTGCTCAATATCATGTAATGGAGCTATAAAATAGTTTCGGTCTAAAAACGCACATAACCGCTTGAAAACCTTAACAGGTATCGAAGGATACGAAGCAGATACTTTATCAGAAATGCTGTGAAAATTAAATATCTGAATTTTATGGCTCATGCGGAAACAATTTTAATAAATCGGCCATTCGGCTGGTTATTACCTAAGTAAAAATGGTCCTCACTTTAAATTGAACCTCATTATCATATTTCCAGGTTACCTGGCTTTCAACGCAAATCCAATAAGGTTATAAGGTTAACGGTTCTTTGAGGAATTTCGGGTTACTAAGGTAATAAGGTTTTGATGAAAGCATATTTAGTGTTCTTCATGAAGGAGTTGGCTGCGAGTCGAAGTTGTTGGATGGAAGGCAGAACAAACCAGTGATAAGCAAGAAGGGGCAAAACACGCAGTGTAAAAGGCGAACCTGCTGCGGCACGGACCAGGTCTAAGGTAAAGCAAACCAGATTGAACTTCCTGATCCAGAAAGCAAAAGTTTCTTTAATGGCATTTCCTTGCCCGGTTAGGACGTGTGGGTTATTGCTCCCTGTTTTTACACGCTTAAAAAATAATGGCTGTCCAACAATGTGCACATAATCCCCTTTGGCAAGGTAAAAGCAAAGGCTCGGATAAATGTTGTTATAAGCGCTTTTCTTGTTGGGCCACCACCAAACCGGAAATTTCACGCCTTGAATCGCCTCCCGCCTGAACATGCCGTATCCAAAATAGTCGGTGCTGTTTTTAATGAATTTTTTCAGCCGCTTAAAGCGGTTCGGCTCACTATAATCCATGGCCAGATTACCGGTCAGAACGCTACCCTGCTCATCCATAAGCGCTACTCCCCCAAATGCAGAAACTGCAT
>DATIKH010000142.1:0-1778 GCA_035477775.1 Bacteroidales bacterium | reverse complement strand
TTATCGAAATAGCCGGGCGCATGAAAACGGGTCTGCTCCTTCTCGGCAAACGGATATCCTTTACCTTTCACGGTAACCACATGCAACAATTTAGGCCCGCGGATTTTTTTCAGGTCCGAAAGGATATTGGTCAGGTGGTTTACATCGTGCCCGTCGATAGGGCCGAAATATCTGAAATTGAGCGACTCGAACAGGTTGCTTTGTTTGAACACCGATGTTTTTATGGCTGCTTCGAGCTTCTGTACCAATCCTCGTGCATCGGGGCCATACTTGCCAATAGCGCCTAAAATTTTCCAGATTTCGTCTTTGAGGCGGTTGTAGGTCCCGGAGGTGGTTATATCGGTCAGGTACTCCTTCAGAGCGCCAACATTCTGATCGATGGCAATGCCGTTGTCGTTGAGTATTACCAAAAGATTGGCATTCGACACACCGGCATGGTTGAGGGCTTCAAAAGCCATTCCGGCCGTCATGCTGCCATCGCCGATCACGGCAATATGTTGTCGGTCGGTTTCTCCTTTCAGCCTGGAGGCAATGGCCATTCCAAGTGCCGCCGAAATGCTGGTTGACGAGTGCCCGGTTCCGAAGGCATCGTAAGGGCTCTCGTGTATCTTGGGAAATCCGCTGATCCCTTTGTATTGCCGGTTGGTATGAAACAACTCCCTGCGGCCTGTAAGTATCTTGTGGGGATAAGCCTGATGGCCTACATCCCAGATTAATTGATCGTAGGGCGTGTTGAATACCTTATGAATGGCCACGGTAAGCTCCACCACACCCAGGCTTGCGCCGAAATGGCCGGGATTGGCGCTTACGGAGTCAATTAAAAAATGCCTGATCTCCGAGCAAAGCTGCAACAGCTCATCGCCGGATAATCCTTTGAGATCGGCCGGTAAGTGAATTTTATTTAAAAGGGGATAAACCGACATTTCTGAATCCTTGTAATCACGATGATTTTCAACTTGGCAAAAATAATGAAGTTTAGGTGTTGCAGTACCAAAGTAAGGTAAATGCAATCGGAAAGTTTTGCCGGGTTTTTAGAAATACTGCCAAAAATTTATGATTGTCATCCGGACCTAGGAGGAAGGTAGCTTTGCAGAGTTTGTTCCTGAAAATAGGCCTTGAATTGAAGGGTAACATCCTTAACCAGGCCACCCATCAGGCATTTATCGAACGGGCAAATGGGGCGGTCGAGCGGGCATTCAGGGGTGTCGATTTTTCCCTCAATGGCTTCATAGAGGTTGAGAATGGAAATCTCCGAGGCAGGTTTGTTGAGAACAAAACCGCCATTTGGCCCCCTGACGGAGCGCAGGTAGTTGAACTTTACCAACTGTTGAAGCACTTTAGCCAGGTGGTTGCGCGAAGCCCCCATTTCTTCGGATAAATAATTGACGTTTACGTGTGTGTTGTTTTGAGCAATGATCACCATCGCATGCAATGCCAATGATGCCGCCTCTGAAAAATGTACCAGCTTTGCCATAAGTATAACCTGTTCAATGAATAAACTGAAAAAAGAATGCTAAAATACCATTTTTTGCAATCTGACACCCTGAACCCCTGAAAGTTCATTTTCGAGCCTGCGGCTTTCGTCGGCATCACAGGCAAGCTCCAGAATAATTAAACCGCAATCCTGGCAGTCGGGTTTTTCCAAATCATGGAGTCCAAGCCTGGTTTTGATGCACCCACCATATTTTGTCAGGATTTGCTGAACGGTGGTGGCCGCCTTGCTGCGTTGCTCCACCAAAATACCCAGAATTCGTATCTCAGCCATATCAGGATTAATT
>DATIKH010000141.1:0-8630 GCA_035477775.1 Bacteroidales bacterium | reverse complement strand
GGGAAACGCATTTCGTGGCGGATCCTCCTTATAAAATGGATTTCGATGGTTTGTCCGTAAATGTCTTTGTCAAACTCCAAAATATGGGCTTCGACAGTAACATTGTGCTGATCAAGTGTTGGCCTGATGCCAATGTTTATCATGCTTTTGAACCACTTCTCTTCCACCTTCACAAAGCCAACATATACCCCTTGGGCCGGCACAACAAAGCCGGGCATAACTTTGACGTTGGCGGTCGGGTAACCAAGTTTACGCCCAACACGGTTGCCTTCGACCACCATCCCACTCACATTGCATGCAAAACCCTGAAGAATCCCTGCCTCATAAACCTGGCCACTTTCAATCAATTCTTTCAGTTCAGCCCCTTCCCTCTTTTTGTCAGCGCTCATTTTGTTAAAACATGATTCCCACCGATCGAAAAATTAAAGGTATTAACAATTTTCAGGAGAAAAAGAATCTGCAACTCCAAAATTGTTTATTTTCGTAGGGTAAACAAAACAGAATTGGCACTCTTTTGCCAAAAACTGTAAACAAATAGCTTGGTCATGGAAAAACGCTCGGGTAAAGTATTGCAGGTTATTGGTCCGGTTGTTGACGTCATCTTTGAAACGACCGGTGCATTACCACATATTCATGAGGCCATAGAAGTGCTTGTTAGCGAAAACAATCGCCTGATACTCGAGGTTCAGCAACATTTGGGCGAGGACACTGTGCGGACCATCGCCATGGACTCGACCGACGGTTTGGCCCGCGAAATGGAAGTGGTTTGTACGGGTTCGCCAATCACCATGCCCGTTGGCCAGGATATACGGGGCAGGTTGTTCAATGTAGTTGGGGAGCCCATCGATGGGATGGGGTCTGTTAAATCCACCTCCCGATATCCAATTCACAGGGAAGCTCCGCGATTCGAAGACCTTAAAACAGACACTGAGATCCTTTATACCGGAATTAAGGTGATCGATTTGCTCGCTCCCTATCCAAAAGGAGGGAAGATTGGCCTGTTTGGTGGCGCCGGCGTTGGCAAAACCGTGATCATCATGGAACTCATCAACAATATAGCCAAAGGATATCAGGGCACTAGCGTTTTTGCCGGTGTTGGAGAACGAACCCGCGAAGGGAATGATCTGCTGCGCGAAATGATTGAATCGGACGTGATTCGTTATGGCAAAGAATTTAAGGAGTCGATGCAGAAAGGCAACTGGGATCTTAGTAAGGTTGACATGAGAGAGCTTGCCAATTCCCAGTCCACCCTCATTTTTGGGCAAATGAACGAGCCTCCGGGTGCCAGGGCAAGGGTAGCCCTTTCGGGCCTGGCTGTTGCGGAATATTTCCGCGATGGAGTGGATCAAAGCTCTGGAAGCGATATTCTTTTCTTTATTGACAATATTTTCAGATTCACCCAGGCCGGATCAGAAGTTTCTGCACTCCTTGGGCGAATGCCTTCGGCTGTGGGATACCAACCTACGCTTGCCTCAGAAATGGGGTTGATGCAGGAACGCATTACCTCTACCAACCGGGGCTCCATTACCTCGGTTCAGGCAGTATATGTTCCGGCTGATGACCTCACCGACCCTGCTCCGGCAACTACGTTTACCCACCTGGATGCCACCACCGTATTGAGTCGTAAAATTTTTGAGCTTGGTATCTATCCGGCTGTTGACCCGCTTGACTCTACCTCGCGGATCCTGACCCCCGAATTAGTGGGGGAGGAACACTACCAAACAGCAAAACAGGTGAAGATGATTCTCCAGCGGCTTAAAGAGCTTCAGGACATCATTGCTATTTTGGGCATCGACGAATTATCGGAAGAAGACCGCCTCATGGTTACCAGAGCACGAAAGGTGCAACGGTTCCTTAGTCAGCCTTTTCACGTAGCTGAACAGTTTACCGGACGCAAGGGTGCTTCGGTCGATATGGCCGACACCATCAGAGGTTTCAGAATGATTCTCAATGGCGAAACCGACCACCTGCACGAGGCTACATTTTTTATGGCCGGCAGCATTGAAGACGTTCTGAAACGCACCAAGGACGCTTAGAACCTTACAGCCATGACAGACCGCTCCCTTACCCTTGAGATCTTATCACCTGAAAAAAGGCTATATAAAGGAAATGTTGTTTTGGTTCAACTTCCCGGTACCCTGGGGTCTTTTGAAATCTTGTTTAATCACGCCCCACTGATCTCTACCATCGAAAAAGGCACCATTAAGTTCATCGACACCGAAAGGAATAAACTCAACTTCGATGTTCAGGGCGGCGTTGTAGAGGTAAAAAAGAACAAGATTGTAATCCTGGTCCATTAACTTTTGCGATAGCATCCAACGGATGCAAATTAGAAGCAATTGGCAAAAAACCAATCGGTAGTTTTATTAATTTTACAGAAATAATTACTGATGATGCAGAAAAGATGGGCTGTTAGAAAAATATCCGACCAAACCCTGGTTGATAAGCTGGCATCCTCATTAAATATAGACCCGGTGCTTTCGCATCTCCTTGTTGAACGCGGAATTACCACCTTTTCCGATGCAAGGGATTTTTTCAGGCCATCGTTGGACAACCTCCACGATCCATTTCTGATAAAAGACATGGACATTGCCATTCGCCGCATCGAACAGGCAATTGAAAAAGAGGAATGTATAATGGTTTACGGCGATTACGATGTTGACGGAACCACTTCTGTTGCCTTGGTTTATTCGTTGCTCAAAGAATTTCACAACGACCTGGAGTTTTATATCCCCGACAGGTTTACAGAAGGATACGGGGTGTCGTTCGAGGCAATTGATTATGCCAAAAATCGAGGGGTAGGCTTGATTATTTCGCTCGATTGCGGTATAAAGGCCATAAGCCAGATTGAGTATGCAAAAATTTTGGGTATTGACTTTATCGTAATTGACCACCACCGTCCGGGTGAAGAACTGCCGGAAGCCACTGCTGTTTTGGACCCAAAACGCCCTGGCTGCAACTACCCTTATAAAGAACTGTCGGGTTGCGGTCTTGGTTTTAAATTGGCCCAGGCCTTTTATGAAAAACGCCGGATTCCCCAACAGAATCTTGAACGGTTTCTCGATCTGGTGGTGGTGAGCATCGCAGCCGACATAGTGCCCATAACAGGCGAAAACAGGATTCTTGCCTATTTCGGGCTCAAAAGGCTCAATGTAAACCCACGCCCCGGCCTGGAGTCCATTTTGTTTTACAACAATATTTTCAAAAAAAGTCAAGCGTGTGAAAACACAGCATTTACCCGCGAAATAAACATCAACGACCTGATGTTCCTCATTGGGCCCCGCCTGAATGCAGCAGGCAGGATCGAAAAGGGAAAGACTGCCGTTGACCTGCTGCTTTGCGAAAACATGGGGGAAACTCATACCCTAAGCCAAACCATCAACGAAAACAACTCCGAAAGACGCAACCTCGACTCCCAGATTACCAAGCAGGCACTGACGATGTTGAACTGTGACCCCGTTTTTGGCAAAACAAAGGCTACCGTGTTGTATGATCCGGAGTGGAGCAAGGGGGTAATAGGAATTGTTGCATCGCGGCTCATGGAGTTTTACTATCGCCCCACCATTATTCTTACCCAAAACAACGGTGTTATAACCGGATCGGCACGATCAATAAAAGATTTCGACATTTATGATGCAATAGACTCCTGCCGTGAGTTCTTGGATCACTTTGGCGGACACAAATACGCAGCTGGCCTTAGCCTGAAGCCCGAAAATCTCGAAGGATTTATGGAGGCGTTCCATAAGATTGCCGAAAAGGAAGTTTCGGACGAGATGATGATACCTGAAATCGAAATCGACGCCAAACTGGATCTGTCAAAGATTGAGGGGAGGTTCTACCGCATTTTAAAACAATTTGCTCCTTTTGGACCCGGCAATCCCAATCCGGTTTTTCTTTCGGAGGGCTGTATGCTCAAAGGCACTCCGCGCATAGTCGGAAGTAACCATTTGCGTTTTTCTCTTGCCCAACCTGAGAAGGGCAGCCATGACTATGTGGCTATTGCTTTTCAGCAAGGCCAGCATCTGGAATCTCTCAAGCCCTGGAAACCATTTGATGTGGTTTATCAGATTGATGAGAACGAATGGAACGGTAAAACTTCCCTGCAACTTAATGTAAAAGACCTTGGTTTTTACGGGGAGTAGATGCGCTTTTCCAATATTCATCCAGCTTTTAATTTTAATTTTGCGCAATGGAAACTGTATTAAGTGGTATCCGATCTACCGGAAACCTGCATCTGGGCAATTTTTTTGGGGCAATCAGTAATTTCGTAAGGATGCAGTACGAGCATCGCTGCTTTTTTTTCATTGCCGATTACCACTCCCTTACCACCCAGCCAACGCCCGCCAGCCTGCACCAAAACGCAAAACAGGTTTTAATTGAATACCTTGCTGCTGGAATCGACCCCGACGCCGCTACCCTATACCTTCAGAGCGACGTTCCAGAGGTTGCAGAGCTGTATTTGTTGCTGAACATGAATGCCTATATGGGCGAATTGGAGCGATGTACTTCTTTTAAAGAAAAAGTCAGAAAACACCCCGACAATGTCAATGCCGGGCTTTTGACCTACCCTGTACTCATGGCAGCAGATATTCTGCTTCACAGGGCAAACAAAGTGCCCGTGGGAAAAGATCAGGAGCAGCACCTGGAAATGGCCCGAACCTTTGCAAACCGTTTTAACCGGCTTTATAAAACAACCTATTTCCCGGAACCTTTTGCCTATCATTTCGAAGGGGAGCTTGTAAAAATTCCCGGGCTCGATGGAAGCACCAAAATGGGTAAATCTGAAGGCACCGGCAATGCTGTTTTTTTGGCCGACGAGCCTTCGGTAATTCGTAAAAAAGTGATGTCAGCAGTTACCGACAGCGGCCCGGCCGGTGAGGGTCAGGAGATGACGCAGGGAGTTAAAAACCTCTTTGCGCTTTTAAAAGTTCTCAGCCCAAAAGAAACCTATGCTTTCTATTTTGAAAAATATCAGGCTGGCAATATCCGCTACGGAGACATGAAAAAGCAGCTGGCAGAAGACATCATCGTCATGACCACCCCGATTCGCGAGCGGATACTGGAACTTGCATCCAACGACGCGTATATTGCCCAGGTTGCCCGGCACGGAGCAGAAAAAGCCCGCGAAAGTGCCCGCAAAACTATTAAGGAAGCAAGAGAAATAATAGGGTTTAAGACCATTTAAAGGCAATATCCCCAACCAAAACCAGATCGATTCCATCCTTTCAGATTTTATTAACAGATGAAACCCATGAAATCTATTTCGCCACTTGCCGCCTGGTTGCTGCGCATCACCCTGCTGCTGATTGTTGCTGCACACCTTTTACCTGTTTTTAACAATTTTAGTTTTTCAAGTCTCAACAGCATTTTATCTGCAGCCTTTGCACTTTCGGCTGTACTCTTGTTGTTGGGAGGGTTTATGAAAAAAAGTACCCTGACCATGGTTTCGGGAGTGCTGGTAATGCTGCTCGCAGGATGGCATGCTTATCTGGTGGGTGTATTCAACATTATCAATCTTCCCTTCGCCTCATACCTGCTCATGGGAGCCGTTGGCTTTCACTTTTTTATCACCGGAAACAAGTAAGCCCGCCCTGAGCACATGCCACAACCCATCGAAACTTCAAAAACCAAAGAACGGGCCATACTGGTAGGGGTTATCCTTGGAAGGACTGATGAGGCCGTTGTTTATGATCACCTCGATGAACTCGAATTTTTGGTTGAAACAGCCGGTGGGGAAACTTCTGCACGTTTTACCCAGAAATTAGATCGCCCCGAGGCGGCAACCTTCCTCGGAAAAGGCAAAATCGAGGAGATGAGTCTCTTTGTGGCCGAAAACAATATCAACCTGGTGGTTTTCGACGATGAGCTGAGCGCTACGCAACATCGCAACCTGGAACGTGCTTTCAAATGCCGTGTAATTGACCGTAGCAACCTGATCTTGGACATTTTTGCCCAACGTGCCCGTACAGCCCATGCCAGATCGCAGGTTGAGCTGGCACAGTACCAGTATTTGCTGCCAAGGCTGGCCGGCATGTGGACCCACCTCGAACGCCAGAAGGGGGGTATTGGCCTCAAAGGACCAGGAGAAAAAGAAATTGAAACCGACCGGCGCATAGTCCGAAATAAAATAAGCCTTCTCAAAGAAAAACTACGGCTTATTGACAAGCAAAAAACCACCCAGCGATCCAACAGGGGAAGCCTGGTGCGGGTGTCGCTTGTTGGCTATACCAACGTAGGCAAATCGACCATCATGAACCTGCTGAGCAAATCGGAAGTTTTTGCCGAAGACAAGCTTTTTGCCACGCTCGATACCACTGTAAGAAAAGTTGTGATTGGAAACCTTCCCTTTTTGCTAAGCGATACGGTAGGCTTTATACGAAAACTGCCCCACCACCTCATTGAATCATTTAAGTCGACACTCGATGAAATACGCGAGTCAGACCTGATCGTGCATGTGGTTGACCTTTCGCACCCTAATTTTGAAGACCAAATCGCAGTTGTCAAAGAAACACTGGCCGAGTTAACAGGGGGAAAAGAAAAGCAAACCATCGTGGTGTTCAACAAAATAGATAATTATTTTTATGAGGCACCCGAGGAGGATGACCTGATGCCTACCCACAACAAAAACCTCAGCCTTGAGCAGATAAAAAGTACCTGGATGAGCAAAAACCACACACCAAGCGTTTTTATTTCGGCCAAAGAAAAGCTGAACCTGGAAAGTTTTCGCCGTATGCTTTACGATCAGGTTGTGACCATTCACAAGGAACGCTATCCATACGATAATTTTTTATATTAGGAGGGCGTCATGAAGAAGGTAAGAAAGTTTTTGATCAACTTGATGTGCCTGCCTCCGATAATCATGGTGGTTTTAATTTCGTTGCTGCCGTTTTGGGTTCTTTATCTGCTGTCAGATCTCCTGTATTTGTTGATGTGGCATGTTTATCCATACCGCAAAAAAGAAACCATCGACAATTTAAAAAAAGCTTTCCCGGAAAACAGTCAAGAAGAAACCATAAGGATAGCCAGGGCGTTTTACAAACATCTTGCCGATATCATTTTGGAGGCCGTTGCCCTGCTGACAGTTTCAAAGAGAAGTATTTCGCATCGGATTCAACTGGATGCGGAAAGCAAGGCATTGCTTGAAAGGTATTATCTGGAGAACAGGAGCGCCATCATGGCCCTGGGTCACTTTGGTAACTGGGAGTGGATGGGTGCCGGAATAAACCTGGCACATCCCGGACAACTCGTGGCTGCTTACAAACGGCTGCATATCCGGGTTTTCAACGAGCTGTTGTATCGGGCAAGGATGCGGTTCTACAGCTTGCTGATTCCTTCTGAACAACTTTTTAGAAAAATGGCAGCCATGAAGACAGCCGGCCAGCCTGCCGTGTTTGCACTCCTTGCCGATCAGTGGCCACCCCCGGGTACGGCTTACTGGATGGATTTCCTGGGCCGCGATACTCCCTTTTTTGCCGGCCCCGAAAAGCTCTCCAAAAAACTCGGCCTGCCGGTATTGTTTTGCTCTATTCGATTACAAAAACGCGGTTTTTATACCATGAGCATCCACACAATAACCGAGACGCCTGAGGCGGAGCCGGAGCAGGAGATTACCCGAAAATATGCCCGGTTACTGGAAGCCGAAATCAAAGCATCTCCCAAAAACTGGCTTTGGTCGCATCGCAGGTGGAAGTGGCAGAGGCCTCCTGCAGAGCAAAAAGGATAGCAAGGCAGGATTATGGGGTGCGGCGCGAAATCTCGATGTTGCCAATCCTCACTTGTACCGTTTTGCCGTTATCGTCGATCCTGGTTTGCCATTGCACCGGTTCGCCTACCATTCTATTCAACTCGAGCAAGGAAGCTCCTGCCAGAGCCACTATAGAATGTGGCCTGTTTTCAGACAAACGCCTTTCGATTCGCCTGAGGTCATCGGCCAATGAACGCGGCATGGAAGGCTGTTCAGAAACCTGCACGACAGGCTCAGCAACATCCCTGGTTGTGCCATCCTGAGTATCGGCAAGGCGCAGATAAGCAATTTCAGTTCGGGTGTCAACTTCCTGCCCGGCAAAAGGCTTTCGGACGGTTATCCTGGCTGGCAGGGAAGGTAGTTTGCCTGCCAACAATGGTGTTTGAATCTGAGGTGCCAAAGTTGTTTCTACTTCTTCTTCGGGAAAGGTGGCTGCATGTTGCACAACGGTGGGCAATTCATCTGAAACATTGTTGTCTTCTGGCAAGGTTTCTGCCATCTGATCCTTAACGTTTCCAAATAGGTCCAGGATTTGCTCCACATGCGACTGTGGCGGGGTTGTTAAGGTATTGGACAATCGCAAATTAGCATCCGGTTGTTGTATCAAAAGATAGCCAGCATAGAATAGAACCAGTACCGCAGCAGCCGTTCCGGCAATCCTCAAAAGTTTTCCATACAACGGAATAACCACAGCCCGCTTTAAAGCATTTTTATGGGGAAACGCCAGGGTGTAGTCTGGTTGTAGTTTTGTTTGAAGCATCCTGCCCAGTTCCTTTTGCATACCGGGTTGCACAGAGGCAAAGGATTCAACCATTTTGCGCTCTTTCGTGTCGAGCTCGCCTTCCAGATAGGCTGCGAAGTACCATTCGTAGTTTTCCGGGGTAAC
>DATIKH010000140.1:0-1610 GCA_035477775.1 Bacteroidales bacterium | reverse complement strand
AACCGCACTCAAGGCATCTTGAGGTTTCAGTTAATGCTGCTTCATGTTGATAGCCCAGTTCAACCTCATCAAAGTTATGCCTGGCACCGGGGTCGAGGGTGGGCATTTCTTCACGGACCTGCGGGGCATACCATCCTTGGTAATCTTTCTGCGACTGGGTTTGAAAATCATCGCGTTTGCTCAAAAATTCAAAAGGTAGCGGACTTATTTTCACTCCCATCAGGAACTGGTGGCAACTTTGGGCTGCAAGCCTGCCCTGGGCTATAGCCTCGATAAGAGTTGCCGGACCGGTAACTCCATCGCCGCAGGCAAACACGAACGGGATTGAAGTCTGGAGGGATTTTGGGTTGGCGTCGATATCGCCCCATTTGTTCAGTTTAAGTTCTTGTTCCGAATGCTGGTTTATGTCGTCCAGGAAATTTACCACAGTTTTTTGGCCAATGGCCGCCAGGATAACATTAAGTTCTATGTCGAACTCCGAGCCTTCGATTTTCACAGGTCGTTGCCGGCCCGATGCATCCGGCTCGCCAAGTTCCATACAGAAACAGGTAAGGGATTTCAGGTTGCCGTTCTCACCGGTATTTACCCGGGCAGGGGCTGTGAGGAAGAGATAATTTATGCCCTCAAGTTTCGATTCATGTATTTCAATGGGGTTGGCGGGCATTTCTTTTTCGGTTCGCCGGTAAATTACGGTAACCTCTTTTGCCCCACATCGTTTTGCGGTCCTACAACAGTCCATTGCTGTATTTCCGCCTCCAATAACCCCGACTCTCAGGCCTTTGAAATCATAAACTTGTCCCGAAGTTTCCATACTCCGCAAAAAGTCAATGCCTGAATAAATATTTCCCGCATCATCGTTTTCGCATCCAATGCGAGTTCCGGCCTGTGATCCGATAGCCAGAACAACCGAATCGAAATCCTTTTTTAAATCGCCAAAGCTTAGATTTACACCGAGTTTTCTTTTGAATTCAATTTTTACTCCCAAACCTGTGATTCCTTCAATTTCCTTATCAATGATCTCATTTGGAAGTCTGTATGGAGGAATTCCGTAACGAAGCATCCCTCCGGCTGCATCATTTGCTTCGAAAATGTTTACCTGATGGCCCTCCTTGGCAAGGAAAAATGCTGCGCTCAACCCTGCCGGCCCCGACCCGATAATGGCTACTTTTTTGCCTGTAGCGGGCTTCATAGCGGGTAAAAAGCGGTTTTCGGCCTCCAGGTCAATGTCTGCCGCATAACGCTTCAAATAGTCAATACCTACGCCGGGTTCATCGAGCAGGTTGCGCCTGCAGGCCAACTCGCATGGTCTTACGCAGACTCTGCCGCAGATAGCCGGAAGTGGATTGGTGTTTTTGATGATTTCAACTGCTTCGCGATGAAGACCTTTACTGATCATGGAGATATACCCCTGCACATCAACTCCCGCCGGGCATGTAGTTTGGCAAGGCGCCACACAGTCGGCATAGTGATTGCTTACCAAAAGTTCCAGCGCCATCTTTCGCGATTTGCGCACCCTCTCAGTCTCGGTTTCGATACGCATTCCTTCGGTAATGCGGGTTGAGCAGGCCGGTTGCAAACCCCGCATTTTTTCCACCTCCACAACACAAACA
>DATIKH010000139.1:0-12173 GCA_035477775.1 Bacteroidales bacterium | reverse complement strand
ACAGGCATCAAAAGTTAGTTTAAGCGAACTGCACATAACTAAAGCTACTGACAGCTACGTCCACCGCCTGAATGTTGCTTCGGGCGACCTGGATGGCGATGGAACGGCAGAAATATTAGTGGGAAACCAGGTATCAGATTTTGGCGCTGCAAGGTCTGTAGAAGAGCAATCTTCAGGTTCAGCCAACCGGCCGGGAAATCCTATAGGAGGATTGACCATTAAGGCCGGTCGCAACCCCAGCGGCGAAATCGTGGTTACAGGGAGAACAAATACTCTGGGAGAGGTCGAATTACCCGGCCTTGAGCCAGGCTCCTACACCATTTCCCTTGAAACCTCCTACTATATTTCGGATGTGATTACTGTTGATTTCAGAGATGACGACAGCGACGGCGACGGTATTGATGAACGGCGTGGTCCTGGCAGGTTGACTTCGCTGACAGCTTCGCAAAACAGCCAATCGCTCCGGTCTGACCATACCGGAAACCTTCCGGTCCGTTGGTCGTCACCCGAAGTTTTATTGGCAGAAATTGGAAGTGTTTTATCCACCTTGAATGAGTTAGATCAGGATCTTGGAGCAGAAAATTCTTCCATGAGGACAACCATAAATACTACGAGGAGTAATATAAAAAGTTACCGAAATGCACTCCAGGACTTATCTTCCGATATTATTCAAAATGATGCTTCACAATATCAGAGTAAAGTTACTACCATCGACAGGCATTTTATGACCTTGCAGCAATCGCTTCATACTTTGGGTGGGAGCTACCAAACCCTATCCAATGTTTTGAAAACCAAACACGATACCGCGAAAAACGCCATAGCGAATATCAGGTAAGCGGTTAAGAGGCCAGACAGGAATTGAATGCAAATGGACTTCCACGGATTTGGTTTCCTGAGAGGAATCTCCGGTATTTAATTCGAATAAACTGGCAATGATTTTCCCTGATACAAACTTTACCCGACCACTTTCAGGCCGGGTAAAGTTTTTTGCCCCAACGCTACTATTTTATTCCAACAGGTTTTTACTGAAATCAAATTTTAAAAAGCTTTCCCCTGCCGTGGTTTGGTTTGCCTAATAAATCTTTGTACGAGTTGTACCTTTTTCTGAGAACTTGCAGTGTTTCGGGAGAAACCATTTCCTGATTCTTTTCGAAAAATTCCAGCACCAGGCATTCTATGGGAGGCTTGTTGCGGAGCAGCCCGAACCAAAGACTGAATTTTCCTGATTTTGCTATTGGAGCTGCCCTTTCGGATGAACCCATGCGGGCGCCAATGGCCTGGCTCTGATGTTGCCTGTAAAGAATTAAAGGCTCAGGTATAAAGGAAACATCATCCATGCAGGCGCCAGCTGTTGCTATCCAGCCATCGTGCAAAAACCAGGGACTTTGCGGTACAGGCAGCAACTGCTCAACAACCTTTTTTCTAAACGCCATGGTAGCTCCGGTTACAAAATGGCCCGAAAGTAAAAAGTACATCCCGAACCGATTGCTGTGGAACCTTTTCAAATACTGCTTCTTCAATCCTACACGCTCAAACATGGTAAGATTCAAATCGTTCAAATGCTCATCCACAATCCGGGCATCAGAAAATACTATCGAAAAAGGATTTTTGTTAAAAAACTGTATAATGGTTGAAGCTTTTTCCGGCAACCAAACATCGTCCTGGTCGCAAAGGAACACAAGGTCTTCTCCACACAGACCGATGGCTTTTTCAAAGTTTCTCACTACCCCGACATTCTCTGTATTGACTTCATGCTTCCAACGGATTTCAGGAAATCGCCCCATAAAATCTTTAACAATTTCATTGGTCTGATCCGTGGAGCCGTCGTCGCACACCACTATTTCGTATGGCGGAGCGGTTTGGTTAAGTATGCTCTTTAGTTGTTCGGGCAGATGCCTGCTTCCATTAAATGTGCAAAGCGCTACCGAATAAGTTGTGCTTTGTGTAGCCATTTTTAATTCAAAATTGCAGGCGTGAAATTTTTTCTGAGCTTCAATACATAAATACGCTGGGGCAAAAATAGCCGTTTCCTGACAACTATAATTTGGAGCACTTCATATCTGAAAGATTTAATAGGAGAAACTACCTCCTGGCTAAGAGTTATGCTGATTGCCCAAAATATGGATTTTTGAATGCTAACCCTTGCCGTCATCCCGCTTGTTTATGCAATTTTGTACAAAACTTAAACATTATTTCGGGTTTTTATGTTAATTTAATGTTTTTTTGCAGAAATTACGTCCTGAGTTGTATCGGAAGACGTCATTTACCAAAATTCCATAGCAAAGAATTAAAACCATAAACCGTGTTCAAAATACCATCGCACATTGATACCCGGGGCAATGAATATCTGGCAAATAAGGAAAAATACCTTGAGCTTATCGCCCTGAATCGCACCCGCTTGTTCTCCGTAAGCAACGGAGGTCCTGTTTCGGCAGTTGAAAAACATCGTTCGAGGGGCAAGCTGCTTGCACGGGAGCGCATCGAACTTTTGATTGACCCCAACACTCCTTTTCTTGAACTGTCGCCCATGGCAGCCAACGGTCAGTATGGCGATGAGTTTCCTTCGGCAGGCATAGTAACTGGCGTTGGGGTTATCCACGGGCGCGAAACCGTTATTGTAGCCAACGATGCCACCGTAAAGGGGGGCACTTACGTTAAGGAGAGCATACGCAAGCACCTCAGGGCACAGGAAATAGCCATGCAAAACCATTTGCCCTGCGTGTATATGGTTGACTCTGGAGGAGTTTTCCTTCCGGAGCAGGCCGAGGTTTTTCCCGATCGCGACGATTTTGGCCGCATCTTTTACAACCAGGCCAGGTTGTCGGCCCAGGGCTGCCCGCAGGTGGCCATTGTGATGGGCTCGTGTACCGCTGGCGGAGCCTATGTACCAGCCATGAGCGACGAAACCATCATTGTGCGTAATCAGGGCACCATCTTCATCGGCGGCCCTCCCCTTGTAAAGGCTGCCACGGGCGAGACGGTAACACCTGAAGAGCTTGGAGGCGCCGAAGTGCACACCTCGCAATCGGGCGTTGCCGACCACTTAGCCGAAAACGACCAGCATGCCATAGCCATTTGTCGCAATATTTTCGAAACGCTACAACCCTCCGAAAAACAGCCACTTGAGCTGAAAGTCGCGGAGGCGCCTGCCTACGATCCCGAAGAGTTGTATGGCATCATCCAGTCAAACCCAAAATTGCAAACCGATGCCTACGAAATCATAGCCCGTCTGGTTGACGGAAGCCGCTTTCATGAATTCAAAGCCCGCTACGCCACCACCCTGATTACCGGCTTTGCCCATATCATGGGATACCCTGTGGGCATAATTGCCAACAACGGAGTGCTGTTTGCGGAGTCATCACTTAAGGGTGCCCATTTTATTGAACTGTGCAATTTTCGTAAAGTGCCCATTTTGTTTTTGCAAAACATTACCGGATTTATGGTGGGCAGGAAATACGAAAATGAAGGCCTTGCCCGCGATGGGGCAAAGTTGGTACATGCTGTGGCCAATGCCAATGTCCCCAAAATCACTGTGATTACCGGAGGTTCTTATGGTGCAGGCAATTATGCCATGTCAGGCAGGGCATACGATCCCCACTTTTTGTTCATGTGGCCGGGCGCAAAGATCTCCGTAATGGGCGGACAGCAAGCAGCCCAGGTACTGGCGCAGGTAAAACAAGAGCAGCTTGAAGCCGCCGGAAAGACGGTTGATCATGATGCCCTGGAGAAAATGAAAGCAGAGATTTTAGCAAAATACGAAACCGAAAGCTCGGCCTGGTACAGCACCTCACGCCTTTGGGACGACGGCATCATAGAACCGCTGCAGACCCGGCAGGTAGTGGCCATGGCTATTGCCATTTCGCAGAACCGACCCTACGACGAACCACGAAGCGGGGTGTTCCGCATGTAACCGAAAAGAAAACACCCAAGGGGCAATTAAAACACCGTGACCAAAGAGATATAAATTTTAACAAAATAATTACAAACAGGAGCCTTCTAACATGCAACACTTCGAAACCATTGCTGCAGAAACCACAAATTATGTATGTACCCTGTGGTTGTCGCGACCCGAAAGGCGAAATGCCATAAACCGCAAGATGGCCGACGAGCTTTCTGTTTTTCTTTCTCTAGCCGAAAACGATCCGATAATCAGGGTATTGGTAATCAGGGGTAAAGGTGATTGCTTTTGCGCCGGAGGCGACCTTTCGTGGATGAGTCAGGATTTACCCGAAAGCGACAGGCCAGGTATGGTTCTGGCGAGCTTGTTCAGCAAGTTGTACTCTTTCTCAAAACCCATTGTGGTAATAGTACATGGGGCGGCTATGGGAGGTGCATTCGGGCTTTTGGCCACCGCCGACTTTGTCCTGGCCGAAGAGAGCACCAGGTTCAGTTTTAGCGAGGTGAAGCTGGGCCTTGCTCCGGCTACCATTTCACCCTTTGTGGTAAAACGCATTGGACAGTACCGTGCAAGCCAACTTATGACCACCGGCATGGCTTTCGACCCTCGGGAGGCCGTTCGGTATGGCCTCATCGACTTTGCCGGAGTCCCCGACGAAATCGAGTCGTATGCCAAAACCATTACCAAACAAATAACCCTGAACGCCCCCGAAGCTGTGCGAACCACAAAGCGCATCATCAGGAAAGTGGCAGATAAAGAGGTGGATTCAGGAATCATCCGATACACCGCCGAAATGTTGAATTCCATTCAGCAATCCGGCGAAGCAAAAGAAGGTATGAGGGCTTTTCTTGAAAAAAGAGACCCCGTATGGCCAAATCAGTCTTAAAATGAAAAATGTAATCAGAAAGATTTTAGTTGCCAACAGGGGCGAAATAGCGATTCGCATTTTCCGCACCCTAAGGCAAATGGGCATAAAGAGTGTTGCCATTTACTCGGATGCCGATGCCGGCAGTATGCATATCCGGTGCGCCGACGAAAGCTATAGGCTTGAGGGCGACAACATCGCATCAACATACTTAGACATAGTCCAGATTATATCCCTGGCAAAGCTTTGCCGGGCTGATGCCATTCACCCGGGCTACGGCTTTCTTTCGGAGTCGTCGGAGTTTTCGCGGGCTGTAAGGGAAGCTGAGCTGGTGTTTATCGGGCCACCCGATGAAGCCATAAGGCTGATGGGCAACAAAATTGAGGCGCGCAGCCTGGTTCAAAGGCTTGGTCTTCCTCTGATAAAAGGCGCCACGGGCACTCCCGAGCAACTATTGGCCAAAGCCAACGAAATTGGTTACCCTCTTTTGGTGAAAGCCGCCGCAGGTGGTGGAGGAAAGGGCATGCGCATCGTAGCTTCCGAAGAACAGGCAAAAGACATGCTCGAAACAGCTTCCAATGAGGCCCGGAATTATTTTGGAAATGGCGAAGTGTATATCGAAAAGTATTTAGATAAACCCCACCATATTGAAGTGCAGTTGATTGGCGACCATTATGGCAATATGGTTGCCCTGTTTGAAAGGGAGTGCAGCATTCAACGCAGATATCAGAAAATCATTGAGGAAGCGCCTAGCCCCAATGTTACTCCAGAATTACGGGAAGCCTTAATGGAAGCTGCCCGCCGCATTGGTAAAGAAATTGGGTATTTTAATGCAGGTACGCTCGAATTCCTTGTAACGGGGGAACAGTTTTATTTTCTGGAAATGAATACCCGCATTCAAGTTGAACATCCTGTTACTGAGATGATAACTGGAATTGACATAGTAAGGGAGCAGGTAAGCATTGCCATGGGAAATCCCCTTTCATTCAATCAGCAAGACTTGTCTATAAATGGGCATGCCATCGAAACCCGGGTTTATGCCGAAGACCCTTCGGACAATTTCAGGCCGTCGCCCGGCAGGATTGCTTTTTATAAATCCGCCACCGGAGCGGGCATTCGCGTTGACGGATACCTTAAGTCGGGTGCAGAGGTAAGCAGCATGTTCGACCCCATGATTAGCAAGGTGATAAGCCACGCACCCACCCGCGAGGAGGCTCGGATGCAATTAATCAAAGGTTTGGAAGAATACGCCATTCACGGTATTAAGACCAATATACCCTTTTTAATCAGTCTGCTTCAGGCACAGGAGTTTATTAGCGGAAATGCCGACACCCATTTTTGCACAACGCATCTCGATGAAGCATTTAGCGCAGCAAACAGCCTTTTACAAGAGCCCGAACTCCTGTTGGCGGCATTTATCTTTGCTACAAGGCAGACGGACAACAGTCTGGCTTCTGTGTGGAAACAGCTCGGTATGTGGAGAATACAGACACGCACCGAAGTTTTAATCAATGGTCAGGTTTTCGTTCGCAGCATATTGAGTGCTGATGCATCGCAAATTATTATGGGCAACGAAGATTCCCAAAAGGTGTTTAATTTAGCAAATAAAACAGAGCAGGAGGTAATAATTGATAATGAAGGAGTAAGGGTGAAAATATTATACTCGTCGGATGGCCTCGGGAAGTATTATTTGCAATTTGCGGGTCGGGTAAACGAGGTAATGGTTACGGGCCGCGTTGCGAAGGAAAATAAAAAACAATCACTTAGCAATGCATCCACAAATGGCGATTACAAAATTATAGCACCCATGTTTGGCAGAATTAACCAGATAAAAGTTGCACCCGATGCAACTGTTAACAAAGGTGATACGCTGCTCACCCTGGAATCCATGAAAATGGAAACCCGTATAACTGCTCCTTCAAATGCAAGAATTAAAAATATTGAAGTTTCTGCGGGACAATTGGTGGAGGACAAGCAAGTACTTATGGTTTTGTTCAGCATTTAGGTAAAGTAATTAAACAAATTTTAGCCCTTTGTTGAACCAAAGGCACTGATACAGTGTTTTGTTAATAAAATTTCATTTGATTTTTATGATTCGAAGTCCATTTTTGAATAATGAGCACAATGCCCTAAGGGATAGGGTGAGGAAGTTTGCAGAAGAGGTGGTAAAGCCTATGGCTGGTCAATTAGACGAAACCGAGGAGTTCTCTATTGAACTGACAGCCAAGATGGGCGACATGGGCTTTTTTGGCATACAGGTACCCAAAGAACTTGGAGGTCAGGGCCTTGATACTCTTTCGTATATGATTATCGTGGAGGAGCTTGCCCGTGTTGACAGTTCGCAGGCAGCAACCATTGCCGCGGTTAATTCATTGGCCATAGCCCCAATATTGAAATACGGCACTCCCGAGCAGATAAAAAAATACATACCCCCGTTGTGCACCGGTCGCATGACCTGGGCCTTTGGTCTTACCGAGGAGCATGCAGGCTCCGATGCCATGGGCTCGCGCACTACTGCAAAGTTGGAAGATGGTTTTTGGGTAATCAATGGCGAAAAACGGCATATTACCAATTCCACTTCCGAGATTTCGGGAGGTGTGATAGTTCAGGCAGTAACCAGCGAGGAGAACGGCAGAAAAAAACTTTCGGCCATCATTGTAGAAAAGGACACCCCCGGTTTTACGCGGCAAAGGTCGTTGGGCAAGTTGATGTGGAGAGCTTCCGATACAGGTCGGTTGTATTTCGACAATGTACGTGTGCCAGCTTCCAACCTTCTTGGAGAAGTGGGGCAGGGGGGGCGCATCATGCTCAACACGTTAGATTCCGGAAGGCTCTCCGTGGCCGCCATAGGTGTAGGCTTGGCTCAAGGGGCATTTGAAGCTGCATTGGGCCATGCCAAAAAACGCGAGCAGTTTGGGCAGCCAATCCATAAGTTTCAAGGGGTTTCGTTTAAGTTGGCCGATATGGACATGAAAATCGAGCTTGCGCGCAACATGTTGTACCAGGCCACCTGGAAAAAAGATACAGGTATGCAGTTTGCCCGCGAGGCTGCAATGGCCAAGCTATACTCGTCGGAGATAGCTTCAGAGATAGCAGATGAAGCAGTACAGGTTCTGGGAGCAACGGGCGTTTATAAACCCCATCCGGTAGAGCGTTTTTTCCGCGACCAACGCCTGCTGAAAATTGGAGAAGGTACATCAGAAGTGTTACGAATGGTTATTGCGCGCTATTTAGGACTATAAAACCACCATCACCATGGAAAACCGCAAGGAAGACCACCTGAATTTGGCATTTCAATCACAAATCCCCTCTCAGGATTTGGATAAGCGGTTTTTTTATGAGCCCATGCTCAGCCCCCACCCGGTAAATGCTATTCCCGAATCTGATTTTTGCGGAAAAACGATGCGGCTCCCAATCTGGGTTTCGAGCATGACCGGCGGAACACAAATGGCAGGCATTATCAACAGGAATCTGGCCAGGGCTTGCAACGAGTTCGGTATGGGAATGGGCTTGGGAAGCTGCCGGATTATCCTCGACGACAACAAACACTTTGCTGATTTCGATATGCGCGAAATTATCGGCAACGACCAGCCTCTGTGGGCCAATCTGGGCATCAACCAGGTTGAAACGCTTCTGAAACTGGGAAAAGTTGATGAGATTTCAGCCCTTGTGGATAAGCTTCGGGCCGATGGGCTCTTTGTGCATGTAAATCCTTTTCAGGAGTGGTTTCAGCCCGAGGGCGACAGGCTCAGGAAGTCTGCCATTGTTACCGTGCAGCAACTTTTGGAGTTGGTGCGTTTTCCCATTATCGTCAAGGAGGTTGGTCAGGGTATGGGGTATGAAAGTCTCAGGCAATTGATTGGTCTGCCGCTTGCAGCAATTGAATTTGCAGCTTTTGGAGGCACCAATTTTGCCAGCATGGAATTGAAACGGGGGCCTGAGGCCGAGCGGGAAATGTTCGAACCCCTTGCCCGGATTGGACACGATGCATACCAGATGCTTGAAATGGTTAATCAAATAATCGATGTGGAGGCCAACGCGGTACGATGCAAGCAATTGATTATTTCTGGGGGAATACGTTCGTTTCTGGATGGGTACTATCTGGTAAAAAAATCAAAACTTCCGGCAGTTTATGGGCAGGCATCAGCCTTCCTGAAGCATGCGCGCGGAGATTATGAAACCCTTAGACAATATATCCAAATGCAGGTCAATGGGCTTCAAATGGCTTATGCCTTCCTCAAGGTGCGATAACCTCAGGTCTGTAATCCACATAAATGTAAAATGATGCCTCAGAACAATTTGATTCAAGGCTTTTCGCGGCTGAGCTCCGAAGAAAAACGCAAGCTGGTAGAAAACCTATTTGTTGAGCCACACAACGCTGCGGAGATTCTGCGGTCGTTTTTACATCCCAACCCGGCCATTCAGGGACTGCTTTCCGAATTCAGCGAAAACACCATAAGCAACTTTGCACTTCCGTACAATGTGGCGCCCAACTTTCTTATCAACGAAAGGTTTTATATGGTACCCATGGTCACGGAGGAAAGCTCAGTGGTGGCAGCAGCATCATCGGCTGCCCGGTTCTGGGCTGACAGGGGTGGCTTCATTGCCAGGACAATCAGCACCCAAAAAACCGGGCAGGTACACTTTCTTTTTCGCGATAACCCTGCCCTGCTTTTGCAACACCAACAGGCCATTGAGGCGCACCTGCGCCAGGCCACCTCTTCACTGGTAAAAAATATGGAGAAAAGGGGAGGTGGAATTGTATGCTTCGAAATTCTGAACCGAACCGCCGAGATTGACCATTACTTTCAGTTGCAGGTAAAGTTTGAAACAGCCGATGCCATGGGCGCCAATTTTATCAATTCGGTGTTGGAAGAATGTGCAAAGGCTCTTTGCGAATATTTCGACCAGATTCCAGGTTTCGCTCCCTCTGCATTCGAGAGGGTGATGGCAATCCTGTCGAACCATGTTCCGGATTGCCTGGTGGAAGTTTCTGTGGGATGCCCGATAGATGATTTGGCGGATATAGCACCGGAAACTGAAGCCTCCGAATTTGCACGAAGGTTTGTGCTGGCCCTGGAAATTGCAGGTAAGGATATTTACAGAGCTGCAACTCACAATAAGGGTATCATGAATGGAGTGGATGCGGTGGTAATCGCTACAGGAAATGATTTTCGCGCCATCGAAGCCGGAGCCCATGCTTATGCTGCACGCAACGGCCAATATACCTCGCTGAGCCGTGCATCGGTTTCCGATGGAATATTTGAATTCACCCTTACCTTGCCTTTAGCGGTGGGTACGGTAGGCGGTCTTACCAAAAGCCATCCTCTGGCGGCACTTTCGCTCGAACTGCTGGGTAATCCCGGAGCCGCTGAGTTAATGCAAATTGCCGCTGCCGCCGGGTTGGCCAACAACTTTTCGGCCGTGAAGTCGCTCATCACTACTGGTATTCAGGCTGGCCACATGCGCATGCACCTTCCCAATATACTTACTCAGTTGGGTGCAACAACGGAAGAAAAAGAGAAAGCTGCAGACTTTTTTAAGGGACAGATAGTCTCCTTTCAAAAGGTCTCCGATTTCCTGAACAGCATTCGAAAGTAGTATTTTTGATGCAGTTTTAGCAGAAGAATTCTTTTTTGAAAAAATGAACACCCTTGAGTTTTTTTCGAACGGCAAACTGATGATTTCGGGCGAGTATTTCGTCCTTCACGGCGGTATGTCGCTTGCCGTTCCGGTGCAGTTTGGACAAAGTCTCAAGGTAGAGTCCAATCCCGACAGCCCCAAAGCATTGAAATGGATTTCCAGGGAGAAGGGCAGGGAGTGGCTGCAGGCAACATTTGTAGGCAAAGAGTTTAATTGTGAATCTAGCACTGGGCGACACGAATTTTTGCAAACACTTTTCAAGGCCGCTTGCAAACAGAATCCTACGTTTGCCGAAAAAGCAATGGGAAAACAAGTAATTACCAATACTGGATTCCCGCTTAGCTGGGGTCTGGGCAGCAGTTCCACCCTGATATCCAATCTGGCAGCCTGGGCAGAGGTGGATCCCTACCGACTGCTTTTTGCAACTACCAACGGCTCGGGCTATGATATTGCCTGCGCCAGGAGCCAGGTTCCTCTCCTGTACAAATACCATGGCAAGGACCGGAACCCGTCGGTGGAACCTGTGGATTTCGAGCCGCCTTTTGCAGGCAACATCTGGTTTGTATATTCCGGAGGCAAGCAAAGCAGCGCACAAAGTATTGAACAAGTTTCCCATGCACAGTTTGCCCGCGAAAAAGTTGCAATGATCTCTTCACTGTCTTTCAGGATGCAGTCCGAAACCAGCCTCGAATTGTTTATGAAGCACATGAGAGACCATGAGCGCCTGGTGGCTGAAGTAACCGGAAAAACTCCTGTACAAAAGGAGCGATTCGATGATTTTCCGGGAACCATAAAATCACTTGGAGCCTGGGGAGGCGATTTTATTATGGCGGCCTCCCATTTGGATGAATTGCTTGTAAAGCAGTATTTCCTAAGTAAAGGCTGCAAGGTGGTTCTGAATTTCCAGGAAATGGTCTTGAACGTTTAGCCTTTTCGCAAAAGCGCGCTACAGGTGCCCATGCAAGGTAGTAATTCAGTTTATTCATGAGAAACAAGGATAGGTTTGGCAGGTAATTTTCAATAACGCAATAATATATTTTTTAAAATGGCAGGAGTATTGGGATGGGAAAGCCCATCGAACATAGCACTTGTAAAGTACTGGGGTAAACTGGGAAACCAGTTGCCAATGAATCCTTCCATAAGTTTTACGCTGAAAAACAGTGTGGTGAGGCTAAAAGTGAAATATGAAACTGACCGTAATTCTCAAACCGTGCTGCAAAAGTTCACCCTCAACGGCCAAACAAACGAAAAGTTCCAACTAAGGATAAAGGGCTTTTTGGAAAGCATGAAACCCCGGTATTCTTTTCTTGATGGCATTGCACTCGAAATAGAAAGCCATAGTACTTTTCCGCACTCGGCCGGTATCGCCTCCTCGGCAGCGGCATTCAGCGCCCTGGCGTTGGTTCTCGAAAGCTTGAAGAATGCCATGGGCTACACCTGCAAACAAGAATCTGATTTTTGGAAGGAAGCCAGCATTACTGCCCGCCTCGGCAGCGGGAGCGCCTGTCGCTCGGTTTACGGAGGATATACATTATGGGGGCAAACTACCTCCCTCGATGCATCGAACAACAATTTCGCAGTGCGGATTGATCCTAAGAACATACATCCGGTTTTCAACAACATCCACGATGCCATCCTGATAGCCGACGACAGTGAAAAGTCTGTATCAAGCAGCCAGGGGCATGCCCTGATGCAAAACCATCCTTACAGGGAAACCCGGATAGCTCAGGCTGAAAAGAACATTAACAACCTGTTGCACGCCTTGAA
>DATIKH010000138.1:0-2699 GCA_035477775.1 Bacteroidales bacterium | reverse complement strand
GGTTTGGTAATCAGGAATATGCCTGCTGTGGTTGCAATGCTGATAATGGCAATAAAGGCTATGTTAAACTCTGTAATGGCCAGGAGCAAGTCGTCGTACATACCAAGGACAAGCAGCATGTGCGAGGTGCTGATTCCGGGCAGGACCAGGGCCAGAGCAATAATGATACCCGTTACCAAAACCATAACATAATGATTAAACCCGGAACCGTAAACAATATCAACATTTCCTGCAGGAATAAAGCCTGTTGCAATAACCACTGCCAGGCCGAATAAGAAGTACAAAACCGATGAAATCCTTATTCTGCCTGACCTGGCTTTGAGGTATAATGCCGGAATACCGCCAAACACTGCGCCTAAAAAAAACGACGAAACCGGAATCGTAAAAGTATCGAGAAGCCATTTAATTAAAAATGCCAGCGAACCAATACCCAAACCTACGGCGGCCACAAACTTTAACAGGTAAAGGGCATTTGACCTGATGTCCTTGTGGAAATTGCTGATGGCGCCTATGAGCCTGTCGTAAATACCCAGGATGATGGCCATGGTGCCGCCGCTAACCCCCGGAACGCTCATTGAAGAGCCGATAATGAACCCTTTTAAAATCAGAATAGCGTTGCTTCTCAGATGCTTTTTCACAATTTCGAAATAGATTATATTAAAAAGGTAAGAATGCTGTTTTAAAATGCTCTTCCAAAACTTCCTTTTTATTAATTACTGGCAATGAAAATCCGGACACAAAATTACTTAAGTAATCTTCATGGCAACCGTTGACCTTGTCAGAAAGTTTTTGAATACAGGGCCTGGATGCTGCAAAAACTTCAAATCAAACAGCAATATTTTTTAATTAAATGAAATATTGTGTCAGTTGGCGGGATATCCAACCGGGTGGTTTAGCATAAGGCGCTGGTTCTCATTAAGCTTTAGTAAAGTCTGCAGTCCGGCCATATCCATTGATGCCCTGCAGCGAGTAGCCAATCCAAGGCCTGCACAGGCAATTGAAATGTTTTGCGAAACAATACCCGCATCCATTGCTCCTAAGCGAAGTCTTTGCGCTTCGTCGCCCGAAGGAAATCTCGAAATGTCCGAAACCAAAACGAGCATTACCGGTGCATTGGCCATTGCAACTTGTCTTCCTGTTACCAGCCCTCTGTGGTCGCCAGGCGCAATTGGCTCCAAGATATGGGTGCGATGGTTATAAAAAAAGGCGCCCGATTCTTTAATCACATAAATATCAATATCCTGGCTGTTTCGGGCAGAAGGGGCGGTACGCCGCCCGTCCGGGCGGTTTATCCCGTTGGCTGCCCAAATAACATCCGACAAATCCCTCAGCGATAGGGGCTGGGACGAGAAGGCTGTTGCCGAAGCCCTTACTTTAAAGGCCTGCATCACGTTCAATCCTCGGGTGAGATCAGGTTCGAGAAGTTGAATCGGCTTTAAATCCTGAGCATAAATAAGGTTTACACTTAAAATTAAACCTAATACGATAAGAATTCTCTTCATGTGTTGATGTTTTAAATTAAAAGTTTATATAATTCATTGTCAAATACTCTCATTGTACAAAAATATGACATGCTGCGATATGGGTTGCATTTTTATCAATTTTTGGGATTCAAATTTTAGGGCAATCAAATCCAAAAGGCTTGCAGGCATGTGTTTTCCTATGGTTAAACAATCATTAATATTTGCATGAATCCCTTAGGCCAGCGCCTGAACCTAAAACAAAGTGCATAAACTGTTGTTGATAATAATTGTTTGGTATTTTTGAACCTGAAAATAATGCCTATGTTCCCCAGACTGATTTTTACCAAACTCAAAGAAACTCAATATCCCCCCAAAAAACCGCTAATGGCCTGGGATGGCGATTGCGGGTTTTGCCACTATTGGGTGCTGCGATGGAAGATGATAACCGGCGACAAAGTGGATTACAAGCCGCTGATGACGGTTTATAGCGACTTTCCGGATATCGAGCTGAAATATTTCAAGCAGGCTGTGAGGCTGATTGATACCGACGGCAGGATTTATACTGGTCCGGCAGCTGCTTTCAAAGCATTCAGGTATGGCAAGCGGTACCGTTGGCTGATGCCTCTTTACGAAAACTTCAAGCCTGCTGAGTTCATAGCCGACCAGGTGTATTCCATTGTTTCGCGCAACAGGAACCGTATGTATAAGGTTACTGTTAGGCTCTGGGGGCGCAACCCTGCCCGGCAAAAGGCATATTGGGCGTATTACCTGGCAGGAATTACAGTTTTCGCTCTTGGTATTTTGATGCTGTTTTAGTGCCCTGAAAATCAAAATTATTGTTTCAACCACCCTATTGGTTGATGGTTGCAGGCACCACGGTATCGGCATAAGCCGAGTATTGTGCAAGCAGGTCGCTCACCAGCTTATTCCATTTCTCCTGCATCCGGTGGTTGTTCGAATGATCCGTTTCCCTGTCGTACCGCTTCTGAAAGTCATCGTGCGCTCTTTGAACTTCCTGATAAACTGCATTTACTCTTTCCTGGATGTTCCTGTGGGTTAATCCTTTTATCTCGCTCAAGCGCTTGCGAAGTTTACGTGCAAAAACCTCTGAAATATCGAAATGAATCTGCTCATGGTTTAAAACATGACTGCTGGTGGTGTTGATGGTCCAGGACCCGTCTTTTACAAAATAGCTGGTTGCTTCAAACTCGACACGGAAGTCTCTGACGGTGGTAT
>DATIKH010000137.1:0-30959 GCA_035477775.1 Bacteroidales bacterium | reverse complement strand
GCCCTGACCAATGCAGGTACCAGCCTTTTGCTATATGCTCCTGGCGGAAGGCTTGTTTCCTATGTTACGTATTCGGAGTGGTGGTACCGCAACCCGGCCAAAATGAACGGAGGGTGGTCGCTCGAAAAAATTGACCCGCTGAACTTTTGCCAGGGATCCGAAAACTGGAGGGCATCTGAGCATACTTCGGGAGGAACGCCGGGTGCGGCCAATTCGATTTTCCGAAGCAACCCGGATATTACGCGACCCGACTTGCTGAGAGTTGGGTTTGTAAACCCAAATACCTTAAGGTTATTTTTCAGTGAACCCATGGACGAAGCCGGTTTGGCTGCCTTGGTGCATGCCGGAAACATTGGCGTAGGTACTGTTGCATCTGCACAGGCGCTGCTTCCCGATTTTACTGTAGCTGAGATCACGCTTGCCGCACCACTTGAAGCCGGCCGTATTTTTGAAGTTACACTTCCCGCCCAGGTTTCCGATTGTGCCGGCAACCTCCTAAACAACCGCAGGGCAAGGGTAGCTGTTCCTCAGCCTGCCCAGGCACTCGATGTGGTGATCAATGAGGTATTGTTTAATCCGCCCGACCGTGGAAGCCGCTATATCGAACTTTTCAACCGCTCCGAACGGGTTATTGAACTCCGAGATCATGTCATCTCGTCGAAAGATACAATACAGGGCTTCCTGACCAGCATAAGAGATATCAGCACCGAAAGTTTTCTTTTCTTCCCGGGCGATTACCTGGTTTTAACCTCCGACCCTGATGCCGTTAGGTCAACATTCATGACTACAGCGCCTCAGGCTTTTATAATGGTTCCGACGATGCCATCAATGACCAACACTAGTGGAGTGCTTGTTTTTGCAAGCAGGGGGATGGTCGAAATCGACCTGTTTGCTTATCACGAGAACATGCACTTTGCCTTGCTTACCAGTCTGAAAGGGGTTGCACTGGAGCGAATCAATCCCAATTGGCCAACTCAAGACCGGTCGAACTGGCATTCGGCTGCCCAAAGTTTTGGGTTTGGGACTCCAGGGTTCAAAAACTCACAATTTTTGCCCGAACGTATCGTTCAGGCAGGTACTATTGAAGTGTATCCAGAAGTATTTTCGCCCGACGGCGATGGGCACCACGACCTGTTGACTATCAGCTATCGTTTTGATCAACCCGGTTATATTGCTACTGTCAGGGTTTTCGACAGCCGTGGCCGGTTAATAAGAAACCTGATAAGAGCCGAGCTGCTTGCGGTAGATGGCTCGTTTACCTGGGATGGCACTACCGACGACCGGCAAAAAGCGCCTTTGGGCATGTATATAATTCATCTTGAAATTACTGATCTTACAGGAAAGGTAATTCAGCACCGAAAAACCTCAGTAGTAGGCGGAAGACTCTAATCCTCCATGTTATGTTGCCAGGGCTATGGCCGCCAGCCATACCCTTGCATTGGGGCTTTGGAGTAAAAGACGTGCACAGGATTCCATGGTGGCACCGGTTGTAACAACATCGTCAACAAGCAAGATATTCTTGTTCGCGAATACCAAGGGATCGGGAACGTGAAAAACCGATTCCACGTTTTCCCATCGTTTGAATCGGGTTTTACGAGTCTGAGTGCCCGTAGGCGTTACCCGCAATAAACCAGTCGTATTTTGAGGTATTCCAAGGCATTCTGATAAGCCCTTGCCAAACTCCGCACTTTGGTTGAATCCGCGCTGTTTAAACTTAAAAGGATGCAGGGGTACCGGGACAATCACATCCATATCTTTGTAAATGGTCGAACTTTTCAATTCTGAACCAAGCAGAGATCCCAAAAACCAACCAACTTCTTTTGCGCCTCTGTATTTAAAATTGTGAATCAACTGTTGCACTTTACCGCCCTTTTCGTAAAACAACAAAGCCGTTGCCGATTCGATTGGCACCCTGCCCCAGAATATCTCTGTAACACGATTTTCCTTTTCGTCAGAAAACCGGGTAAAAGGGAAATGAAGAAAGCAGAAATTGCATATCAGCGATTCACCTTTTATCAACACTTCGCTACACGCACTGCATGTGCGTGGGAAAAGGAGCCCCAGAAAATCGAACAGGAAGTTTTGAGATGGCATGATTTTGGATATTGCAATTAAAATTAGTTATTTTGCACAAAATATTATATACCTATTATTTTGGTTCCTTAAACTTGTGAAGCAAATTATTTTTTCAATTATCCGAAGAATCAAAACCCTACCGCACCCTTGTGTCTTAAATTTGCTTGTAAGTTGATTTCCTTTGCACTTGTTAATTCTTGACTCGCTTCTGTAATAAAATCTTAATTTTTTTGAAAATGGAAAACAATAAAGTGACCAACAACGACAAATCAAAAAAGCGTATCTACGAAGGTATTATCATTGCATTGATAGTCATCATAGGTGGCTTGGCAGTTTGGGTTTTTACCACTCGTAAAGCATATAAAGCCGATCGCGAAACTGCTGTGACCATTCAAAACCAGCTGCAAACTGAACTTGATTCGGTCCTGACAGAGTTCAACACATTTAAAATGCAACACGACAGCATCCTTGTTGACAAAGACAGTATCATTCAGAATAATGCTCAGGAAATCAGACTCTTAATTGCCCAGCAAGCAGACTATTTCCGTATCAGGAGGCAATTGAATTTATTACGCGAAGTAACCCAGAATTACGTTCAGGAAATAGACAGCCTGGTTAGCGTAAATCAGGTTCTTAGGGCTGAAAACGTTGCAATGCGCGAGGAAATTCAGGTAGTAACTTCAAGGTACCATGTACTTGAGGAAGAAAGAACTGAACTAAGGGATATGGTTGAAATGGCATCCGTTGTACGTGCCCATAACTTTGATGCGCAAGCCGTACGGATAAGAGGCGCTGGCCGCGAAGAAGTTACAGATCGTGCTTCGCGTGCAGAACAAATTAAGGTAAGTTTTACTTTAGCCGAGAATCCTGTTGCCCGTTCGGGCGACTACCGGATTTTTATGCGTATTGCCGATCCGGCAGGTAATATTTTACGTGTTGACGACGGCGATACCCATGCCTTCATGCATGGATCCGATACACTGCAGTTTTCCTCTTCAACAATTGTAAATTACCAAAATCAGCAAAAAACTGTTCAATTGGTTTGGCAACGTATTGCCGAATTCACACCCGGGGTGTACCTCATTTCATTTTACACCGACGAACATCACCTGGGTGAAACTGCCCTTACCCTTAGGTAAATATACTGAACGTGGTTCAAAAAATTTATCATATTTTTATGGTTTATTTGCACTAATTACTATATTTGGTAAACCAAAAACTCCTAAATATGGATAAGGATATGGCTACGGAAAAATCGCAACCTCAAGGGTTTTCGCCCAAAAAAACGTCTTCGAATATTGCACCCATAATATTTCTATCGATCATTGCGGTAGTATTAGCTATTGGTGGAGCTTTATTGCTAAGAAGTTTTTTTGAGGTACGTCAGTTAGCTGCCGACACAGTGTTGGAGCGCGATGAAGTACTATCGCGCAACCAGGAGTTGTTGGCGAGGCTTAGTGAATTGGATGAATCATTTAAAAATGTGAGTGCTCAAAATGCCACCCTTCAGCAAGATGTTGAAAAACAACGTAATGAAATTAGGCAACTTCGTTCGCAGGTAAGAACTCTTTCGGAGCCGCTCGAGGGTAAAACCGTACAGGAGGTAGTTGCCCGAATTGGGCAGTTGGAGAAAGAGTTAGCTGATCATATTGCAAGGCTTTTGTTTCTTGAAGAAGAAAATAAGCGTCTGGCAGGGGAGGGTACCTTATGTCAGGATTCTCTTGCAGCCTCAATGGCCCGGTTGGCTGCCCTTTCGGAGAAAAACAGGGCGCTGAACGAAAGACTGGAGAGCGGAGCAAGGCTGGCCGTTATGAACCTCGAAGTAATAACCACCCGCCAGGCTCGGCGCGGGGAATCAATTACTGACCGCGGGAGGAGAGTTCGCAGGATTCAGGTTTGTTTTACCATAATGGAGAACTTACTTGCTGTTCCAGGCCAACGCATTTTCTACCTTCGCATCGTCGATCCTGCAGGGAATCTTATCACAGGGCCCGATTCCGGAACATTTAACGTCACCGGTGCAGGTCAAATGGAGTTTTCAGGTTCAGCCTCAATTGAATACAAGAATGCCCAGTTAGCTACCTGTATAACCCATACTTTGCGGGAGGGATTGCCCCGCGGAGTATATAAAGCCGAGGTGTTCACCGAAGGCCGTCAGGTAGGTTCTCAATTGTTTGAATTGAGGTAGGCAGTTCAATATACTGATAACCGGCTTCGGCCGGTTTTTTTGTTTTAGGCAGTACAGGTCGAAATCAATTTTTTTTCTTAATTGATTACTTTTGCATTTGTTCCTGAAAAATTTGTAAACCTTTTGGTGAACATTCTTTGTCAGACTATAAACCCACTTTACCGGAGCAGGTATCAATCTGTCAAAGAAACTTCAGGCTCCTGGTACCGTTCAGATAATTCTAAACTAATTTAAAATATTCTTGTGAAAATTTCCTACAATTGGTTGAAGACCCTTGTTACATTCTCCGAAACTCCTGAAGAATTAGCCGACCTGCTTACGCATTGCGGCCTTGAGGTTGAATCTGTCAATCTTTATGAAACCGTTAAAGGCGGGCTTGGTGGAGTATTCGTTGGAAAGGTTTTATCTTGTCACAAGCATCCAGATGCTGATAAACTTACCCTTACAAAGGTCGATGTTGGTGATGAAACCATTCTTAAGATAGTTTGCGGGGCGCCAAATGTAGAAGCAGGACAAAAGGTTCTGGTCGCAACTCCGGGCGCAATACTTTACACCGCCAAAGGTTCGCTTGAAATAAAGAAGACTACCATCAGAGGTCAAGCTTCCGAAGGAATGATTTGCGCTGAAGATGAGTTGGGAATCGGCAATTTGCATGATGGAATAATGGTTTTGCCGACAGATGCAACCATAGGTATGCCGGCAGCTGAGTACCTTAAGCTTCATTCAGATTTTATTTTTGAAATAGGACTGACGCCAAATCGCATCGATGCAGCAAGTCACTTTGGCGTTGCCCGCGATTTAGCTGCGGTTCTGAATCATCGAAAAGGTGATGGCTCTGCCATTATTAATAAGCCCGATACCAGGCAGTTCAAAGCAGATAACAACAAGCTTCAGATTCCGGTAATTGTTGAAGATAAAGAGGCCTGCCCCAGATATAGTGGCCTCACCATTTCGGGCATTAAAGTAGCGGACTCCCCATCATGGCTCAAGGAAAGACTCCTTTCAATCGGGCTGAAACCTATCAATAATGTAGTAGATGCTACCAACTTTGTATTGCATGAGATGGGACAACCGCTGCATGCTTTCGATGCAAAAAAAATTAAAGGCCAAAAGGTGGTTGTACGCAAACCTGCTGCTGGTACTCCGTTTGTTACATTAGACGGAAAGGAGTTGAAGTTGACCGGCTCCGACCTAATGATCTGCGATGTGGAAGCACCGATGTGCTTAGGGGGTATTCTTGGAGGAGCAGACTCTGGTGTAACTGAAACCACCGAGAGTATTTTCCTCGAAAGTGCTTATTTCAATCCTGTTAGCATAAGAAGGTCATCAAAAGCACACGGGATTAAAACCGACGCTTCCTTCAGATTTGAAAGGGGAGCCGACCCTGCAATTGTGTTAGAGGCCTTGAAACGGGCTGCCATGCTTATAAAGGAAGTTGCCGGAGGTTTTATTTCTTCCGAGATCGTGGACGTATATCCTGATGAGATTCGACCTGCAAAAGTGTGGTTTAACTTAAATCGGGCCGCTTCACTGATTGGGAAAAAAATTCCGGACAGGGAGCTTTTTGCTATACTTCAATATCTTGAAATCAATATTTTAGAGCGCAATGGCGACGATTTACTCCTTTCGGTTCCTACATGCCGCGTTGATGTAACGCGCGAGGCCGACATTGTGGAAGAAGTACTGCGTATTTATGGATTCAACCAGGTAGAACTGCCTGAAAGGCTATTTTCCTCAGTTGTTCAATCGCCTAAACCCGATAAAGAAAAATTACAAAATATAATTTCGGATATGCTCTCGGCAAGGGGATTTAATGAAATTATGAACAATTCCCTTACTAAAAGCAGCTATTTCGAGACCGATGGGTTTGAGGCTACAAAGTCGGTGGAGGTTCTAAACCCCTTAAGCATGGACCTTAACGTTTTGCGTCAGAATCTTCTGTTTGGTGGTCTCGAAACCATATCTTACAATGTCAACCGCAAAGTTGACAGGATGCAGCTTTTTGAGTTTGGAAAGGGATATTCCAAAGAAATGGCCAATAGTACTCCAGAAGAACCATTGGCGCCTTTTGTCGAAAAAATGCAACTTTCATTATTCCTGTCAGGTAATCAACAACCCGAATCATGGCGCGGAAAACCGGCCAATATGGATTTTTTCGACATGAAAGCTGCTGTTGAATCCGTGCTTCATCGCCTAGGGATTAAACATCCGATGATTAGCTGTTCCGATGAAAATCTCAGCCCAATTTTTGATTTCGGGCTTTCCTTTTTGGTAGGTCGTCAATTGATAGCTTCCTTTGGAAAGGTTAGCCAGAGCCTTTTACGCACATTCGACATAAAACAGGATGTCTTTTTTGCATCCCTTGAGTGGGAACTGCTGGTAGCGCAGCATGCAAATCAACAATTGCTTTACACCGAGGTTTCGAGATATCCCGAAGTGCGGCGTGACCTTGCATTGCTTATCGATAGCAAAATAAAATTTGCGGAAATTGAGCAACTTGCATTCCAGACAGAAAAAAAACGGTTGAAAGGTGTAACCCTATTCGATGTTTATCAGGATGAACGGCTTGGGGAGAACAAAAAGTCGTATGCAATCAGTTTTACCCTGCTCGACGAAGAAAAGACCTTGACAGATCAGGAAATTGAAAAAATCATGAACAACCTTATCCAGGTTTACAAATTGAAATTGGGCGCAGAGATTAGGTAAAAACCGAAATTAAGAATACCGCGGGATGGCGCCTTGTCGAACCGATTACTTATTGCGTATCAGCAAGGCAATGTTTTTTACTGGCAGGAGGGAGGCAACCGTTCCAATCGCAAACACCGTAAGGGCAATCAGCAACAGGTCGGTTCCTTTTATAACAACCGGATAAGCGTCGATTACAAAAGTTCCTTCGGCCTGTATCGTAACGAACCCAAACTGCATTTGCAACCAGCTTACAAGAACTCCTGCCAGCAAACCAACCAGGGCACCTCCAAGGCTGATCATAATTCCTTCCGTAAGGAATATTTTTCGAAGCAGTTTCTGAGACGCCCCAATACTGTGTAATGTTTGAATATCGCGGGTTTTTTCAATTACGAGCATGGTCAAGGAGCCAACGACATTGAACGACGCGATAATCAGGATAAAGGTCAGAATAAAGAATATCGCCCATTTCTCGGTGCGCATGATCCGGTATAGGAAATCCTGTTGTTGAAGCCGGTTTCTAACCTCGAATGTCGGGCCAACCAATTCCTGAACTTTCTTTTGAACCCTGTTTTCATTAGCATTCTGGTCAAGAGCCAATACCAATGAACTTATTTCGTTATCGTGGTCGAGCAGTTGCCGTGCCAGGCGAATCGGAACTAAAACATATTCCATGTCGAATTCGGCCTGAACCCCAAAAACTCCGCTGGCAAAATTGGTTGTTGGATTAAAAGCCTGTGAAGGATGCAGGCCAGGTGTTCTGCCCCTTCTTGGCACATAGAGGTTGAATGGGTTCATGAAGTCATGAATATTAGCTCCCAAAACGAATTCAACCCCCTGACCGATCACAAAAAAATCTGCCTCCCCATCTTCAAGCAAAAAGGTGCCTGTAACCAACATGGTATCAATACCGGTTATGGTTGCATAGGTAGGCTGTACCCCCCGCATAGTAACCAAATGCTGACGGTTTTGATGGGTAATCAGGGCCGACTCGTCCAAAACTTCGCTGAACAACACTACGCCGGGTATGTTCCTAAGCTCTTGGAGCGGAATTTCATCCAAAGTAAATACCGCACCTTCTTTCAGGCGTATTTCCAGGTCGGGGTTAAAGGCGTTGAACATACTTAAAATAACACGTTCAAAGCCATTAAAAACCGAAAGAACGATTACCAGGGCCATTGTTCCCACTGCCACACCAGCAACCGAAACAAGAGTAATAATGTTGATTGCATGATGTGATTTTTTTGCAAACAAATACCTGCGTGCTATGAAAATCGGAAATTTCAAAAGAGTTTAGTTTTATCAGAGTTATTTTTTGCTATACCAAAAATATTTATTCATTGTTGTGTGCTAAGGTGGCTAATAATCAGATTTTTAGACCTTCATTTGTCGTTTTAATTGCTTTTACCAACAACCCAGTGCCCGATTTATGCTTTATGGCCAAATCGGTCAGGTTCAACAACAAAATTATCGGTAAAAAAACCAGGAAGTAGAATGGCATTACCAAAAAGAACCACTTTGACAAACTCATGCATACCATAGGAAACTTCATCGTGAGGTGCCATGAAACATTGCCGGGTACTCCGTAAGTGTATCGGATGTTGATTTTGGAAAAACCGGCTTGTCGAAGTTTCT
This sequence comes from Bacteroidales bacterium, assembly GCA_035477775.1. Lineage (GTDB taxonomy): Bacteria > Bacteroidota > Bacteroidia > Bacteroidales > UBA7960 > UBA7960. The sequence continues at coordinate 22,375 of DATIKH010000137.1, read as the reverse complement.
GCTCCATTTCATCCTTGCCGTAGCCATTGCGCACATGTTCGCCAATGAATCCCTTCTGGCCAGGATCATGCACATCGCTTCCACCGCGGTCTGATGGCGTATTGATGAGCAACAGGCCATTTTCCTTCAAGGAAGTATAAAAATTATTGAAAACGGCAATGTCATCTTCAATATGCTCCATCACATCAACCGATAAGATGATATCGAAAGCCTGATTTTTTCTGAAACTTGTCAGATCAGCCTCCTGAAACTTGACTCTGTCTATACCTGCTGATTTAAAAAACCGCTCACAGGAGTCAATTTCGTCCTTTTTAATGTCAACCCCCAAAATTTTCCAGGAAGGAAAATTTTTTGTCACGAAATAGGTATATTGGCCAAAGCCGCTTCCAGCATCAAGTACATCAACGCTTTTCTTAAATTTTATGTTGCAGGCATATTTTCTCAAAGCCTTCTTGATATGCCATGTTCGTAACAGGAAAAAATCAAGCAAAGCATAAAAGACCTTACGTGTTACAGGCCAACGGTTAAATTGGTTGCTAAGTATTTGCTTTATGGGCTCGTAGTTCATGGAGTTTATGATCATTGTTTTAAAAGACGCTCGATGTTTTCCAGGTAGTCGAGGCTGTCGTCAACAAAAAAACGAAGATCTGGGGTTAAGCGAAGTTGATTTTTTATCCTGATTCCGAGCAGTCTTCTAATTTCTTTGCCACGAGCGGTAACCTGGTTAATAATTTCACCCTGATTTTTTCCGAAAATGCTCAAATAAACCCTGGCAATGCTGAGGTCGTTGGTGATTTGAACTTTTGTAACAGTTACGATGGTTCCGGGAAACCAGCTCCTGCCTTCCATCTGAAGAATTTCTCCCAGGTCCTTTTGCAATAGCCTGGTTATACGCTTTTGTCGGTTTGTTTCCATGATTGCAAAGATAAGGAATTCCTATGTTAAGAGGAGATTGGCCAAAAGGTATAAACCTGCTGTATCAGTTGTTAGATATCAGCCCGTTTGAAACGATTTGATTCAGAGACTTGAACCTTTTCAGTTTAAATTTCTTTATTATAAATGATAGGACGAATTGGACAGATATTTTAACAAACCCTTCAGCATTATGATTAGAATAGAGTACGATACTATGGGCCCAATGGAAGTTCCCGGCGATAAATACTGGGGTGCACAAACCCAGCGTTCTTTGCAAAATTTCCGCATAGGTACCGAACTCATGCCAAAGGAAGTGATCATCGCCTTTGCTGTTTTGAAAAAAGGTGCAGCCATTGTAAATCATAAACTTGGTATATTACCTGGCGACCTTGCAAAGGCGATTTCTCAGGCATGCGACGAGATTCTGGAAGGCAGGTTTGATGACAATTTCCCTTTGGTGGTATGGCAAACCGGCAGCGGGACCCAAACCAATATGAATCTGAATGAAGTAATCGCCAACAGAGCGCATGAATTATTGGGAGGATCTCTTGCCGATGAGCAAAAAAAGGTACACCCCAACGACCACGTGAATAAGTCGCAATCCTCCAACGATGCTTTCCCAACGGCCATGCATATAGCCGCTTATACAGTGCTGGTTGAACATACTTTACCGGCTCTTAAGAAACTTCATCACGCTTTAGAGAGAAAGTCCTCAGAATTTGAAGGAATAGTAAAAATTGGAAGGACACATCTTATGGATGCTACTCCGCTCACTTTGGGTCAGGAGTTTTCAGGGTTTTCATCGCAAATCGAAATGGGCATCATAGCGCTTAAAAAGGCCTTGGAACCTCTTACCGAATTGGCATTAGGAGGTACCGCAGTAGGAACCGGGGTCAATGCCCCTAAAGGGTTTGACAAATTGGTGGCAGATTGTATTGCCGGTCTGACCGGACACCCATTCGTTTCGGCTCCTAACAAATTTTCTGCTCTTGCAGCCCACGACGCTTTAGTTGAAGCCAGCGGGTCGCTTAAAACCATTGCTGTTGGGCTGATGAAGATTGCAAACGACATCAGGTTGCTTGCTTCTGGCCCGCGTTCCGGAATTGGGGAAATCATTCTGCCTGCCAATGAACCAGGAAGTTCCATTATGCCCGGTAAAGTGAATCCTACCCAACCCGAAGCAGTTACTATGGTGGCTGCTCAAATTATTGGAAATGATCTGGCAATAGCTGTAGGAGGAATGAGTGGGCACTTGCAATTGAATGTTTTTAAACCTTTAATCATATATAACTTTTTGCAGTCGGCCCGCCTTCTTGCCCAGGCATGTCATTCATTTACCGATAACTGCGTGGTGGGAATTAAACCCAATGAGTCCAGGATAAATCAGTTGCTTATGGATTCATTGATGTTGGTTACTGCTTTGAGTCCGTATATCGGGTACGATAATGCAGCACGCATTGCCAAAAAAGCTTATGAGGAAAACTTAAGTCTGAAAAAGGCTGCTGCTTTGCTTGGGCTGGTGTCTGAGCAGGACTTCGATAAATGGGTTGATCCGGCGAAAATGGTCTGATTTGTAGTGCATAAAACAAAAAAGCTGATGCGATTCAGGCATCAGCTTTTTTGTTCAATATTGAAATATTACCATTCCCATAGATCATGTTCGAAGTTCCTTATAACTTCCCGGGCTCTGTGAGCCTCTAGCAGGGCATCCATTCCTGTATAGTAATCGATGATGCGTCTGTCGTGAACATTGGAAACTTTAAAGATGTAACTACTGAAGAATCTGCGAAGAAACAAGTCATCGAAACTCATACGATGTACATCGTTATTTCGATTAAAAACCTCAGCGTTTGCTAATACATGGCGTGCTTCGGGGAAATAGATCCAAAAGAGAGGTTCATCACCCCTCGACTCCCCGGTAAGCGGATCGATGGCTTCCCTAACAGGCGAAATGCCAATAATGCGAACATCAAGGACCGAACGTTTCCTGTCAAAGAACCAGTCTTCCTTTATCCTGAAACGACGCACATCAGCAGGGTTAAAAGAAATAACCAGCGTAGTGTCGAACTCATCGTAAGGAGGTGTAGGCCTTTGCATAGTGATGGTTTGGGTCCTTTCGAGGCGGCCAAAAAGTTGTTCCGCTGTAAGGGGAACGGTAAACTCTTCGTCTACTACATCAAATGCCGTAATCTGTCCTGCTCTGATTCCATCCACGATAACTTGCATTAAGCTTCTTCTGCCATCAGACGGAACGGCTGGGAAATACATTGGCTGATTCATTTTTTCTCTCAGGTCGATTACCTGCCAAACTCTTCTTTTCCAAAGAATATCAGCCTCCCGCACGTAAGGAAGGACTGCAGGAATTCTTTCGGATACTGTTCTCCGGTCAAAAAAATCATTGCGCGGTTGCTGTGTTGTTTGGCTAAAAAGTGGAAGGCTAAAAACAACGACAAAGAGAAAAATTGCTAATACGTTCTTAGACATGAGATATACCTCCGGTATGTTTTTTTAATTAATGGTAAAGGTTAAGGGCGACAAAGTACGTACCCGTCCATCAGGCCCGGGTCGGGTGGTTATATTTTCAAAAATGAAACGCTGTCCGCGGGTTGCATTATTTATTACCGTCATCATTTCTGAGGTAAAAGTGTTGCCGGTTCCGGCGAAGGTACGAAAGTCGCCTCCAACGGTGGTTGCCATGGAGAATGATGCTATTTCGAAATTCATATCGAACTCAAAACCTTCCAATCTGGGGATAATGGCCCTGGCTAATGCGAGTTCCTCTCTGGAAATGCGTCCTTCGCGCCTTCCGGCAATTTGGGCAACCGGATCTGGCACAGTTCTTACTCTAAATGTTGAGGTACCCATGCTGCGCGATGTGCCATCAATTATAGCATTTGCGGTAATCTGAACCTCGCGTACACCGGGAGAAACACGAACGGTGTATCGGGCTCCTCCCCTGTGAACCAGGGTAGCTCCCGTTGAAATAGATGGTCTGAGGTTTTCAGTAGGAATGCCTGGTACGGAGATCGACACAGGATTGTCAACTCCAATGTAAAACAAATTCATAGCATCGGCCGAAACCGTCAGGTAAGGCCTTTGGATCATGAAACTGGATTGAAAGGGGTATTCCTGGGGAATTCCAGCGGGGTTGGTAACCCTGATTACTCCTCTGAAGGTTCTTTCACCGGTACCCGAGGCAGGTATAACAAGTCTTCCGACCCCTCCCTCCGTAGGAATGCTTCTTCCATCCACGATAATAGTTGGATCGGTGCGGGAATCAATTGCCGCAACAAAAATTTCGGCCTCGTAATTTTCTCCGGCCAATACTATTTGACTGCGCGGTACAACTCTTGCTTCAATCTGGTCGAATTTAAAGTCTTCCGCTCCGATAGCTCCGAAAAGGGTATTTATCACATCGAACTCAGCGTTCCGAACTTCGGTTGTCAGCCTTGTAAGGTTGGTAGCAATGGCAACGGGGATGACCCGGTCAAACATATATTGTTGCCAACTTATCTGTGTGCCAGTGTTTGGCAGCACATACGGTCCATCAAGGTTAAGGCCTAAAGTAACGGCATCCTGCAGGCCATGTTTAGTAGCAATTTCCAATAAGCTATTGCGGTAGGCTTCAATGCGGCTCCTCAACTCGTATGCCCTGGTGCCCTGACCACCTATGTTAATGGGGTCCTGATTGTGTTCCTGTACCCAGAACCTTGAAGAATTGCTATAATTATCCTTATTCTGTAAGTCAATAAGGTTCATGGTATCAGCCTGCTCCACAGGGATACCGTCGATGGCGGCAATCATTTCGGCCCTTTGTTGCTGAATGAAAGCAACCATTTCCTGGGCGAGTCTTCGAACTTCTTTGGCATCTGCATAAAACGGTTCGACCGCAGCTGGGTTGATTACTTCCTGCTGGATAAATTCCTGCATCACGGTTTCTGTTTTTTGATCCAGATTCAGGTTGGTCTGAATGATTCCATCATCGATGTGCGGAAAGGCATCTAGAACCTGTCTTGAAACGTTTAACGCCATCAAGGATAAAAATATCAGGTACATGAGCCCTATCAGCTTTTGCCTGGGTGTTTGTTTTCCACCTGCCATAGTTCTTTATTGTTTATTTGTTAGCTAATAGTAATTGCCAGTTACCTGGTTATTAACGAGGTGCATTAAAATTCATTGCCGAGAGCATATTCCCGTAAATGTTGTTCAGAGCCCGAATGTTGGAGTTGAGTTTTTCAATCTCGTTCTTATACTCTTGTGTGGAATTCAGCGACACATTGAGATTATCAACCAATGATCCAACGGCTTGATGCAACTTATCTGTTGCTGCCACTTGACCTCCTGAAGCTTGCAGCTGTAGTTCATAAGCTGCATTCAAGGCCATAAGATTGTTGGCAGACTTTTGAAGTTGCTCGCTGAAAATCTTTCCGCCAGATGTATTTCCCTCAAGTGCTTCGACCGATTTGGCAAGAAGGGACGCATTTTTACTGTATGCATCTGACAACTGCTCGGTATATTCTGCAACGTTTCGAAGGTTGTTGTTAAACTGAGCGGAAATTTCATGGTTTTCTTTTGCTGTCTGAGCTGTCTTTTGATACGTATCGCTAAGAAGGTTCATGGAGGTTACAGCATTCTTCAGGCTGTTTCCATATTCTTGCGAGAGGCTCAAATCATGTTTCATGTACTCAGCCGTATTTTTGTAGGATTGACTTAGCTCCAACACAGATTTGCTGGCAGTTTCTACATTTTGGATATAGCTGTTGGTTACCAGGGCAGCATTCGAAAGATCCGACATTTTTGCCACATTGTTGCTGAGGTTTTGGAGCCCCATGCTTAATTTACCGATAAGTTCCGGCCCAATATCAGCCTCTTCGAGCAGCCTGTCGAGCGTGTTCGAAACGGTTACGTTTTGAGTTACTGGGCGAGTTAATCCGGTACGCATTTCACCTCCATCAATACCAGCAAGTTCTGGGTAAACCAAACTCCAATCGGGTTCCTCGTGAAGGGGCTCGAATGCCGAGAAGAAGAAAACTACAGCCTCAACACCCATGCCGAGAATTAGCATAGCTCCTGCACCTGGCCAGTGCATTATCTTAAAAAGGGCTCCCAAAATTACAATAGCAGCACCCCATCCGTATAGTCTTGACATGAAGACTTTCCATGCCTTGGTTTTTACAAACTTCATTTTCGTATAATGAAAAGGTTAAAAATTGAATTTATTGGATTAAAAGGGCTAAAACCACTGAGATTAGTAAACATTGGAAATTCTACCTCTGCGGTCATCGCGATCGCGGCCGGGGAACGTTTGGATGCTCCTGAAGCCTATATAAGATTTAGCGGTATCCTGGTATTCATAGGTTCTGGTACTTACCTGAAGCATAAATCCAACATCCTTCCACGATCCGCCTCTTACCACCTTGCGTTTGAGCGCTGGCGGGTCTTCAGGGCGGGCTTCAAATTGGAAATCGGGATTCATATCAGATCCGAAAATGTAGAACGACTCATCGTAAGCATTTCGGGTCCATTCGGCTACGTTGCCAGCCATGTCGTATAGGCCAAAGTCGTTGGGTGGGTAGTGTCCTACGATAATAGTCTGATAACCACCGTCGGCTACGTAATTTCCTCTAAGGGGCTTAAAGTTTGCCAGAAAACAACCATCCTGATTGCGGATATAGGGTCCACCCCATGGGAACGGGCTTAACTCTAGGCCTCCACGCGCTGCATACTCCCACTGGGCTTCTGATGGAAGTGAAAATTCAAGTGCGAATGGCCGCTCGCGACCAGCCAGATAGCTGTTCAAAACCTGGGTTCTCCAAACATTAAAAGCTCTGGCTTGCATCCAATTAACCCCCACCACAGGATAATGGTCGAAAGTCGGATGCCAGAAGTAATGCTGGGTCATGGGTTCGTTGTAGGAGTATGTAAAGTCATGAATCCATGCCAAAGTATCGGGATACACAGGAGTTGCATGCTCGATTACCAACTCGGAGCGGGGTGTTTCCCTTTCAGTTCTACGGGCAGCGCGTGCCAGATCAATGATCTGGTAACGATAAATCAGTTGACGTGAGTCAACTTCACGGCGACGGAAAAACCTTTCCTGCTCGGGCAAATAAAGCTCGGCAAGTGTTTCCCGCACCTCAGGTTCATTCCACCTGATTTCCTGTCTCCAATTAATCAGGGGTGGATCAAGCAGGTTTCCGAATTGGTCTTCCTCGATCAAAAACTCTGGATCAAGCGCAGCAAGCATGGTTCGGGCAATGGAATCGCGAACCCAAAACACAAACTGCCGGTACTGATTGTTGGTAATTTCAGTTTCATCCATATAAAATGCAGGTATGGATATTGTCCTGGCAAATGCATTGTGGGCATAGGCTACGTCCTGGTCGGATGGTCCCATCGTAAAACTTCCCATCGGAACGAAAACCATTCCGGGAGGATCACCATAAAATCCATCAGGTCTGTCAAGCACACCCGTTAAATGGCCCTGCCCGGACCTTTGGCATGCCGAAAATAGCACTACAGCCATTACACTTAAAAAAATCACTTTTTTCATCGCACTTCTTTTTTATTGACCAATCCGTTGTAGATTACCTAAGATTACGTGTTAAATTTTTGTTTTCAAAAAAAAATTAAAGAAACCTAATATTCCTTTGTACTTCTCTGACCCTGTCAAGGTCAAGATCGAAACTATAATGAACCATAATTTCGTGACTTCCTGCGCTTCGTCCTCCGCGACCTATCGGGGAGGTTGTAAAATCATATGAATACCCCAAATGAATTTGCTCTATTCTGACTCCGAGAAAAAACACCAAAGCATCCCTTAGCCTGTAACTAACGCCACCCCATAACCTATTATTGTATGCAAGCATGACATTTAGGTCAATCTGAGTGGAGGTTAAATCTGTTTTTACCAATACTGACGGGCTGATAACATAAGCCGGCAGGCTTGGAACTTCAAAATGCTGCCCCAATGTTAGATAGGCATGCCTCTGAAGTCTAAACACCTCTCCAATGCCAGGATTTGCTCTGCCAATTTGAGAAACCGAAATTCCTCCCCATCTTTTGCCTTCTTCCAAATAAAAAACCCCAAGGGCAAAGTCGGTAAAAAACAAGGATTCGGTTAAGCCCCCCGTCAATACAGGGTCGTTACCAGTAATAGGAGTGAGTTTGCCCAAATCCAATCTCTTGTCTAAAAATCCAATCTGAGCTCCCAGTCCCAACTTTCCCCTGCTTAATTGCAAATGATACGAGTACGCTAACCTCACACCAAAATTCAACTCGTATCCAATTCTATCCTGCATCAAACTTAACCCTATGCCACCCCTCAAAAAAGGGATTGGTGCATCGGCATTGAGCAGGTAGGTTTCAGGGTTTAAACGCTGGCCGGCAGCATCGTTGAAGCCTAGCCATTGCTGTCGGGCTAGTCCTGTAATCCCAATCTTACCTGATAATCCGGCATAGCCTGGGTTAATTCCCATATTATTAAACATATTATGGCTAAATTGCGGTTCTTGCTGACCAAAGGCCAAGCCTGAACTATAAAAAATAGCCAATATGGGAATTATACATTTAAGCCCCATCTACCCATTTACCTTTTTTTGATTTTGCAAAAATATAAGGAAATTTTGTTTAATGCTGTATTATTATTCAAAAGTCAAACTATTCCCTTCATTATTTGCAAAATCCAAATCCCGGGAAACGGAAAACAACCAAAAAACCAACAATGCAAAGAACGCTTTCTTTTCAAATTTATGGATAAAATCGAACTTCAAATGTATTTTATCCCTACAATTCTTCTTTCGGTAAAAATACCGTATTTTTTATAGTAGTTTCCCTTTTATTGAGGACGCATTAGCAAACTTTTAAATGACTAAAATCCGTTTGTTCTACAAAAACTTTCGATAAACCTGCAGCCATTTTTCTGGTATTTCGCTCTGACAAGCAGCCAGGTATTCGCGGTACGAACAAGGTACCAGGAATTGACGCTCGTATTTCATTTGCAAACTGGGTGGACATGGAACTTCCATCCACCAGCGGTCGCTTTTCTTGCTCTTGTAAAAAACCATTTCGTGCTGGACCTCTTTCGACGAAACAAAATATTTAATGTATTCGCCTGAATCTTTTCTAAGTTTATCGGGCATGTCCTTTTTCCGGGAACAAAAACCATCGATAAAGTACCAAATCATTTGTGCCACAAGGTGCATGGTCTGCTCGCTATGGTCGAGTGTGGGGTTGGCTTCATAAAATCCAATCGACGACAATTTGTCGCTCAACCCTGCATAGCGAACTATTTGGCAAGCCTCCTCGCCGTGGAATCCATTTGGGGACACATTTTGGTTGCCAGGAGCATCGCCCTGTCTGATGCATGAAACATCGAATGATAAAACATCTGCATTGCGCACCACTGGTTCGACTTCATTCATGTCCTTTCGCACCATGCCTAATCGGTACACATCGAAAAACAAATTACTCATTAAATCAATGGCATCCTGATCTACCAAATAGGTCTGGTAACCTATATTGGTGTAGTTAAAAAGGAAATTTGGCTGGTGAGTAAGGATAGTACCCAGGTAATTTTGATGTGTAACTTTATCTTCTCTGTTTATTCCCAAGTCGAATGACGAATCCACAGAAATAAGACTTATCACCTGCCCCAATTCCCCGTAGGCCAGGTAATTTGAATACGTAAGGTCCTGACTTCCACCTATAATAACAGGTACAATTTTTCTTTTGATTAGCGCTGCCAAAACGGTTTTCAGGGCAAAATAAGTATCGCTTACCTTGTTGCCTGCTTTTATGTTGCCAAGGTCGGCAATCCGCACTTTATATGGGCCCTGAAAAAGTCCATACAGGTGCTTCCTGATATAGTCTGGAGCCATACCACAACCGACATTATCTTCGGCCATGCGATCCTCTTTTACACCTAAAATCGCAAGCTGAACCTGATCTAAATCCGGAAAATCCGCACCTGTTTGGTAGATGTCTACGCATTGGTAAAGGGCCAGCGGATGCTGAATCTTTTTACCCTGCAAAATTTTATTGTCAATAGGTTCGAAAAAATCAACTACTTCCATACTTCCGCGATCATTGACTATTTTCCCTTTTTGGTTTTAGTCGGTTTCTTGGTTGTACGTCGTTTTTTTGAAGATGTTCCTTCTTTTATAATATTTAAACAATCTTGAAGGGAAAGTTCTTCCGGTACCTTGTTTTTAGGCAACTTGTAATTGTTTCCTTCAGCCGAAAGGTATGCACCCCACCGGCCTTTGAGGACTTTAATGTTTGGATTTTCAGTGAATTCCCTGATTATTTTTTGCTTTTCCTTTTCCCTTTTCTCCTCAATGATAATTATTGCCCTTTCGGATGTAATACTTAAAGGATCGTCGATAGGAGGTATGGAAAAAAATTGCTCATTGTGCATTATATATGGGCCAAATCTGCCTGATGATACAATCATATCATGTTCCTGATAAAACCCCAGATTGCGGGGAAGTTTAAACAAATCCATGGCTTCTTTCAAGCTTATGGTTTCGAGGCTCTGGTCTTTTTTTAGCCTGGCAAAGCGGGGTTTTTCTTCCTCATCGGCATGTCCGATTTGAACCATGGGGCCAAACCTGCCAAGTTTTGCATACACAGGCCTTGAACTGGTGGGGTCGGTACCCAGCAACCTTTCTCCACTGAACTTCTCAGTAGTTTTCAGTGTCTTGTCAACCTGAAGGTGAAAGGGTTTATAAAAATCTTGCAGTACTTTATTCCAGGCCTTTTTACCTGCAGCAATCTCATCAAATTCTTTTTCTACATTGGCAGTGAAATTGAATTCCATAATCGTCTGAAAATGCTCCATCAGGAAAGTGTTGACGATTATACCAATGTCGGTGGGGAAAAGCTTGTTTTTTTCGTTTCCAAACGTTTCAGTTTTTTTTGTTTCGGAAATTTTTCCCTTTTTCAGTAGCAGGTAGTCGTAGGAACGCTGTTCACCCTGGCGGTTCTCCTTTACAACGTATTCTCTTTTTTGGATGGTGCTGATGATGGGGGCATAAGTCGAAGGCCTTCCGATACCCAGGTCCTCAAGTTTTTTTACAAGACTTGCTTCGGTATAACGCGCAGGGGGCTTGGTGAACCGCTCAACCGCTGCAATTTCCTCCATCATGAGTTCCTGCCCGGCTTTTAATGGGGGCAGAATGTCCTTTGCAGCATCATCGTCGTCGTCGTCAGTTGATTCGAGGTAAACTTTCAAAAATCCATCGAAAAGGAGTACTTCTCCCGTTGCAATAAATTTTTGTGATGCGGTAGAAATACCTATGGAAACTTGTGTTTTTTCTAAAGTTGCATCGGCCATTTGAGAAGCAATGGTTCTTTTCCAGATCAATTCGTAAAGCCGCTGTTCGGACGGATCGCCTGATGCCTTGGTCAAATCCATATAAACTGGCCTTATAGCCTCATGGGCTTCCTGGGCTCCTTTGGTTTTTGTAGCAAATTGCCTGGTTTTGGAATATTTAGCCCCAAACGATTTTTCGATTTCCTTCTTGATGGAACCCAATGCGGTAACAGAAAGGTTTACCGAGTCGGTTCGCATGTAGGTTATTTTTCCCGATTCATATAGCTTTTGGGCAATGGTCATGGTCCTTCCCACCGAAAAACCAAGTTTTCGGCTTGCTTCCTGTTGCAGAGTTGATGTGGTAAACGGTGGAGCCGGCGATTTTTTGGCAGGTTTGGTCTCCACGTTCTCTACCGTAAAATTGGCTCCGATGCATTGGTTCAGAAAGGCAAGGGCATCTTTTTTTGTTTCGTATCTGCCTGGCAATTCGGCCCTCAGAGCCACAGATTGTCCGTTGTGTTCGACCTGGAAAATTGCCGACACTTTAAAAGCAGCTCCCGAATTAAACACCTGAATTTCCTTTTCGCGCTCAACGATGAGTCTTACGGCAACCGATTGTACCCTGCCTGCCGAAAGGGCTGGTTTTACTTTTTTCCACAAAACGGGCGAAAGCTCAAAGCCTACCAAGCGGTCGAGCACGCGCCTGGCCTGCTGTGCGTTTACCAGGTTGCGGTCAATTGTTCGGGGGGTTTCAATAGCCTTTAAAATTGCAGATTTGGTAATTTCATGAAAAACAATTCGCTTATAGTTGTCATCGCTCAAATTTAGGCTTTCTGCCAGATGCCACGAAATGGCCTCCCCTTCGCGGTCTTCGTCTGTAGCAAGCCAAACGATTTCAGCCTTGGCAGCATGTTTTTTCAAATCATTGATTACTTGTTTCTTATCAGACGGAACCTCGTACTGTGGCGCGAAACCTTTCTCAACGTCAATGCCAAGGCTCGTTTTGGGCAGGTCGCGAACGTGTCCGAAGCACGATTTAACCAAAAAATCAGCTCCAAGGAAGCCTTCGATGGTTTTGGCCTTGGCCGGTGACTCAACGATTACGAGATTTTTCATTTGCAATGGATTTTGGGTGTCAGGGCGCATACGCTTCAGTCAAGAGTAAGCACCTGTTTTTATTGTTTTTTTAAATCTAACTGATCCCAGTAAGTATGGTCTGGTCTTTCCGAATTCGCTCCATTAAGACCGACGAACCTGCAATTTCAACCTGAATTTTGATTGAACAATCTGTACCAACTTTCAACAGACATTACATGATTAGTGTCCTTCGATTTAAAAAATGCGATGGGATTCAATCTATTAAAAAAACGTGCAAAGAAAATAAAAACAATCGGGTTTTTCTCTGAAAATGATTTAAAATGTTTCGGATTGAAACCTGTAAGGCATGTGGGCTTGCAGCTACAGGCTGTTTTATTTTCCATTTAGGTGAATTCCGGTTTTACCCTTTTCCGGACGGCTAAGTAAAATAAAATTGGACTCCTCTTTTTTGAGTAATTTTGGCCTCCTGAAATCTGCCGAAAACTTTAACCTTGTGGCAGACTACCACCATGAGCAAAAAACTATATATTGAAACCTACGGATGCCAGATGAATTTCTCCGACAGCGAGATAGTGGCTTCTGTAATGACAGGGAACCAGTACGACACCACAGATAATCAAAATGAAGCTGATGTAATTTTTCTGAACACTTGTTCCATCCGCGAAAATGCTGAGCAAAAAGTACTGAATCGGCTCAAGCAGCTTCAAAACCTGCGGAAAAAGAAGCAAGGGCTTATAATCGGCGTTCTGGGCTGTATGGCCGAACGGTTGAAAAATTCATTGCTCGAAGAGGGAACTCTCGGAATGCGCATCGACATGGTAGTAGGACCTGATTCTTACAGAGACCTCCCCCAACTGATGCTCAATGCCGAAAGTGGGCAAAAGGCCATCGACATTATTCTCTCGGCCGATGAAACCTATGCCGATATTACTCCGGTGCGGTTTGCCTCAAACGGAGTATCGGCTTATATTTCGATCATGCGCGGGTGCGAGAATTTTTGTTCTTATTGTGTGGTTCCTTTTACACGTGGCAAAGAGCGCAGCCGCGACCCAAATACCATCCTGGCTGAAGCCAGGGAACTATTTCAGGCAGGATATAGGGAAGTAACCCTCCTCGGGCAAAATGTGAATTCCTATAAATGGGAGCAGGATGGAGCAACTCCGGTTCGTTTTCCGGCCCTCATTGAAATGATTGCAGGGGTAAGCCCCTTGTTGCGTATTCGTTTCGCTACATCCCACCCGAAGGACCTTTCGGATGAGTTGCTCCATGCAATATCGCGGAACCCGAATATCTGCCGGTCCATTCACCTGCCAATGCAATCGGGTAGTACCAGTGTACTCGAAAGAATGAACCGAAAATACACACGGAACGATTACCTTGGCAGGGTAGAAGCAATTCGCAGGATTTTGCCAGAATGTGCAATCTCTACGGATATCATTGCCGGCTTTAGTGGCGAAACTGAACAGGAGCATGCCGAAACCCTTGAAGTGATGGAAATTGCCGGCTTCGACTATGCATACATGTTTAAATATTCTGAACGGGAAGGAACACTGGCTGCTAAAAAATTTGCCAATGATATTCCCGAAGCCGAAAAATCGAAAAGGCTGCAGAATGTCATCAAGTTGCAGCAAAAGTTATCGCTCCAAAGCAACAAGAATGATATTGGGAAAATATGTGAAGTCTTGGTTGAGGGAAACTCGAAACGTTCGCACGATCACCTTTCCGGCAGAAACAGCCAGAACAAGGTTGTGGTGTTCCCTTCGGCGGGTTTCAAACCGGGCGACTATGTCACCGTCAGGATTACTTCTTGTTCTACAGCTACGCTAAAGGGTGAAGTTGTAGCTTCTAACGCTCCCGCTGCTGAGCCGCTATAACCTCGGTTAAGTAGTGAATCTGAGTAGGGCTTCCGCCAGGACTAAATCTTCCGGGGTTGTGATTTTAAGGTTTTCGTAATTTCCTTCCACACTATGTATCACAAAACCATTTGCCTCCAGCAGGGTGGCATCGTCAGTAAATTCGTCGCTGTATTCTTTTTCGTAGGCTCTTTTTATGATGTTCGAATGAAATGCCTGGGGGGTCTGGACAATTCGTACGCTCTCCCGGTCTAATGGTTTACTGATTGCTTGTGCGAAACAACGCAGTGATTCTTTTATTTTCACGCAAGGAATGGCATTTCCGAATTTCTCGGCACATTCAAAAACCCTTTGGATGGTTTGCAGCGATACCAGAGGACGTACACCATCGTGAATGGCAACAAGGCTATCATCAGGTACATGCCTCAGACCATTTTGCACTGAATGAAACCGTGTTGAACCACCTGCAACTACCAGGTGCGGAGGTACCAATTGGTACCCCCGACAGTAATCATTCCACTCTTTAATGTAGTTTTCGGGAAGTACAAGCACAAAACTTAGTCCACTGTCGTATCGGACAAAAGCTTCCATTGCGTGTATTAAGGCTGGCTTGCCGGCTATTTCGATAAATTGCTTGGGAGTAGAGGTTTGCATCCTGCTTCCCATGCCACCGGCGGTAAGCAGCACGTATTTCTTCATGGGTTTACCTACAAAATAAGCATTGCATCGCCATAGGTAAAAAAGTGGTATTTTTCTTTAACCGCCAGTTTGTATGCCTTCATTAAAAAATCAAAGCCTGCAAAAGCGCAAACCATCATCATGAGGGTTGACTGGGGTAAATGAAAATTTGAGATCATGGTATTGGCCACGCTAAAATCGTAAGGAGGATATATGAACTTGTTGGTCCAACCTTCGTAAGGCTTCACCACGCCCGACATGGTAACGGCCGATTCCAGGGCACGCATTGTTGTGGTTCCTACGGCACAGATACGTTTTTCTTTTTCCCGGGCCAGGTTTATGATATCGGCTGCCTTGGGTTCGACCAAAAACTCCTCGCTATCCATCTTATGCTTGCTAAGATCTTCCACATCAACCGTTCTGAAATTACCCAAACCGGCGTGGAGCGTAATCTCAGAAAATGTAACACCCTTTATCTCGAGGCGCTTTATCAGGTTGCGGCTGAAGTGCATTCCGGCGGTGGGCGCTGCTACAGCTCCTTCTTTTTTGGCAAAAACGGTTTGGTATCTTTCACGGTCCTCAGGTTCTACGTTTTTCCTTACCATGCGCGGAAGGGGTGTTTCTCCAAGGGTTTCAATGGTCCTTTTAAATTCCTCGTAAGTTCCGTCAAACAAAAACCGAAGGGTGCGTCCCCTAGAAGTGGTGTTATCAATCACTTCGGCCACCAGGTTGTCGTCCTCGCCAAAGTATAACTTATTGCCAATACGGATTTTCCGGGCAGGGTCAACCAGTACGTCCCACAAGCGTGCCTCGCGGTTGAGCTCGCGCAGCAAAAAAACTTCAATTTGTGCACCCGTTTTCTCCTTGGTACCGTAAAGACGTGCCGGGAAAACTTTTGTGTTGTTCACAACCATCACATCCCCGTCATCAAAATAATCCATTACGTCTTTGAATGTTTTATGCTCAATAGTCTGAGTTTTGCGGTGCAAAACCATCAGTCGCGACTCATCCCTGTTTACCGGTGGGCGTTCTCTGATAAGTTCAGAGGGTAAATTATACTTAAAATCAGAAAGTTTCATTCGAAAAAATTTAAAAGTTAAGGCAGAATAATTCCTGCATGTATGTTTTTCTTTGTGTTTGAGTTTATATTATGATAAACGAAACATAATAACAAAATCATTCTCAAGACCTCGAAAGGCTTCAATAGTAATGAAATTAGTCTGGTTTGTGTATTTTGATGGTTTGAATATGAATGCAAAGATAATACCGAAGGTACCCCCTTGTCAACCATTTTTTACTACAAAATAAGCGAGCGCAGGTGATCCTGAAAACCATCAATTGTCCAGGCCTTTTCCACCTGGAAACTGCCGGTACGAACCCTGCGAAGGTTTTTCAGATAAGCCCCCGACCCTAACTCTTGTCCAAAGTCGCGAGCCAACGAACGAATGTAAGTGCCCTTTGAACACACAACCCTGAAGTCGGCCTCGGGTAGCTCGAATCGCGTTATTTCAAAAGCGCTGATAAGTACTTCCCTTGCTTTGAGTTCTGCAGATTCGCCCCTGCGGGCCATTTCATAAGCCCTCTGACCGTCAATTTTTTTGGCCGAAAACATTGGGGGTATCTGTTTTTGGATTCCCGAAAGTTTTTCTAGCGCTGCCGAAATCATTTGACCTGTAATATGTTGGGTCGGAAAGGTTGCATCAGGACTGGTTTCCAGGTCGAACGAAGGGGTGGTTTGCCCAAGTTCAAAAGTTCCGGTGTACTCCTTTTCCATCTCCTGAATACTTTCAATGCTTTTGGTTTGTTTGCCGGTACAAATTATAAGCAAGCCGGTGGCTAGTGGGTCGAGCGTGCCTGCATGACCGGCTTTCAGTTTCTTGAGTCCAAGGATATGGCGTACCAGCAATCGAAATTTGTTTACCACATCGAACGAAGTCCATCCAAGTGGCTTGTCGAAGGTAAGAACCGCACCCTCGGCTAAAAGTTGCCTGTATTCGTTTGCCAACATGATTATATCAGGAGTTTCCCATGAAAAATGGCAACAAGGCCTATAACCAGGCAATAGACCGCAAACCAGGCTATATTCCCTTTCCTGACAATATTGAGCATCCAGCTACATGCGGCCAGTCCGGCCAAAAAGGCAGCAAGTGTTCCAACCAAAAGAGGAAAGGTTTCGGGAAGAGTCAGGCTTTCACCGGCCGATAACCGTACTATTTTCAGAAAATTAGCCCCAAAAACAGGAATTAACACCATGAGGAACGAAAACCTGATGGCTTTTCCGCGCTCTATACCCAAGTACAAAGCGGTGCTAATGGTGGCACCGCTCCTGCTAATTCCGGGCAAAATGGCTATGGTCTGTGCAATGCCCATCAAAAGGGCGCTTTTCAGGGTGATGTCCTTGTCGTTTTTCGGTGCAATTTTGGTGAACATCAGGAGTGCAGCGGTAATCAGCAGCATGAAACCAATCAAGGTTGTTCTGCCCTGGAAAAGGGCAACCACCTGATCCTCGAAAAGTAATCCTACGATTCCGACTGGTATGGCCGATGCAAGCAAAAGCAAAACAAACCTGGTTTCGGCATTCCATTCGAAACGAACCAGATTTCTGATAAGTCCTCCGATGTCGTGCCTGAAAACAACCACAACGCTTAGCAAGGTGGCGCCGTGAACAAAAATGTTAAATGTAAAGTACTCCTCAGGGTTTTTCAGGCCAAAAAGTACACTACCCAGTTCGAGGTGGCCGCTGCTGCTTACCGGCAAAAATTCTGTGAGGCCTTGTAAAAGACCTAAAATTAACGCTTCAATCCAAGTCATCAGATAAATGGCAGAAGTTTTAATGAATACAAGATAAGGAAAGGCAACGCCTTAGGATGCCAGAGTTAAAACTTCAAAAACCTTTTAGGTGTTCTTCCTTTTTCCGAAAATAGCATAAAACTGAATGATGTAACCCGCAAGGACCAAAATAGGAGCCAGGGTTATCCGGCGGAAGCTAAAGATCTCGTTGCTGAACACAGTGGGGTCTTCACTTCCCCCGCCAATCATTAACACGAAACCTACGGCAGTGATCAACAAACCTGCGATCATGATCGTATATTTCCGGCGGTCGAACAAAAGAATGTACTCTTCTTTCTTTTTTGTCATGGGGCATTTTTATTTTGAAAAAACTTGAATCGAAAAACCGTATCTGGATTCAAACACTTTAATACAAGTATAGGTAGTCCGTTTTAACCTTAAGGTATTTTTTTACTGCAAAGTAGGTCGAAAGCCAGCAAATAACAATCCCTACAAACAGGATGATGCCGAAAAGGAAAGCAAGTAAACGGAGATCATGCAAAACTTCCAACTCGGGGATATTGCGTTGTACAGCATATAGTACTCCCCAAAGGGATACACCCGCAAGCACCGAACCCAAAATACCCTGAACTACTCCTTTAGCTAAGAAAGGTTTGCTTATGAAAGTCTGGGTGGCTCCAACAAGTTGCATGCTTTTGATCAAAAACCTTTTCGAAAACACGCTTAGCCTGATAGTGTTGTTAATGAGTGCAATTGCGATAAAAAGAAGCAATATGCAAAAGGCCATCAGTCCTATGCTGATTCGCCGCACATTCTGACTAATCATTTCAACAAGGTCCTCCTGATAATGTACCTCCATGATCAAGGGGTTTTTAAGCGCTTCCGCTGTAAAAACCCTCAGGCTGTCGGGGTTGGCAAAATCAGCATACACCCTTACTTCCATGCTGGGAAACAGGGGATTGTATCCCAGAAATGCTACAAAATCTTCGCCAAGCTCGGCTTCTAAAATCTCTGCTGCCTCCTCATCGGAGACAAAATCGGCCGATTTTACTGCTGGCATCAACTCAAGTTCCTTTTGCAGCAATTCGGCCTGGTCAGCATTGGTATTGTTGTCGAGAATAAGCGATACTCCAATGTTTTCCTTCACGTGGTTCGACAGAAGCTGGGCGTGCATTACAAGCAATCCGGTGAGACCCAGTACAAACAATACCATAGTGATGCTTGCCACTGTGGTAACATACGAGGTTTTGAGCTTGCGCCCCAAAATTGCTTCTTCCTGCCTGGCCATGTTGCAACCAAAGGTAAAAATCCGCTGCAAAATTATAAAATAAAAGGACGTTTTGAGTAAGGGTTGTTTAGGTTATTGAAACCGTTTAAATCTTGACAGCGAAAAGTTAGGGTTCTTGGAGGTACTACGGTTCTATATGTTGACCACAAATTGCCACCCCCCGGATCAAAAAAATACTTCCATCCTTTTTCCGGCAACCAAGGTCGTTTACCTTGCTAAAATGGTTTTTCCTACCTTTGATCAAACAAACCAGGCGTTTACACCTAAACTTTATTTAAACATGAAAGCCAGACCGGTCATGCTATACATTCTCTTTACATTATTATTGGCCATAGTTTCGTTCACAGCCATTCCCTTTAGCCCAAATATTACGCTTTCGCAAATTTGGCGCGAAAGATACTTTGCTCCCGAAACCATCCGACTGGGAAGGTCGCTTGCCGACGGACTACGCTATTCGATTATAGAAAACCAAACCGACATTAATATTTATGCATACGAAACAGGGGCATTGCAGCAAAAGGTCTTCACCACCCGGGGCAAGCTTGCTGATGAAAATGGAAATCCCCGAAGGATTGATTCCCATGTTTTCTCACCAGATGAGAAGAAGCTTCTTGTTGCTGTTGGAAGAGAAGCGATTTACCGGCGCTCCTATACTGCCGAATATTACGTTTACGACATTGCCGGCGACCATCTAATGCCCTTATCGGCCGGCACCAGGCAAACCCTGCCGGTTTTCTCGCCAGGAGGAGATAAAGTGGCTTTTGTGCGCGACAATAATATTTTTATTGCGAATCTGTCCGATACAACCGAAATTCAGGTTACAACCGACGGTAAGCGCAACCATATTATCAATGGTACCACCGATTGGGTTTATGAGGAAGAGTTTGCCATTACATTAGGCCATTACTGGTCGCCCGATGGGAAATACCTGGCATTTTTCCGATTTGACGAAAGCCATGTAAGGGAGTTTACCATGTTTTTCTATGAAGGTTCCCCGTACCCGCGCGAGCACAGGTTCAAATACCCGAAAGCCGGAGAGCAAAATGCTTTTGTAACGATACATATATATAATGTAGAAACCGGAAAAACTATAAAAGCAGACACCGGCCCTGAAAAGGACCAGTATATTCCGCGGATACAATGGACAAATGTTCCCGGTAAGCTGAGCATTACACGGCTGAACCGGCATCAGAATCATTTGGAAATATTGCTTGCCGATGCCTCTTCGGGAAGCCCTTCGCTGCTTTACTCCGAAACCAACCGCTATTTTGTAGAAATAACCGACGACCTGGTGTTTCTTAAAGATGGCAAACATTTCATCCTGAGCAGCGAAAAGAGTGGATACCGGCATCTGTACCTGTATGATATGAATGGAAGGCAGGTCAATGCCATCACTTCGGGAGCTTGGGATGTGCAGCGGTTTTTCGGTGTTGACGAAAGACGCCGCTTGGTTTATTTTGCATCACATGAGGAATCACCACTAACCAACCAAGTGTATCGTGTAAGGCTCAACGGACGCGGAAAAACCCGGTTAAGCTCAGGGAAGGGTTTTCATATTCCTGCGTTCAGCGCCGGGTTCGAATTTTATATCAACCAGTTTTCCACAGCCGATACACCACCTGTGTTTAGCATTCATACAGCAGACGGCTCGCAGATAAAGATTTTAGAAGATAATGAAACACTCGTGCAGAAAGTCAGGGATTATGGCTTTGTTAAGCGCGAATTCTTCAACTTTACCACCAGCGAAGGGGTTAATTTAAACGCCTGGATGATGAAACCAGCAGATTTTGACCCCCAAAAGAAATACCCGGTACTGATGTATGTTTATGGAGGTCCCGATTCTCAGACAGTCATTGACCGTTGGGATACTTCAAACGGCCCCTGGTTTCAGATGCTGACCCAAATGGGACTTGTCGTTGTTTCGGTTGATAATCGCGGAACCGGTGCCAGGGGAGAAGAATTTAGGAAAATGACCTATCTTCAGTTGGGCAAATACGAAACCATCGACCAGATTGAGGCGGCCAAATATCTAGCCACACTGCCATTCATCGACCCGAACCGAATTGGAATTTACGGCTGGAGCTATGGCGGCTTTATATCGACGTTGTGTCTGGCACTTGGTGCTGATTTTTTTGCTGCAGCCGTAGCTGTTGCCCCTGTTACCCATTGGAAATTTTACGACACCATTTACACCGAGCGTTTTATGCGATTACCCGATGAAAACCCTGAAGGGTACGAATTTAACGCTCCATTGACGCATGCTGCCAAAATCAGGGGTGCATATTTATTAGTGCATGGCTCGGCCGACGACAATGTGCATTACCAAAACACTATGGAAATGGTCTCGCACCTTGTGTCAGCCAATATTCCTTTTGAGCTGGCCATTTATCCAAACCATAACCACGGCATCGCCAGGGGGAATGTCCGACTGCACCTTTTTGAGCACATAACCAGATTTCTTCAAAATAGTCTGCTCGAAAAATAAGCGTTTACATAAATAATGAGGTTTTAGCTGAAATTAAAAAATCAATAAACAATATGACTCGGATAATACTTATTCTAACCTCAAATTTTCTGATTTGTGTTCCAACTAATTCAGCTGGGCAGAATGCAATAAGAACTGAATCCGAAACCCATATTTTTTGGCAGGAAAATAGAAGGTTAACAAAAGAAGATTTTCAAGGAAGCGCTGAGCTCTATGAAAAATCAGAACAATTGTGTGAAGAAATAAATATGTGTACAATGGCGTATGTAGGATTGTGGGGTGTACTCGATACACCAAGGCGCAAAAGGTTACGCGGAAGATTACCTGATAAAATATATTTTGCACCAGCCTTCGACAAAACTAGATCTTACATAGTAAAGGATGACTCCATCGGGGTCGAAAAGCAGCAGGTTGTTTTTGACATTGTTGAAGTAGCAGTTAGATTTGCCCGATGGAGACTGAAACAAATTCAGGATTCAATTGGTGGATCTGGAATAAAATCATTGGTGTTTATGACAGTAAAGGAACATGCAAAGCAGGTGAAAACCTTTCTTATTGATGAATTTACAAAAGATGTGTATATAAACGGTTAAGAAGGAGCGCTTAAACTTTGGAAAGAAAGAGTAGGTATTCTTTTATACAAATATCAAAAATTTGCTACAAGACCTGAAGATTGTTTCCGGTTTATCAACAATGCTCCTATTGTAAAAAACTACATAATGGCACCTTATGTGGTTGGCAATTTAGACTTGGATTAAAACAAATAAAGTTTGGAAACAAAGAAGCTTAATTAAACAACACAGTTTAAAACCTGCTTGACTGTCAGCATTGTTGCCACTCGAATTAGGCAATACAGCATAATATTAAAAATTATTTCAATGGAAATAAAAGAATCTTTACCTTTGCACTCCCTTTATGAAAGGACTAATACCAGAAAACCATTAATACTTATT
>DATIKH010000136.1:0-2938 GCA_035477775.1 Bacteroidales bacterium | reverse complement strand
ACCACATTGGCGAAGGCCAGTGGAACGCCGTTGATGATGGAAGTGCCACAATCCGGCCCCATCATCAGCAAGCCTTTATCTCTGGCAAGGGTTTTCAGGGTAACTTCATCTTCAATGGAAACATTATCGGAGAAAAGCATCACGTTAAGTCCCGACTCCAGCGCCCTTAGGGCTTCGGCTGCAGCATAGCGGCCGGCCACGGAGATCAGCGCCAGATTGGCCCCGGAAACCGAACTTACGGCGGCCGAAAGGCTCCTGAACACGGGCTTGCCGCTTTGCCCGGGAGCATCCTTAATACCTTTCAGCCGCGTTTCGGCATTGGCTATAGCCTTTTCGGCGGCGTCGGGGGTTTCGGACTTTACGCTGACAATCAGATCAGAATCGGAACAACCTTCGTACTCCGGCAGAAACAGCCCGGCCTCGCTCAGCAATGCTTTGTTTTGTACAGTGGCCATAACCACCCCCGAATCCACTACCCCGGGAGTCTGGTTGATTTCTTTCGATACCAGCATCAGGGTAACCGAATCGTGGTAAGCGCCCTTTTTTATGAATCCTTTAACAATCATAAAACATTTATTCTGAGTTTAATGGCAAACAGGAAGCCCGAAAGCAAATCGGCTCCCGACGTTGAACCGTGCGCAAGCAATCTGCTTAAGCTACCGGCCGCATTGGAATTTTGCTCAACGGCCTGAAAGAAATCCTTCAATGAAGCAAAAAAGCGTCCCCTGGCAGCATGCAGCAGCATGGCATTGGAAATGTGATTGCGGCCTTTTGAGGCCTTGTAAATCCGGTCAATCAACCCTGAGTTTTCATCGCCGTAGGCTTCCTGCCGGTAATACAAACCATAAAGCAATCCTGCGATGAAATCATCGCCTGCCGGGGTTGTTCCCGCACCCAGCCCTTTCAGTAAATCAACCCCCTGCAAAACATGGCCATTTGCTATAAGCGAAGTAGCTTCCCTTACTGCATGCACCAATGCCCGGTCGAACCCGCAAAGAACTTCCGGTTCGAAATGTTCAAAAACTGTAAAAATCAGACTTTTTTTAGGGAAAATATCCAGGTTTTTCTCAACGGAAGCAAACAAGCGGGCTTCAAAAAGATTTCTATTTGCCCTAGAGAAGTTGTAGCCTGAATTGAGAACCACAGCAGCCTCCCTGTCAATCCAAACGGATCCGCAACGGATGACATCAGGCTCAACAATCACGTTTTCAGGGAAAATGAACGACGGGCAGGAAAGGAAAATCCCGTTTGGAGCCAGATAATCTTGTTTCCTGGCTAGGAACACCACGTTACCTGATGTATCGATGTAATTTGCTACATGGGGGTACTTCCTTAACGGGAAAAAATGCCCCGGAGGCAAACAATCGCCAACACAAACCTCCGAACCCCAAACAGATAGTGTTTCCATCTGCAATATTACGCAATTCGCAAGGATATTTTCAAAATATTTTAACAGGAAAATACAATTGCAATGCCTTGAAAATACCTTACATTAGCCTCCTTGATTAAATTTCATATAAACGATGAAAAATACATAAGACCGGGGTTAATCCATTGAAAAACAACACTCTGCTTTTTGCAATCAAGAGATTATGCCTCTGGCTATGGAGAAGGTAAAAACATAATCAACCAAGATAAAGGTAGAGATTGAAAAATAATTTAACCGCAAGACGGTTCAAGGACAACCAGAGTATCCCAAAAAGGCAAAAAAATCCCGCCAATGCTTAACATCTGGCAATTTTGCCTGGCCTTGAGTTTGTCCTGACAGACCTATCCTTTAATACCAGGCATAGAAATTGCGCCATAAATTACGGGCACGGAAGGTTATCCTCTTATGCCGGTTTTTGATCGACTACTGTTTTATTGGCTACCTTTGCACAAGCTATTTTATAATGAAATCAATGATTCTTGGCAATCTACCAGACAAAAATTCCTCAAAATGAACATAATGTTTCGCAAGCTTTCTGTTTTTTTGTTTCTGGCCGCTTTTTCATTTTCTATTCAGGCCATCCCATTTTCAAATACCGGATTAAACCTTAATGAACAGGACGAGCAATTAAACACGGCAGCCAAAATTAGTCCTAATGCAGCTTCGGAGTATATCCGGCATATTTTGCAGAACCGCAATTTGTGGAAGCCAGAAAATGAAATCTTGCGCCAATCGCTCATCAGACTCATTGAACAGTACAACGAACCCTACGACACGGTAAGAACTCGTCTTGGCACGTTACAACAAAATATTCCGGTTTATGAACCTTTTCAGGTTCTCAGAGCTGATACGCTGCCTGTAAGGTGGTTGAACCGTAATACTTTTATAGTGGATACCATGCACCTGGAAAGAAACCCGGTGATCATTCAGCAAACCATTGTTTACCGGACCGTTGACCCTGCTTCCATACCTTATCTAGTACCCATAACCGATGTTCAGTTGCTGTTGCGCACCTTGTTGCATGCAACCGATACCATCACCGATACCATCATTGATACGAGGTTTTTAGAATCCCGATTGATAACTATACACAGGGTTGAAAACGGCCGCATAATGCCACCGCTGGTAAAACCAGGAAATAATAGAACTGCCAGATTTTTGGCCGACGGTAAGGCAATTGTCGTTACAGAGTCGAAACTATTTTACCGTGCGCAACAACCTTCCCTTTTGCATTATGTCCTTTCTCCTGGAATGCCCGATTCTTTATCTCTGGCAGT
This sequence comes from Bacteroidales bacterium, assembly GCA_035477775.1. GTDB lineage: Bacteria > Bacteroidota > Bacteroidia > Bacteroidales > UBA7960 > UBA7960. The sequence continues at coordinate 232 of DATIKH010000136.1, read as the reverse complement.
AAACAGTCTGCTCGATTACACTTTTTTGCGCGACTCGCTTCCCCTTATTATCCGGAATTTCGACGGGCAGCAGACAGGGTTCTGGCTCAGTGCCGGAAAAAATGACCCCATGCGGTTTTGGGCAAAAAATGCCCGACACGACTCTGTAACCATCTGGGTGGGCAACCCTTCGAAGTACGAAATTTCATTGGTGTTAGAAGATGATGTCTTCATAGAACGTCTAGCCCGCAGG
>DATIKH010000135.1:0-4408 GCA_035477775.1 Bacteroidales bacterium | reverse complement strand
GTTGGCATGGCTGCCTCCGGTATCGGTTATGACCAGTGCATATCCGGATTTTGTAAAATCGAAATTCACCTTTTTGACGATGGGTTTTTTCGGGTTTTCAAAATCAATGGTAACCAACCCACCTACCGAGCAGGCTGTTTGATCCATCAGTCCGCAGGGTTTCCCGAAGAACTGATTTTCGGCATACTGCCCCACAATGGCTATCTCTATGGGGTCAATCTTTCCGTCATTAAAAAGATGGTTAACTATTGCTCCAATCAATACTTCGAAACAAGCCGAAGAACTCAACCCCGAGCCGTTAGGTACTTCCCCATCAATACAGGCATCGAAACCGCCAATGGCATAGCCCAATTCCTTAAGTCGGGCACAAATACCCCTTACCAGCGCTTCTGAGGTATACTTCTCCTCTTTAAGGGGATTCAGCACCGCAAGGTCCACCTCAAACGGCTCATAGCCTTCCGATGATATACGCACCTTATTCATCCCATTGGGCGTGGCAGCGGCAATATTATCTAAATTAACGGCACCTGCCAAAACCCGGCCATAGTTGTGGTCAGTATGGTTTCCACCTATTTCTGTACGACCGGGAGAGCTGAACAAAAAGACATCCTCACGGCTATAGGATTTCCGAAACTTTTCCAACAGCCTTGTGTAGCGCACTGCCTGCCGTTTTTGTTCCGAAGAACTGTTGCCGTATAGTTCACTCATTATCTGGCTTTTGCCTGCTGATATTTTCTCAATTAGATAACTTACTATTTTCATAGCCTAAAGATAGGTTAAAAAATTCAAAAATCAATCTATTTGCCCTGCCCATGTTGCAGGTAAGACTGTAATCCAACAAAAGCGCTGTTATTCAACATTCATAGTATAGGTTGCTTCCTGCAATCCTTCACCTCGGGCTTGTAGGGTTATGGCTCCTCCGGTGCGCCCTATCCTAAGCAATATCGTTGCAATACCGGCCACGGCTTTTGGTATGTTGCCTCCAATGATTTCGGCATCGCCTTCAATTAAAAACTCCACCGGGTTTGCAGCCCCGAATACTGGATTATCATTAGCATCAAGCACATGAGCATACACAAACAACACATCGTTTGCCCCTTTTTGAGGCGGCTTGCCGCTATAATCAACTTCAAGGGTTATCTTGGCCGGGGCACCCGGAGTGGTTATAGAGTGAGTGGCTACTTCCTGACCATCAATAAACCCTTTTGCGGTGATGGTTCCCGGTGTGGTGCAGTTTACCTTAAATTCGAATGGCGGGTGCAAAAGATTTTCAGAAAAGCTGGTGATGGTTGGCTTTTGCCGGCCTTTGGAAACGCCATCAACAATGAGTTCCACCTCATCGGCATTGGAAAAAATCCTGACCCCTCTCGACACTCCCGGTTGCCAATGCGAGGCAATAAACAACACCGGTTTGGAGAATGGGTTATCCTGCGAAAAGGTGCGTTGACTTTTGTAAAACCACCAGGTGAATTTGGGAAGCCTGAAAATATCCATTACCCCTGAATGCACATGGTTGTGGCCCATGCCTCGGTTGTAGTCGAACATTACCCAAAAAGCATCGGCAAAGGCGTGGGTGGCTCGGTTGTCGTTGTGGGCTTCCTGGATATTGAAGGCTTGTTGCAAAAGCCTCTTCTCGCCGGCATCTCTGGCCTGGCGGCTGTTTCGCTCATAGGGTAGTAGGTTGCGCCATTCGTGCTGGGTTAAACCCGCATTTTGGGCATAATACTCCCAATCGCCATATTCGCTCACAAATAGGGGCAGCTCCGGGAAAAGTCCATGTCGGTGCTGGCGGGCTTCCAGGTAAATATCATAAGGATGCCTGACCCAACCTGCGGTGTAACTTCCAGGATAAGGAAATTCTTCTCGGCCAATGGCATGTGCCTTTTCTGTAAACCAAACGGGCATATAAGTCTCGTTGAGCGATAATTCCCAGGCCAGTACCGAAGCATGATTGCGGTCGCGACGAATCAGCCTCCTGCATTGCTCCAGGGCAAGTTGCGCAAACTTCTCGTCTTCGCCGAAATACTGCCATCCCATGATGGCATTCAGCACAAAAATCCCCAACTCGTCGCAGGCACGCATAAATGCAGGCGACATGGGATAGTGCGATGCCCTCACCAGGTCGAACCCGGCATGTTTTATTTTATACGCATCGCGAAACTGGGCAGCATCGCTCATGGCATATCCCACGAAAGGATATTCCTGGTGCCTGTTTACTCCGCGCAGCACTATCTGTTCGCCGTTGAGCCACATGCCCTCGTTTGTAATCCTTATCTCTCGAAGCCCAACCCTTGTTGCATATACATCCGACAATCTTCCGTCGGCATAGAGGCGGGTTTCAAGACTGTACAGATTCGGATGGTTGGGAGACCAGAGGCGGGGATTGAGCAGCACATGGTTTTGGACTAATTCGGCATCTTTACCTGCTTCAAGGTCAATGCGGTCAGACCTCAGCGTTGCAACCAGGCCGCCATCACTGTCAACCAGGCGATGCTCTACCCTGATAATTGAGCTTTGGTCTGATGCGTTTCGCACATGGGTTTTTATTTCGAATGCAGCACTATCGGCATTGGCCGACAGGTTGGCGAAAAATACTCCTCCACCTGCAACCACATTGGCGTAGGTGGGGTCGGTGATATGCACCGGGTTCTTGGCAATGAGCCACGCGTTGCGGTAGATGCCGCCAAACATATTGAAATCGAGAATCTCTAATGGCTTGGGGCCGGTTATGGGATTGTCGCGGTTATCGAGCCTTACAAGAATGTTGTTTTGCTCATCAAAGCGGGCCAATTGGGTTATGTTTACCAGGAATGGCAGCCATCCGTTCATATTCGTAATCATCTTGGTGTCGTTCACCCAAACCTCGGCAACATTCATGGCTGCTTCGAACTTTATAAAAAGCTCCTTACCTTTATGTTCTTCCCTCAAGCCAAATTCTTTCTTGTAAAAAGAGATACCCTGCCATTGGTCAATAATCACCAGAGGCTCGATGTGGGCGGTGTGGGGCAGGTCAACCTTTTCCCATTGGGCATCGGAGGGGGGCAAATCGGGAATCCCTTCGGCCCTGTAGAACATCCAGTCGTGGTTGAAATTCTCGGGTTCCAGTACGGGAAGGTCGCCCGGTCGGCACGAAGCCAGGAATCCTGCTAACAGGATTACACAAATTAATGACAGGTTTTTGAATTTCATTTTTTACAATTTGAGTTTTAAAGGGCTTCGCGCCTTTGCGTTAAAAAACCTCTCGCATTGAATGTGTTTAAAATGGTTTAAAATTTTTTACTCAAGCCAAATTCGCTCCACCTCCAACGACACCCTTTGGTTTGCGCCTTCCCGGATGGAAAACTGGATGGTTTGCAGTTTGTTCCAATCGAAAGGGGCATCCTCCTTTGCTTCGTGAAAAAATGACATAAACACCGGATAGGGCCGAGGGATGATGGCAAATTTTCCTTGTGAAAAGTCTTTGACCGGAATACGGTATTGCTTTTTGCCTGGTTCAATATTGATTTTCACCGTAAATGCCACCCCATTATGGTCAATCAATCCCACCTCAACTGGCTGAGCTGACTGGGTAAGGGTGCGGGCATTAAGCAAAAGGTATTGTATATTGGAAAACTCGTTCTTACGCCCTTTCAGCTCATCGGCAAAGTAATATTTGAAAGTGTAATCGCCAATGGAATCTCCTGCATGGAATGCCTTTCTAAGTCGGTCAAGGTCGATCCGCAGGGCTGTATTGCCTTCGGGTGTAGGCAAAGGCCGCACATCGCGGTGCCACCTGCGCATTGTTTCGGGCCAGCTGGTTGCGGCATCCCACAACATAATATTGGCATTTTGTGGTACAATCTTTAAGCTGAAGCCTTCGGTATGGGCAAAATCCCACTGGCCGGGCCTGCCTTGGTGTGCTCCGGGAAAAGTTACATACTGGTCTTTTTCTTTTACAATCACCTGGTATGAAAACACGCCTCTGTCAATGTATTCAGCAGGAATCGAAACAGACCAGGTAACACCCCTTTCGAACACGGCATTGAAGTTTCTCCACGGAGCAGCCGACATAAGGAGGACTTCTACTTCCTCGGGTTTAGTAAGCGAAAACACATCAAACTTCAAGTTTACCGTACTGCCTTCGCTAACCACCTCCGGCGAATGGTTTGCCAGGAATATTCCTTTGAGGTTGGTAGCGGGCGCCACAAACTCGTTGAGGCTAATATTCTGAAACTGCATGGTTGGAGCAATATGCAAGTTGGCTCCATGGCGTCTTATCAGGTAAGTTCCGGGCTTTATGGAGAAAGCGTTGCTGCTAACTTTTGGAACGAATTGGTTGCCTTCGTTCAGGGGTTGAATGGTGAATCCGCTGCCCAGATTGGGTATTTTAAGGGTCATTTCCCTTTTATTGTGTACAACTGCAGCTTTT
>DATIKH010000134.1:0-2557 GCA_035477775.1 Bacteroidales bacterium | reverse complement strand
AATGGTTGTAAACATGAACCCTGTAGCTGAGAAACTTTGCGGATGGCCGCTGCAGGATGCCTTAGGAAAACCTATTTTGGATATTTTCAACATCGTAAATGCCAATAATCGCCAAAGGGCGGAGAATCCCGGTGAAACCGTTTTAAGCACAGGCAAAGTAGTTGGTTTGGCCAACCACACTGTTTTGATTTCGAAAAGCGGTAAAGAATATCATATTGCCGACAGTGCAGCCCCGATTTTAACTACCGACGGTGAAATTGCCGGTGTGGTTATGGTCTTTTCGGATGTTACCGAAAAGTATGAAAAAGCGCAGGCGCTTGCTGCAAGTGAACAAAAGCTCAGGCATATTATCGAGCATAGCACCAACACCTTTTTTTCGCACGATGTTGAGGGGAATATCTTATATTTCAGTCCACAAATTTCGAACCTGATTGGCTATGAGGTTTCGGAAGCCATTGGGAATTGGACTCGCTTTTTGTCCGACAATCCGGTAAATAATCTTGGCGTAGAATTGACACGGAAGGCCATCGAAACCGGAGAAGCGCAGCCACCTTATGAGTTAGAATTAATTCATAAAGACGGAAGTAAGGTTTGGGTAGAAATCTATGAAGCACCGGTAATTGAAAACGGGAAAGTAGTTGCCATAGTTGGTTCCAACAACGACATAACTGAGCGCAAAGAAGCTGAAGCCAAAATCAGGGAGAGTGAGGAGCGATACCGCAATCTGTTCGACCTGAGCATGGATGCAATTTTGTTGATGGAAGACGACAAGATTGTACAATGCAATCTGGCAGCCCTTAGAATGTTCGGGTGTATGTGGGATCAGATTCATGGTAAATTGATTAATGATTTTTCGCCGGAGTTCCAGCACAATAATGTGCCATCGGCCAAGCTAGTGCTCGAAATTATAGAAGCAGCCAACCTGGGAGTTCCCAAAAACTTCGAATGGGTTTTCAGGAGAGCAAACGGGAGTTTGTTCAATGCAGAAGTATCACTGAACAGGGTAAAAACCAAAAAGCAGTTGTTTTTGCAGGCAATTGTTCGCGATGTTACTGCCAAAAAGAAAGCCGACCAGAACCTGAAGGAAAGTGAGGAGAAGTTCCGGGCCATTGTTGAAAACATGGGCGAGGGGTTGTTTCTTTCCGACCTGGATGACCGCATAATTTATGCAAATGAAAGAATACGCGAAATTTACGGGTATGATCCTGCTGACCTGATTGGAAAAGTAGGGTTCGAAATTCTGATACACCCCAATGACTGGGTGCCTTATGAAGAAAAGAAAACAATGCGACTGACAGGGAAATCTGATACTTATGAATTGAGAGGCTTCAGAAAGTCGGGCGAAATGATTTGGACAAAAATAAACGGAGCTCCTGTTTTTGATGCAGCGGGTGAGGTTGTCGCTACCATTGGAATTATTGAAGACATTACCCACAAAAAACAAATTGAGTTGCGGCTCCGAATGCTTTCCACCGCAATAGAGCAAAGCCCGGTAAGTGTCGTAATTACAAATCCTGATGGAATAATTGATTATGTGAACCCTGCTTTTGAACGTTTGACAGGGTATGGATTGGATGAGGTACTGGGCAAAACTCCCGGTATTTTGAAATCAAGTATCCAGAGTCCTGTGTTTTATCAGGAAATGTGGAAAACTATTCAATCGGGCAATATTTGGGAAGGTCAGATTCAAAATCGTAAAAAAGACGGACAAACCTTTTGGGAGAAAGCTACCATATCGCCCATTTTCGATCAGGAAAATAAAATAGTTCACTATCTTGGAATAAAGGAAGACATTACAGAACGAAAAAAGAACGAAGAGGACCGGATAGCCAGCCTTGAACGTAGGCGTAAGGAAGCTGAAATCCTTGCTGCAATAGCAACAAGTAAGAATTTATCTAATGGTTCAGTAAAAGATTTGACTAAAGAAATATCTCAAGAAGTTGCAAAATTTTTTGGGGTTGAGCGGTTTGGAGTGTGGCTTTACAAAAATAAAAATTCAACTTTAGAAAATGTTTATACATATTTAGCGTCTGCAGATTCATTTATTTCTGAAGAATCTTTATTCTATGCCGAGCATTTAATTGGGTACGAAACATACATACAATCAAGGTATGTGGGCATAAATGACGTTTTATCTGACCCGCGTCTTTTAAATCACCTTGATTCTTACTTCTTACCTAACAACATAAAATCAATGCTTGATGCAATCATTCGGGTTGAAGGCGAAATAAGAGGCATCTTATGTTTTGAGTATGTCGAAACTTCACACGATTGGCAATCGGATGAGGTGGCTTTCGCATGCCAACTTGCCGACCAGTTTGCTATTGCAATATTACATAGTGAAAGACTTGCTGCCGATGCCGAAATAGAAAAGTTGTCGATGGCTTTAGAGCAAAGCCCGGTAAGTATTGTCATTACTGGCATTGATGGCAGTATTGAATACGTCAATCCTGTTTTTACGGTTCAAACCGGATATCAGATTTGGGAGGTCATCGGAGAAAATCTCGGAATTTTGAGTCAGGGATTAAATGAACCTGAAATTTTCGGCGAAATGTGG
>DATIKH010000133.1:0-144958 GCA_035477775.1 Bacteroidales bacterium | reverse complement strand
CAGCAACGCCCCAGGCCTCAACAGCCAACAACTGAAACCACACGCCGAACTCCGGCCCCAACCCCTCAACCGACACAACAGCCAACTCAGCCGGCAGCAACACAACCTCAACCTGTTCCTGAACCGCCAAGGCAACAGGTTAATCAAAGGGCTTTGTTCCCTGGAGCCGACCAGCGTGCCGCAACTACTCCCTCACAGGGTACTGCGGGTCAACAAGGAGCGCAAGGCAGGCCCGAAGGCACTGCAGAAGGTGCAGGAACCGGATTGGGGCAAAGCGGGGTTAGCTTCGATCTTGCCGGCCGTCGCCCAAGTGCCTTACCTTTGCCCGAATACGATGTTCCAGCACAAGGAAGGGTTGTTGTATCTATAACAGTTGACCGGGAGGGTAGGGTTGTGAGGGCTATTGCCGGTGCCAGGGGGAGTACAACGACTGATGCTGCACTTTTCCGCCTGGCTGAAGATGCTGCCCGTCGGGCCCGCTTCGATGTGAAACTCGATGCTGCCGAAGAGCAGGTTGGCACTATTACCTACGTTTTTATCAGGCAAGAGATTAGGCAAGATTAGATGAATTACAAAGAAACCTTAGGGTATCTGCATTCCAGATTACCCATGTTTCATCGTATTGGGCCAGCAGCCTACAAAGACAATCTCGAAAATTCGATTGCCCTTAGCAATTACCTTGAGAACCCCGAATCCCGTTTCCGTAGCATTCATATTGCCGGAACCAATGGAAAAGGTTCAGTTTCCAATATGCTGGCCTCCGTTTTGCAACAGCAGGGCTATAAAACCGGCCTGGCTACCTCACCGCATTTAAACGATTTTCGTGAGCGGATTCGCATTAACGGAAAAATGATTCCTAAACGGGCAGTTTCAAGCTTTGTTACAAAACACAAAACTTTTATTGAAAAAATCCAACCGTCCTTTTTTGAATTGACCATTGCGTTAACGTTTGACTACTTTGCCCGCGAAAAGGTCGACGTGGCAGTGATTGAAACAGGTCTTGGCGGGCGGCTCGACTCAACCAATATTATTCAGCCGGAGATCTCTGTGATTACCAATATTGGTATGGACCACATGAGTCTGCTTGGCGATACCCTCGAAAAAATTGCAGGAGAAAAGGCCGGAATCATAAAACCGAAAACTCCGGTAGTTATTGGCAGATTGCAACCGGATATCTTTCATGTATTTAATGAAAAGGCACGGATGTTGAATGCACCAATAATTCGTGCAACTGATCTTTTTAAAGTGATGCAGGTCAGGTATTCTGACCAATCCGATGCCCCTATGCAAACCATTCATTTTGTAAAGGAGGATGGATCGGAGATTACTGTTCAAACCGATTTGGCTGGTATATATCAGGTCGAGAATATTACCACGGTCTTGGCTGCAGTAGAAACCTTAGCTCATTCAGGTCATTTTATTGTTTCGGATCAGGCTGTCATTGAGGGCCTTTCCAATGTACATGGCAACACAGGCTTCAAAGGCCGTTGGTTTCAAATGGCACAAAGACCCGGGGTGATTTGCGATACAGGGCATAATGCCGACGGTCTTGCAATGGTGGTTTCCCAAATAAGACAGATGAAATTTGAAACACTCCGGATGGTCTTTGGCATGGTCGATGACAAGGATATGGGCGCCATCATATCGTTGTTGCCAAGGGAAGCAGTTTATTATTTCTGCAAACCGAATGTGCCTCGTGGGATGGATCCGAATGTTCTGGCAATAGAAGCAGCAAAATTTGGGCTCCATGGCCAGGTTTACAAATCGGTAAATGCAGCCTTTTTAAGGGCAAAAAAAGAGGCCGCCCTTGACGACCTCATTTTTGTAGGGGGTAGTACTTTTGTTGTGGGTGAGGTTCTAAAATAAAAAAACCGGATGAATCCGGCTTTTTTTATTTTATTGTTGCGGATTGGCCAGTTGCTGTTCCCTTTCGCGTGCCTCACGGGCTGCCTGGCGTGCCCTTTCACGCAGCAACCCACGCAAATGCTCCTGCAAGGCCTGGTTTGCCCTGAACTCACTCAGAACCGACTGGTATTCCTCATTTGATAGTTCTTTTTCAAGCAGTATAGCCTGCATGGTAGATTGCATTTCTCGCTGGATGCCGGTAATTACAGGTGCAAGTGCATTGAAAGTAGCTATTTCGTCATCTGAAAATACTCCGGCCTGAAGTTCACCTATTTGGGTAGCTCTGGCTATCTGGTTGAAACGTTCAAATGTCATTCCTTTTTCAGTAGCCGTGCTTACGATTCTTTCCTGGGTTTCTCTATTCAGAGCGCTGATTCTTTGATTGGCATCAAAAAAGTTAAGCAACACCTCCGTTGAAAATGGGAATACCGGGGCGGGCTCAGCCGGTGCCTGCCCCATGGTCGAAGTAGGTAGTGCAGCTAAGGTCGCACTTAAAATTGCTATGGCAATCAATCCACATAACGACTTTCTGATTTTTAGCATTTTACTCATTGTTGGTTGGGTTAAGGTTTAAAAGCCAGCAAATGTATAAAATTTATAATTTTCTCCTTAAGCGTCAAAATATTTATACAAAAAAAATCTTGTGGAGATCGCTCAAAGATGAAGTCGTTTAAAAAAAACAAAAAATATGCCAATCATTAGCCAGAAGCCTATCGCATTATAAAATGCAAATTAGTATCCGTTATAAAATTTCCGCTAATCTCAAGGTGAGTTCAAACTGCAAAAAATAGGCAGTAGTATATTCTGAGTTGAGCTTGGTTTTGATGAACAACGTATTTTCCAACGTTTATTACTGGAGGATTCATTAAGAAAAAAAATCATCCTTAAAATTTAGCAGGAACACTTTAGAGGTGGCCCTTGTCAGGGCAGTATAGAGCCAGCGAAGATACTCTGTGTCGGGTTCACTTGAAGGTATGTAACCCATGTCCACAAACACTTTGGGCCATTGGCCTCCCTGGGATTTATGACAGGTCAGGGCGTAGGCAAACTTTACCTGGAGGGCAATATAGTGCGGATTGTTCCTGATTTTTTCCATCCTTGCCGATTTTTTGAGTACCTCAGCATATTCAGCTTCCACTTGGCTAAAGAGCTTGCTATGCTCGGTTTCTGATAGGGAAGGGCCATCGGTTTCCAGTGTGTCTAATAGCAATTTTACCTCAAGGTCTGGCTCATCCGGGTAATCAATCATCCGTACTGTAACATCCGCAAACCTGAAACCATACAACTCTTCTATCCTTTTAATTCGTTTCAGCTCTATGATGTCTCCGTTTGCTATAAATCCGGCATGGCTGTTTTCGGGTAGCCAGAAATAGTTGTTTTTTACCACCATCAAAAGATCGCCGGCGTTAATTTCGCCTTCGCGAAACAGCACCCTGCTTCGAATGTATTGGTTATAACGGTTGGCTTGTTTGTTGCTCCTGCAGATAATTACTGATTGCTGCATTTCGCGGCTCATGAATGCAGCATTGATTTCATCAGATGCGTCGGTTCCCTGAAGCCTTATAAAGTCGTTGAATCCGGGTAGCTTTAATGCCGGAAAACCCTTTTTGTTTTCCCCGATCATTTTTCTGATTTTCGTGGCATTAAAAAGTATGCCGCTCTTTTGAGCCTGACGCACTACTTCCTTCAGCTCAAAACCCGATATTTTCAAATGATACCTGCCTGATAAAAACTTTTCGTTCAAAGCAGGGCTTTCAGGTGAATGCACCGGGGGCAATTGGGCGGTATCTCCTATTAGAATCAATGAACAATGCTCACCCGCCATAACATATTGAACCAAATCATCAAGTAAATTGACACCTCCAAACAGGTCACTCTGGTCGGTCCTCGAACCAGATATCATCGAAGCCTCATCGACCAAAAAAACCGTATTTCGAAATTTATTTTGCTGAAGACTGAGTTTCGCCGGACCATCACCTCGAACCATGAACCTGTATATAACCTTATGGATGGTAAAAGCTTTTTTGCCCGAATACCCGGCCAACACTTTAGCTGCCCTTCCGGTAGGAGCCAATAACACCGAATTGGTTTCCAGGACAGGAAGGGCTTTCACCAGGCTGCTGATTATAGTTGTTTTACCTGTGCCTGCATAGCCTTTCAGGACAAAGGTGCTTTCGTTACTACGATTTTCTAAAAAGATGGAAAGCAACCTGATCAACTCCAATTGATCACCGGTAGGTTTGAATGGAAATGCATTCAGTATGGCATTGCAGATCAGGTCATTTTGCATGGATAACCAAATCAGAAAGGGTAACCAATCCCAAGGTTAAAATTCCATTGGTTAAATCGTGGAAAACGGCTTATCCACCTCTGGCCCGTAATTTGGGCAGGGTCATGCACCCTGAAGGCTGCATCGAGTCTTAAAACAAAAAAGTCGAAATCGAAACGGATTCCCATTCCGGATCCAATTGCTATCTCATTAAGAAACCGGTTAATGGAAAACTCTCCGCCCGGAAATTGCGGATTTTCGTTGATAAACCAAACGTTGCCGGCATCAGCAAACAGTGCCCCGTGAAAAAATCGATAAATTGCAAACCTATGCTCGATATTTGCCTCCAACTTTATATCGCCATAACGGTCGAACCGAACATCAGTAACATCGCTATAAGCCCCAGGCCCTACAGTGTATAGCCGCCATGCCCTGAGTCCATTAGCACCTCCTCCGTAGAAACTATTGACAAAGGGAAGTACCGAAGAATTTCCAAACGGAACACCTACTCCTGCCATGAAACGAAAAACCAGCGAGTTGTTTGGGTTAAATACCCGGTAGTAACGCAGGTCGATATCGGTTTTGATAAATTGTGCATAGGGAATTCTGAAAATAGTTCGTTTGCCATCCTGGTTGAGCGGAGCGTCAAGTGTTCTCGAAATCAGGTTGAGCAGGTTGCCGGCAGTTTCAAAGTTTGCTCTGAAATAGGTAAAGTCCACATCGCGACCCACCTGTTGGCTGTTGTAAATAAATGAGTAATTTATTCCTGCGGTGAGGTGGTCTTTGTACCTGCTCAATATCAATGGGTTGTCGGCCGGAATGCGTGATAGGAGGATGGAATCGTTGAAAATCTTAATAGAACTGATCCTGATTGGATGCAGAAGGTGTCGGTTGAAGTGATTTTGACTCCACTCTATTCCGTAGCTGATGTTAAAAATGTAGCGGGTATAATCGGGCCGATGCCGGTAATTGATACCCGTGAGAATACTGCTTCGCGGCCTGGCATAATTTGAAAGTCGTTCAAGGGGAAATGGTGACAGTACTCTTGGAAAGTCAATGCTTGCTTCGGCCCCGAGTTCCAATGTATTAAAAGGCATCCGGTTAGCGTCGGATCGGGCAGCAGTTGCAGTCGCTTCGAGGGCACCCAAAAGCCGAATGCCAAGCCGCTCAGCTCCGCCAAAAAAGTTTCGATTCGAAAAAACAAGGTTGCCTGCTATACCGAGATTACCTGCAGAATTTAGACCTTCGGCCTCGATGGTGAAGGCGTTGGCAGGCAATGGTGCCAGTTGAATGTTGGCTTCCAATCGTCCAAAATCAACCGGATTGGTATCGGATTCCAGTCTTTGAAATTCGCTAAATTGAATATTGATGAACCTGAAATTGCGTAATCCGCTTAGGGAATAGTATGTCTGCTGTACGTTCTGTCCCTTAAAAAGTTGCCCGGGCTCCAATTGAATATTTTCTAAAAGAACCTTGGGTCTGATTCTGATTGGCCCCTGATGAATAATTCGGTAATTGACTGTATCACCTTGTTTAACTGTAGAATACAAGGTAGTGTCAGTAGTTTCACCAGGATTTCGAAACGGCGAAAAACCGGGGTATATATTTACCCATTCAATTTTATACTGTCTGTGTCTGCCATAAGGAACTACAATCTCCTGCTGGCCAGCTATTTCAGAAGGGTTGTTGATAATCAGATTAATGTCAACCTGCCGGGAACCAAGAGCACTGTCAACTTCAAAAAATATAAAATCTCTTGTAAAACGGAAAAATCCGTTATCACGCAGATGCTGCGAGATTCTCTCCCGCTCGTTTTGAAGTAATTCTGAATTATATTGCTGGCCACTGCGGATGGCCGACCTGGAAGTATCCGCAATCACAATGCCGGCCAGAATGGAATCGGCTATGCTGAAGGTGATGTTTCTAACAGTGTAAGGTGTACCTCCGATAATACTGTATTCCGTTTGGCCTTTATCAGCATGGAATGTAGCTTTAATTTGGGCGTTAAAATATCCTCTCCCTTGCATGAATAACTCAAACTGCCTCCTGGTACTCTCCATTAACACCGGGTCGAAAAATACCGGAGGTTCTCCAATGGTATTCCTTGTCCACCGTTTTATTGCATTCTCGCGCCCCCGGCTGGCCAATTGGTAAACATGCAAATTGAATGGAAAGAATCCCAACAGCCGGCGATTGGGTTGTTGCCTGATAAATGGGTTCAACTGAGAACGGCTGATGTGCGTGTTCTCAATATGTACCTTGTTACGCCTTAATAGAAATTGCCCTTCAGGAATACCCCTCTGGAGGCTACATCCAGCAAGGATAAAGAAAAAAAACAAGAGCAAGTAAGCGTTACGCAATTTTGGAATTGTCACCGACCAAGATTTTACCAGTTGCAAAATTAATCATAATAGGCAATCGTAAGGAATCCACTAAAAATACAGGTTTTTCGAATGTTTGTTTTGAAATAAAATTAGTGTGTAGTTCATAATGATTCAGATTAAAAAACAGACCTTTGGTTGAATAGATTGTTCTACATTTGCAGATAATTATGCATTGGCTGCATTTCAAAATCAAGTATTCTTGATTTGCAATAAGGAAGTGTTCAGGAAACCTTAAATTTGCAGCCCAAAAAAATCAAACATGACATTGATTCTTTCAGTTTCTGGAATTAGAGGAACCTTAGGTGGAAAACCTGGAGAGGGCTTAACACCTGTTGATGTAGTTAAGTTTTCCGGTGCTTATGGGATGTGGCTCAAAAGCAGGTTCCCAGCCGACCGTATTAAAGTGGTTATTGGCCGTGATGCAAGGATTACCGGCCCGGCAATTGGTAAGATTGTTTCTTCTGTGCTGCAATCAATGGGAATTGATGTGATTGATGCTGGCCTTTCTACAACACCTTCTGTTGCTATGGGTGTAGAAATTTTCAATGCCAAAGGTGGGATAATTATTACCGCGAGCCATAACCCTAAAAATTGGAACGCCCTGAAACTATTGAACGATTCCGGTGAATTCATGACTCAGGCTCAAAGTGACGAAATGTTTCAATTCATGGATCCTGAAAAATTCCAATTCGCAACTGTGGAAGCTTATGGGGATTTCTCCAAGATGGAATGTTTGGTCGAATTGCACATCGAAAAAATTCTTGGACTTCCTTTGGTTAATGTTGATGCCATTCGGTCGGCAGGTTTCAGAGTGGTAGTGGATGGTGTAAATTCATCGGGAGGAATAGCCATACCCATGCTATTGGAAGCATTAGGTGTGAAGCAGGTGCATGAAATATTTTGTGAACCCACCGGAAACTTCCCGCATAACCCTGAACCATTACCGGAAAACCTAAGAGAGCTTTCGGCTGAGGTAGTGAACAAAAGCGCCCATCTTGGTATAGCAGTTGACCCTGATGTTGACCGCCTTGCACTCGTTTGTGAAGATGGCGAGATGTTCGGTGAGGAATATACTTTGGTGTCAGTTGCCGATTACGTACTCTCACATACTCCCGGAAATACCGTAAGCAACCTCTCCTCTACACAAGCCCTTGCTGAATTGACCCGAGGGTACGGCTGTCAGCATTTTTACAGCGCCGTGGGTGAAGTAAATGTGGTAGAAGCCATGAAAACCCACCAGGCAGTTATTGGTGGCGAAGGAAATGGCGGAGTAATTTATCCCGCTCTGCACTACGGACGTGATGCGCTGGTAGGCGTTGCCCTATTTCTGTCGCACCTGGCATTATCAAAAAAAAGTTGTTCGACCCTTAAGCAAAAATATCCGGCCTATCACATTTCGAAAAGCAAAATTGAATTGCCTGCAGGAGTTGATGTGGAAGCCATTCTCCAAAAGATCACCGAGAGGTATTCCAGGCACCCAATCACCCTGACCGATGGGGTTAAGATCCATTTCGACACAGAGTGGATACACTTGCGCCGCTCCAATACCGAGCCCATTATCAGGATTTATTGCGAAAGCGACAATATGGTAAAGGCCGAAAATCTCGGCAAAAAGATGGTTTCGGATATCGGGGAGCTAATTAACAACCAGGAAGGTTAGGTATCTGCCCGGGTTTCTAAAATTTCACGGGCCAGGTCGAGGGCTTTCTCAATGCTCGCTACTTGCCTGATGGTAAGGCTTAGCCGGCCATTGTTTTCTTTCAACAGGCACCTGCGGGGGTTGTTCTGAACAAAACGCAGTACTTTCCTGAAAACAGGACTTTCAAAGTAGGGTGATTCCTGCCGGGCCACGAAATACCCAATCAGGATGTTGCTTTTTAAAATGACCTTTTCGAATCCTGCTTTGCGAGATTCCCATCTGAATCTTACTGCATTGAGCAATCCGGAAACCTGTTGGGGAAGCGGTCCGAAACGATCGGCCATTTGCATGGAAAATGTTTCAATTGTGGCATCTGAATCTAAAGAATCTATTTCCTTGTAAAGGTTGATTCTTTCTTCAACATTTGTTACGTATTCGCTTGGAATCATGAGCTCAAGGTCGGTTTCGAGAAGACACTCTGCAACCATAAAAGCTTTTCCATCGGTACTTTCTTCGAAAAGTTCCTTAAACTCCTGTTCTTTTAACTCGGCAATGGCCTCGTCAAGAATTTTCTGATACGTTTCGAAGCCAATTTCTGCAATGAACCCGCTTTGCTCGGCCCCCAGCAGATTACCGGCACCTCTAATGTCGAGGTCTCGCATCGAAATATTAAACCCGCTTCCCAGGTCGGAAAATTCTTCAAGCGTGCGTAGCCGCTTTCTTGCTTCGTCGGTCAGTGTTCCAAGGGGTGGGGTGATCAGGTAGCAGAATGCTTTCTTGTTTGAGCGGCCAACCCTTCCCCGCATCTGATGCAGATCGCTCAGGCCAAAGTGATGGGCCTGATTGATGATGATTGTATTGGCGTTGGGAATGTCGAGCCCGGATTCGATAATGGTGGTGGCAACAAGCACATCGGCCTGGCCATTTATAAAATCGATCATTACTTTTTCAAGCTTTTCGCCTTCCATCTGCCCATGTCCAACCACTACATTCACATCGGGGCACATCTCCTGGATCATTCCGGCCATTTCCAAAATATTCTGGACACGGTTGTGGATAAAAAAGACCTGGCCGCCCCGCGAAACTTCATATAATATTGCTTCACGAATCATATCCTTGTTAAATACATGCAGCTCGGTTACTACCGGGTAACGATTCGGAGGTGGGGTATGGATAAGCGACAGGTCGCGGGCGCCCATCATCGAAAACTGCAGGGTGCGTGGTATGGGCGTTGCGGTTAGGGTTAGCGTATCCACATTCACTCTTAGCTCTTTAAGCTTTTCCTTTGTCGCAACACCGAATTTTTGCTCTTCGTCAATAACCAAAAGGCCAAGATCCTTGAATTTTACATCCTTGCTGATAAGGCGGTGGGTGCCAATTATTATATCAATTCGACCTTCGCTCAGTTCCGAGAGCACTTGTTTGATTTCTTTTTGTGTTCTGAAACGACTGATATATTCTACCTTGCAGGGCAAATCTTTGAGCCTTTCGGTGAAAGTATAATAATGCTGCAATGCAAGAATTGTTGTAGGTACCAGTACTGCAGCCTGCTTTGAGTCGCACACCGCCTTGAAGGCTGCCCTGATGGCTATCTCAGTTTTTCCAAAGCCCACATCGCCACAAAGCAGTCGATCCATCGGAAATGGCGCTTCCATGTCACTTTTTACATCGCGGGTGGCTTTTTCCTGGTCGGGTGTATCTTCGTAAATAAAAGATGCCTCTAACTCATTTTGCAGGTAAGTGTCGTGTGAAAACTGGAAGCCTTCCTGGGTGCGCCTTTTGGCGTACAGTTTAATCAGGTCTTTGGCTATATCCTTTACTTTGTTTTTTGTTTTGTTTTTGAGATTGGCCCATGTGTTGCTCCCCAACCTGTGCAGTGTAGGCACCGATCCTTCCTTGCCGCTGTAACGCGATATCCTGTGCAGAGAATGAATGCTGATGTAAAGCACATCATTATCCTTGTAAACCAACCTGATGGCTTCCTGGATTTTTCCATTGACTTCTATTTTCTCCAATCCGCTGAAAATACCAATCCCGTGGTCAATATGCGTGATAAAATCTCCGGGCTTCAGATTGTTGAACTCCTTGAAGGTCATGGCTTGTTTACCTGCAAACTTGTCGCGAACCTTGTAGCGTTGGTATCGCTCAAAAAACTGGTGATCGGTATAGCAGGCAACCTTGATCTGCCTGTCGATAAATCCCTGGTGGAGGCTTACCAGTATGGTTTCTGGGCTGTTTTCGCCAGTCAGCCCTTCGCTATTGCTTATGGATTCGAAAATGCTGAAAAACCTGTCGATCTGCCTCTGATTATCCGAAAAGATGATGTTGCGGATGCCTCGCGACTTGTTTTCAAGAAGATTTTCAACAATAAGGTCGAAATTTTTGTTGAAGGCCGGCTGCGGGGAACATTCAAACACAATACATTTTCCAGCAGATTCGCCATTCCTTGATGGGCAGTTATCAATCACTTTTACCAGGGCAAGTTTCTGCCCAAACTCATCAGCATCAATAAAAAGCTCTTTAGGCGTCAGGTGCTTAATATCTTTATGAAGGGTGTGATAAATATTTCGTGCCTTTTCAATCCCCGCTGTCAGCTTCTCTTGAATTACCGGCAAGTCGTTGCACCACACTACCGTATCTTTTGGCATGGAATCGAGAATAAACTCGCGGACTTCACCGCTTTGCGCCAGATGTGTAATATCGGGCAATAGGCTGACTTTCTCAAGGGCTTTGACCGACAGTTGCGATTCCGGGTCGAACAGGCGCAGGCTCTCTACCCGATCTCCCACTATCTCCAATCGAAAAGGATAATCGTTTGAGAAAGAAAAAACATCAACAATGCCGCCGCGCAAGGAGTACTGTCCCGGCTCCACCACAAACTCGGTACGCTCAAATCCAAACTCATTCAGAGCATCCATCAGAAAATCGACCGACAAAAGCTCATTCCTCGAAATCCCGAGTAAGTTCTTTTCGAGAGATTTTCTGGCAACTACCCGTTCGCCTATGGCTTCGGGATAGGTAACAATAAGGGTTTTTTGATCTGATGTTGCCAGGCGGTTGACCACTTCGGCCCGCATCAGTACCTGGGCGTTGTCAGTCAGGGTAACTTCATAAGGCTTTTTGAACGAACCCGGAAACAAGAATACGCTCCGGCTTTCCTGGCTCAAGGTTTTCTCCTCAAGCAAGTTTTCCAGGTCGTTGAAAAAATAAAATGCCGTTTCCCTGTCGGGTAAGATGCATAAAAATGATTTCTCGGTCTTTTTACTTACGGCCGATGTCAATACCGCCGAGGCAGATCCGGCCAGGCCTTGCAGACAAATTGAACCCGGCCCGGTAGAATTTAAAAATGCAACCAGCCTGAGGCTGTTTTCATTCTCTATAAATTTCTGAAGTAATTGCCCGGGTTTCAATGGCTGACCGATTCGAAAAAAGAAGGTGCAAAGTTATTTAAACCTGAGGGCATTAACAAACGGTAAATTGCCGGCCTGAGCGTGGGAGCATGTTGCTTGTTATCTAATCGACAAAAGTTTCTTTAATAATTAACTTAACCCTGGTAGCTTCTTTTTCTGAAAGTTTATCAAGTACTTTCAAAATTCTTTGTTTGTCAATCGTTCTGATTTGGTCTAAAACGATCCAACCACTTTTCTGATTGCGCTTTACTTCAATTCGTGTCGGATAGTTTTTCGACTGGCTTGTCATCGGAGCAATAATCAGCGTCTGCAAATGCTTATTCATCTCATCAGGTGAAATGATCACACATGGTCTGGTTTTCTTGATTTCACTTCCTCTAGTTGGGTCAAGATTAACCAGCACGATACTATATTGAGTTAACTCCATTCTTCTAAGTTTTCGTCTTCAAAAATGTCAGCTATTAAAGGTTTATCATCCTGGTTCTCGTGCATTTTCTTAAAAGCTGCTTCCCAACCCTTTCTGGGAACTGCCTTGGGCTTAAGTATAATGTAGCCTTTTTCAAGAATGAGTTCAACAGTATCCTTGATGTTGTATTTTTCAAGAAGGGTTTTGCTTAATCTTATTCCTTTGGAATTGCCTATTTGTACGATTGAAATATCCATGACCAAATATTTTTTAATGTGGCTACAAAGTTATTACAATTCTTTCAAATTAGCAAACAATCCGATGTGCAGACATGCTATGAAGGCTAAGGTATGCCGGGCGAATAGGTACGCATAAATTCCTCTGCCTTTTCGACCATTTCCTTAGGCCCTGTAAACAATGGAGACCGCTGATGCAAGGTTTTTGGCTCAAGCGTCATGATTCGGTTAAAACCATCGCTGGCCTTGCCGCCTGCCTGCTCAGCTATAAATGCTATGGGTTTGCACTCGTACAACAATCGCAATTTCCCTGAGGGCATTTTGGAGGTTCCCGGATAAATAAAAATGCCGCCTTTGATCAGATTGCGATGAAAATCGGCCACAAGCGAACCGATATACCGAGAGGTGTATGGCCTACTTGTTGGTAAGTCTTCTTCCTGAAGGTATTTGATGTACTTTTTTACCCCATCGGGAAAATAAACATAGTAGCCTTCGTTGATGGAGTATATATTTCCGCTTGCCGAATAGCTCATGTCGGGGTGTGAAAGGCAGAAAATGCCCACCGACGGGTCGAGCGTAAACCCGTTGACCCCTTTTCCGGTAGTATAAACCAGCATGGTCGATGACCCGTAAATAATGTATCCTGCAGCTACCTGATTTAGCCCCGGCTGAAGCAGATCATCCAGAGTTCCGCCCCCCGATTCGCTTTTCCGCCGGTAAATAGAGAACAGTGTACCTAAAGAAACATTTGCCTCTATATTGCTGCTCCCATCAAGCGGGTCAAGGGCCACAACGTATTTTCCATGCTCAGAGAAATCGTTCTGAAACGAAATGATTTTCTCGTTTTCTTCCGATGCAATGGCGCAACATTCACCGCCTCCTTTCAGCATGGTAACAAACATCTCATTGGCAAAAACATCCAGCTTTTTTTGAGTTTCACCCTGAACATTCTGGGTGCCTACGCTTCCCAAAATATCCACCAGCCCGGCTGCATTGATTTCACGGTTCACTATTTTTGCGGCCGTGCCGATATCATTCAGCAACCTGGTGAGCGAGCCTTTGGCTTGCGGGTACTCGGCTTGCCGTTCGATGATAAACTCTGTAAGGGTTTTGATTTTGTATCGTGCTACCATAATTTGCTGTGTAAAAAATTTTTTAAAATCAGCGGTTGAAAATTAAAAAATTTATTTAGTCAGGCTTTGCAGAATTACTTCGCGCAACATGGCCAACGCCGCTACGCTGCTTCTGGCAATGTTGTTCAGCCGCTGGTCGCCAAATCTGAAAACCTTACTCTGAACCTGTTCCCTGAAAGCTACGGCAATCCACACCGTGCCTACGGGTTTTGCCTCAGAACCACCATCGGGCCCGGCAATGCCGCTGGTTGCCACACAAAAATTCGAACCCAGCACCCTGCAACCGTTTCTGGCCATGCTTTCGACCACCTGTTTACTTACGGTTCCGAAGCTACTAATCAGGTTTGGTTCCACTCCCAGCAAGCCGGTTTTGAGTTCGTTGCTGTACGCCACTATACTTCCTCTAAAGTACCGGCTGCTGCCCGGTACACCAACAATCCGTCCGGCTATTTGTCCGCCTGTACAGCTTTCGGCCGTTGAAAGCGTATAGCCATGAGTGGCAAGCAAATTGCCAACTACCTGCTCAAAGGTATCCTGGTCAAAACCCCAGATGTATTTTGGAATGAGTTTAACCAGATTTCGCTCCGCATCGGCAATCGTCTCCTTCAAAAGGTTCTCGTTCTTACCGGTGGCTGTAAGTCTGAGTTTTACGATACCGGCCGATGGTAAGTATGCCAGTTTTAGATTGTCGGGCAGGCTTTTTTCCCATCCGGCAATCTTGTCCGACAAAAAAGACTCCCCGATTCCATGCGTTAATATGGTTCGGTGAATTATACGGATACCGCTACGGAATCCTTTAAGCAATGGAATAACCTGAGTCATTATCAGGTTTTTCATTTCTGGTGGAACACCCGGCAAGGCAATACAAATTTTATTGTCTTTCTCGAACCAGAGGCCGGGAGCGGTTCCCATATTGTTGCGCAGGATTCTAGCCTTTTCAGGCACCAATGCCTGCTGCCGGTTGCGATCGGTAAGTTCCAGGTTGCGCTTCCTGAAAAAATCGGCGATATCTTCAAGGACTTCTTTGCTATGCACCAATTTTGAACCAAAAAAAGCGCTTAAGGCTACTTTGGTAATATCGTCGCTGGTAGGGCCTAGTCCACCTGTAATAATCACCAGTTCCGAACGCCCTAAAGCATCGTTTAATGACCTTGTAATTTCCCCTTGCTGGTCGGAAACAACGGTTACCTGTCGTACTTCAAATCCCTCTTCATACAAACGTTCGGAAATCCATGAGGCATTTGTATTCATCGTTTTGCCGCACAGCAACTCATTTCCGATTGTTATAATTTCTGCAACCATGGGGCAGGGGTAATGATATTTGGCGCCTAAGTTAACTAAAATGAAAACCCTCTTTGATTTTATTAATTAAATTTGCCCTTTGTTTTAAGGCTATTGATAATAAAAGTTTTGTTTGCATGAAGAAGTTTAAAGATTCGGAGTTGATCGTTAATCCCGACGGAAGTATTTACCATTTAAAACTGCGGCCCGAGGATATAGCTGATACCGTGATTCTCGTTGGCGATCAGCATCGGGTTCCGGTTGTTTCGAAATATTTTGATCATATTGAAATTAAAAAGGAAAACAGGGAATTTGTTACCCATACAGGAACGCTCAAGGGGAAACGCATTACCGTAATTTCGACAGGCATTGGAACAGATAATATTGATATTGTTATCAACGAATTGGATGCGGCGGTAAATATTGACCTCCTGCTGAAGGAACCCAAAGAAAAGCACACGGCGCTGAACCTTATCAGGCTGGGCACCAGCGGGGCATTGCAGGAAGAAATTGAAGTAGATTCTTTCGTAGCTTCATCTTATGGACTTGGGTTTGACGGCCTTTTGAACTTTTACCGGGTTCCTGAGAATCTTTTTGAGGAAGACATAACATCGGCTTTTATTAAGCATACCAACTGGAACCAGCGTTTGCCCTATCCATACATTGTAAAAGGCTCCAGTGATTTGCTGCAAAGAGTGGCATTTGGCATGACCAGCGGAATTACCGCCACAGCCAACGGCTTCTATGGCCCGCAGGGCCGACAGCTACGTATTCCTTTGGCCTTTCCCGAGCTCAATGAACGGGTTGAAAGTTTCAACCATAAAGGCCTGAAGATTGTAAATTTTGAAATGGAAACCTCCGCACTGTTTGCACTTGGTAAAGTACTTGGTCACAACACTCTTACCATTTGTGATATCATCGCCAACAGGGTTTCCAAAAAATTCAGCAAGGACTATAAAGCTTCGGTGGAGAAAATGATTAGGGTGGTATTGGAGCGGTTAACCTCATAAACTCAAGAGTGATGCAAAACGATGCCTGGAATAACGAAATGCAGGCGCTGGTAAGTCTTCTCGACGACCCGGACTCCAATATTTTCACCCAGGTTTCTGCTAAAATACATGGCTTCGGAGCACAGGCTATTCCGTTTCTGCAAAGGGCCTGGGAAAATAGCTTCGACCCGCTGGTGCAAAGCCGTATTGAAGAAATATTGCACAGAATCAATCTTGAGAATGTAACCAGGGAATTAAGCCAGGCTGTAGAAAATGATTGCCAAGATCTTTTGCAGGCCTGGATTTCATTCTCGAGGTTTCAATATCCTGGAATTGACGAAGATGAAATACGGCGGGATATTCAAAAGATCAGGAAGGATGTCTGGCTGGAGCTGAATCAGAATCTGACGGCCCTGGAGCAGATCAAAGTTTTCAATCAGGTTTTTTTCGACCTGCACGGGTTTTCAGGAAATTCAGAGCACTATTTCGCTCCTGATAATTTTTTTGTCAATAGGGTGATTGCCTCCCGAAAAGGGAATCCGGTATCGCTTAGCGCATTGTATCTGATCATTGCACAAAGCGTTGATCTTCCTGTGTATGGAGTGAACCTTCCGGAGCATTTTGTGCTTGCCTACACGGGCAAAGGGTACGATATTTCTTCCATGCGCATGGTCGAAAACAAGGTGTTGTTTTATATCAATCCTTTCAGCAAAGGGCTGGTATTTTCCGAACCCGAAGTGGAGAAATTTATTAAAAACCTCAAACTTGAGCCATTGCCTTCCTACTTTAATCCCTGCAGCAATACCCAGCTCATCATGCGGATGATCAACAGCCTGATCATGTCGTACGAACGGGAAAAGATGCCTGACAAGCAGAAGGACTTGGAACAGATCAGGGACACCCTTCATGAAATTTCCGGCAAACCATCCTCAGGCAGTTTTGAAAGTTAACTCAGCTTGAAAAACCCGCCCAACCAGTTTCCCTTGTGCCTGGCGCCGGTTAAAACAATTACCTTGCCGGCCTGCAAACGGCTTAGAATATTATCATGTAATGCTCTTTTGATGACCTGCATACTTTGGGCCGATTAATGACTAAATACAATTTATGATTTTTGGTTGATAATTCTCATAAAAAATATGTCGTTTTATTGGAAAAATTAATAATATACTAGTTGTTTCAAAATCAGCCATAAAAACGAACTAATTCTGGGAAAACCTGCAATAAAATTCAAATTTTAACTCCGCAAAATCACCCCAAAGGGATATGTTGCAAAATTGTTGGTTTTTAAACCAGACTCACTTTTAAAATAATCAGCAATAATAATTATGCCTTTCCCCCACTTCCCACAAAAAGACGCCAAGAGTTGTGACCCGAAAAGGGGGAAAGCTTACACAGCTTTATTTTTACAACCTACCTTATTCTATTAGAAGTGAAGAGGTCAAAAGATAATTTTTAGTAAATTTGGGAAACCCGAAATTTGATTGTTTGTTAATAACAATGAATTCACATAATCTTAAAAACTTTTTAGAAACATGAAAGCACTATACATTGTTTTAAATCTAATTGGTAATGTATTGTTTTTTACACATATGGTTCTAAGATTTGTATATGACTTGGATACCTATTTTGTTCTTTATGTTTCTCTTGCATTTATATTTTTTGGGTCGTTTTTTGAAGGTACTTTTTTAAGGAAAAAAATAAAAAAATTGGAGGCAGAAATTAATAAATTCAGGAGCCAAGAGTAGAATTGAAAAACTTGCTAATTAAAAAACATTGGCGAACTGGTCTTTGCCGGAGTAAAGGCACATAACCACTAGGTTGCTTCCTGCGATCAGGTTGTCTTAATTATTCCCGATGATTACGGGCATTTCACCGCACATGAGAACTTACCCCTGCCTGGCTCCGGCAAGGTAAAAACCGGCAACAGGGTAAACATTCTAAATTTCAATCTATTCAACCAGATGATGAACCTTTTGAGGAGTTTACAGAGGAACCGATAAGGGTTAACACCTTTCAAGGGCTAATGAAATACCCTGCCCCACGCCGATGCACATTGTGCATAATGCCCTTGAAAAACCAAAATTTTCCATTTGGTTTACTGCTGTAACTACAAGCCGTGACCCACTCATTCCTAAAGGATGGCCTAATGCAATAGCGCCTCCGAGGCGATTTATCCGCTGATCCTGGTCGTCGAGGCCGAGTTCGCGTGTGCAACCGAGTACCTGGGCAGCAAATGCTTCGTTAATCTCAAGAACATCGAACTGATCAAGTTTCAGGTTCAATTGTCCTAAAAGCTTGCGGGTGGCCGGAACCGGCCCCATACCCATGATGCGCGGATGGACTCCGGCAGCAGCCATGCCCAGAATTCTTGCCCGTGGAGTAAGTCGGTGTTTTTTTATTGCATCTTCCGAAGCGATTATCAGCGCAGCGCCGCCGTCGTTCAATCCTGAGGCATTTCCGGCAGTAACTGTGCCCCCTTGTCGTACCGGTTTCAGCCCGGCCAGCTTTTCAAGGGAGGTGAGTCTGGGATGCTCGTCGGTATCCGCCACTATGGGGTCGCCCTTACCTTGGGGAATGGCCACACCAGCAATTTCTTTTGCAAACAATTTGTTTTCCTGAGCGTGAAAGGTTTTTTCCTGACTCCAACGGGCAAACTTATCCTGGTCTTCGCGGCTGATGCGGAATTCGGAAGCAATATTTTCGGCAGTTTCCAACATGGAATCGGTACCGTAAGTTTTTTCCATAGCGCTGTTTATAAAGCGCCATCCCAGAGTGGTATCATAAAGTTTCACGTTGCGCGAAAATGCCTCCGAAGCTTTTTCCATGACATACGGGGCACGCGACATGCTCTCAACCCCTCCGGCTATGATCAGATCGGCTTCGCCGGCCCTTATGGCTCTTGCTGCCGTGCCAATGGCATCAAGGCCCGACCCGCACAACCTGTTGATGGTAACCCCGGGTACATTTTCTGGCACGCCGGCCAAAAGCAGGGCCATCCGGGCTACATTGCGATTGTCTTCGCCTGCCTGGTTGGCACATCCGAATATCACATCGTCAATACTGCTCAAATCCATTTGAGGGTTTTTCTCCACAAGGAATTTAATTACCACTGCTGCCAGGTCATCGGGCCTCACCCCCGACAGTATTCCGCCATAGCGGCCTATGGGTGTACGTATGGCATCGCAAACGAAAACATTTTTCATAAAGTATTGCAATATAAATTCTTACAAAAACCCCAATCTAAACTACCTGTCAGATAAGTGAATCTAACCTTGGCTTGAAATGCCTGAAAGCACGCAGCAACCCATCCGAAAGCCTGTCGGTTTCTTTCCGGGTCATTACGGTTGACATCATGCAGGCAAAGGTGTTGATCATCATGATGCGCTCCTGGTGATACATATATTGGAGCATTTCTTCGATCAGGTTGGTAACCTCTTTTGGTTGATAAGCTTCGCGGTAAGTTGCCGGCGGGGTAGGGCGGAGGTGAATCCTGAACATGGAGCCGGCGCCCGTTATCGAAACAGGAACGTCAACAATTTTTATGGCTTCTTCGATCTGTTTGATGACTTGTTCGGTAAGCGCATTCAAACGGTCAACTGCCTTCCTGTCGAAAAGTTCCATAGCCACACGGCCTGCGGTGGTAGTTATGGGGTTTGCCGAGAAAGTACCTGAGTGGGGAAACAGTACCTTGGGTTCGCGCGGGTCGAACACTTTCATCACATCGCTCCGGCCACCCAATGCTCCAACAGGGAAGCCACCTCCAATAATCTTTCCCATGGCTGTCATATCTGGCCGTACAGGGTATTTCTCCTGTGCTCCGCCGTAGGCCACACGTAGGGTAACTACCTCGTCGAAGATGAGCAGGGCGCCATTTTCTCGTGTCCATTGATATACGGCTTCGATAAATTCAACGGTTCCGGGCAACAATCCAACCCTGTGAGGCACAGGATCGATCATTACTGCAGCCAATTGGCCTGCATGATGGTCTAAAATGGCCAAAGTCCTTTCAATATCGTTGAAGGGAAAAATCACCATGTCGTTGAGCACGCCCTGTGGGGTTCCATGTACCAATGGCACGCTGTTGGGCTTCGACAAGTCGCCCCAGTTGGCAGGATTTGATGTTTGGCTTATCTCGGCAAAGTCGTAGGTTCCGTGGTATGCCCCTTCGCATTTGGCTATTTTTGGACGTCCTGTGTATGCCCGGGCAGCTTTCATCATAGCCATGACGGCCTCGGTTCCGCTGTTCATAAAACGAACCTTTTCCAAACCGGCAATGCGGCTTGTAAGCAATCCTGCAAACGCCACTTCGGCTTCGGTGGCCATGGTGTAGGCGGTGCCTCTCTGAAGTTGTTCTGTAACGGCTTTAATGATTTCGGGATGGGCGTGGCCATGTATCAGAGCGGCCATATTGTTTGCAAAGTCAAGACGTTCAATGCCATCAATGTCGGTTACGTAACATCCGCTGGCTTTGGCTGCATATTGCGGGTGCGGTTTTTGAAACACTGTGTGCCGGCTTACACCACCTGGAATGACTTGGCAGGCTTTTTTGAAAAGTTCTTCCGATCTGCTGGTACTCATCTTTTGAATTTAAAAGTTATGGAAAGGTGGCCTTCCATTTGGTTTTGCAAGGACAAGGCCAGCCTGCTGGGTTTAGAAATGCAGGGTAGCCCCTGTATGCTGTTGAAGGTAATCAGGAGTTACGCCTGGAGCCATCTTCCGCACCATCAGCCCGCCTGAAGTTACCTCTATAACTGCCAGGTTGGTATAAATGCGGTTTACAACACCTTTTCCTGTTAGTGGGTAGGAGCAGTTTTTAACTATTTTGGCTTCTCCGGTTTTGGTGTTGTGCTGACTGATGATAAAAATGTTTTTTGCACCTGCCACAAGGTCCATGGCTCCGCCTACTGCCGGAATCGCGCCGGGTTCGCCGGTTGACCAGTTGGCCAGGTCTCCGTTTTCCGATACCTGCAATGATCCAAGGATGCAATAATCGATGTGTCCGCCACGGATCATGGTAAAGCTGTCGGCATGATGAAAAAAACAAGCCCCTGGAATGGCTGTAATGCATTTTTTGCCGGCGTTTATCAACTCCGGATCGCCTGTGCCGGATTCCGGAACGGGACCCATGCCCAGCAAGCCATTCTCGGTATGGTAGATCACTTCCCGCCCCTCTGGCACATAGTCGGCTACTAGCTCCGGTATGCCTATTCCTAAATTTACATACGAGCCATCGGGAATATCAAGAGCTACCAATCGGGCAACTTCGTTCATTTCCCATCCTGTAATAAGTTGATTGTTTACCATGGGTACCTCCTGTTTTCGGCTACAAGTTGCGATTCGGCAGCAGGGTTTGCAACATGCACTACTCGGTTCACAAAAATTCCCGGCGTAACTACAGTTTCTGGATCAATACCGCCCAAATCAACTATTTCGGCTGCCTGCACAATGGTATGTTTCGCTGCAGTGCACATGATCGGGCCAAAGTTGCGGGCAGTTTTGTTATAAACCAGATTGCCATACCGGTCGGCGGCACGGCATTTTACCAGGGCGAAATCTGCCTTCAGGGCATATTCCATCACAAAGGTTTGATTTCCAAATATCCTGGTCTCCTTTCCTTCGGCCAGGGGGGTATTAACGGCAGCGGGCGTAAAAAAAGCAGGGATACCCGCCCCTCCGGCCCTGATGCGCTCGGCAAGAGTGCCCTGAGGTACCAGTTCAAGTTCTATTTCACCATTTTTAAAGAGCTCGGGGAAAACCTTCGAATTGGCGGTGCGTGGGAATGAACAGATCATTTTCCGTACCTGGCGGTTTGCAATAAGGGCAGCCAGCCCCACATGGCCGCTGCCGGTATTGTTACTTACTATGGTCAGGTTCCTGGCGCCCTGATCGATCAGGGCATGAATCAACTCAATGGGACTGCCCGCCTCGCCAAACCCGCTAATCATCACGGTGGCCCCATCGAAAATATCGCTTACGGCTTCTTCAACTGTAGGAACGATCTTATTTATCATGGCGTTTGGTCTTATTACGACTTTTTGCCCCTGCCGGTTTGAATGGACTCGTGAAGCTTGTGTTCAATCTCGGCCAATTCGTCCTCATAAAAGTGTTTGTCGGCGCGGTATGGCTTCAGGTTTATGATGGTGTTTTCCTTTTCGTCGTAATGGGCGAGATAAACCTTGTCCATCCATTCCATATTGCGGCCTTCGTTGAATTTCAGGGCGAAAAGTTTTTCTCCGTCGATTTCCAGGGTGCCCAACAAGGAAATTTTTCCTGCCGATGCCGTCATGGTAATATATCGCGAAGGCCTGCTTATGGAGGGCAGGTCGCGGTAAACTTTGTAAAAAACCTTTTCGATCTGGGCCAG
The DNA here is from genome assembly GCA_035477775.1 of Bacteroidales bacterium. GTDB lineage: Bacteria > Bacteroidota > Bacteroidia > Bacteroidales > UBA7960 > UBA7960. Next base: position 122,942 of record DATIKH010000133.1, on the reverse strand, counting down.
GGGTTGGGTAAAGTAATGATGTTCGCCTGTAGGTCGAGCGCAGTACATCGAGTGGAAGCCAACGCCAACCATCGAAAGCAGATTACCCAGGTCGATCCAGTTTTGGGCCGACCGGTCAACATCCACCTCGCCGTTTTCTTTCAGAAACAGGCTGATATTGGTCATTACCGGGCTCTGGCTTCTTACGGAGGCTCCTGTGGCTTTTATTCTGCGAATGGCCGCAATTGTACTCGGGTTCATCAGTTCGCGGGGAGTCGAAAAATGAGACATAAACAACAGTTGAATTCCGTTGTCGTAAAGCTTCCTGAAGAGTTTCAACATACGGTCATAGGCTGGAGTCAGAATCATTTCCGGATCAAAAGTCAGTACCCTGGTGCCGAGCCGGATATTTTTAATGTGATTTAACTCCGGATCTTCGATGATGGGGGTAATGTAGGCCTCAAAACGATCGGGCTTCAGAAAACCGGCATCGCCACCGGTAATCAGAATATCGGTTACTTCTTTGTGCAGCTTCAGGTACTCGTGTACCTGATGTACATCTTTTTGGATGAACATATCATCGTCGCCACGAACCTGTGCATGCCGGAAACAATAATTGCAAAACGCAAAACAGTTTTGGGTTTGCTGATCGAATACCAGTTTTACCTGGGGGTATTTGTGCTGGCTGCCTTCCACAACCTCTATTTCGCCATCTTCATTAATAAATGTCGGCTTGTTTAATTGTTGCTTGCCGTCGTGGGGGTTGGTTTCCCTGATATAATCCTGTACAATACGCTCTTTTTCTGCTTCCGATTTGGCTGCCAAATAGGCTTTTGCAATATCGGGCCGGATCATGCCCGGCTGCGGAAATACTAACTGAAATACCGAATCTTTTTTAAAATTATCCCAGTTGATGGTGTTTAGGACATGCTTGGTGGCCATAAAACGGTAAACCTTAATAAAAAGTTCCCTTTCTTCCTGATGTCCGATTTCAATGCCATGTTGGCCTAAAATTCTCACTATTTCCCTGAATCCTTCCAGGCCTGAATAGTGCTTTTTTTCATTAAACAAAAATTCAGCTTTTTCCCTAAATCCAGAATACTGTGGATATACATGGTGAAGGCGTGTTATTAGTCCGGTGGGAAGCAGGTCATTTTCACGAATCACGCTCTTTACCTCATCGCAATAATGAAAGCGATGCATTATCTCTTCAACTTCTTTTGTTGTAAAGGGTACAACCTTGGTTTTTTCTTTCAATGTATTTTTCATTCGGTTTGATTTTATTAAAAACTTGCACCTGAATGTCTGATGCAAACTAAACGGTACGATTGGAAATAATTCTCAGTGAAGCTTTTACCAGTTTAAGGAGCAATTTGAACACGTCGGTTTATCGTTTATTTGTAATGGTTTGCTAGTTGATTTGTCTAGTTGATTGCCGTTTCTTCTAAAAGCCAACTGGATATTGACACCCAGAGCGAAGGTGCTAAAATTGGTTTGTTACAAGAGAAGTTGATCATTGATAACAGCTGACGGCTATTTTGGGCTCTAAAATACAGATAAATCTCGAAACCGTTCAAGGAAATGTATTTTTTTGTCTGAGCTGTGGCTTTGCACTAAAGCCGTTTGTGGATTATATCTTGTTTAAAAACTTAAAATGGCAGCAAAAAATATTCAATCAAATTTCACACATATTCGACCTATTTCTTTTTCCAAATATTTCCAACAATTATAAACAGCAATGCGCTTCCCACTGCTACATAGGTGTCTTCCAGATTGATCATATTAAACGAACGCAAGACAACGTTTGTCAGGACGGCCAAAGTTCCCCCAATAAATGCCAGACGTACTCCAAGCAGGTTAATCCAACCCCTTTTGTATATGGCCAAAAGAATGATGATTGCTCCAACGGCCCTGATTCCGTATGAGATGTAAGCGGTTGTGAGGATTGCGCCCGAGGCTAAAAAGGCCAAAGGAATGGTAAGCAGGTTTAGAAAGACAATTTGTAAACGTGCGGTTTTGATAAGTTGCTTATCGGTGGCATCCTTTTTCCAAAGGGCATGATATATATCGCGGGTGGCAATGGTTACGACCGCAAAGTTTACCGGACCTACAGTGGAAAGGATTGCAGCCAGAATTCCCGCAAGGGCAAATCCCCCTGCCAGCGGGTGGATAAATTCAGGCGAAACCAAAAGGGCAGGTAACACCATTTTAGGGTTGATTTGTTGTAGGTTTGAATCCCATAACGGACTGGAGGCTGAGCTGATGTCGAAATAGTTGCCGGTTTTGGCCAACAATCCCAGCAAAGCGATCATGATACCAAACGGAGCTATTATGAATGCCGACATGATGGCCGCCCGCTTAGCCGTTAAAGGGCTTCGCGCAGCGAATACCGGCTGAATACTTGCTTGCCCGGCCATGCCCCCCAGCACCCCACCAAGAATTAGGCTCCATGCATAACTGATCTCTCCACTGAACGGGTTGAACATATCCTGGGGCGAACCTTGAACGATCAATGACTGACGCAACCCTTCAAACCACCCAATGTCGTTCAACCCCGTAAATGCTGCTAAGCCTACACCTGAAAACATCACAGCTACGTGAATGATGCCGGCTATTGCAATGGAATGCATCCCTCCAAAATAGGTATAAAGGGTAATTACCAGGGCAGATATAATTATGGATGTAAACCATGAAGTATCGAAAGTTGCCGAAATGACGCTGGCAGCCGTCTGAAGCTGCACAAATGCCAACACAATGTAAGCAAACAAGAAAGCAACGGCCGAAACCTGCCTGGCACCAGACCCAAAAAGGTGCTCAAGCATTTCGCTTACTGTTTGTACCTTTTTTTCGCGGTAATGCCGGGCCACTGTAAACCCAATGATTATCATTCCCAAGGCTGTCGAAAAATTGTAGAGGATGGGTTTGAGGGTACCTGTTGTGAATGCTTTCTCGCTCACCCCGATAGTACTCATTCCACCGAGCCATTCGGCAGCAATCACCACCGAGCATGCGATCATTCCTAAGTTACGGCCGGCAACCAGAAAATCGGACGCCGACCTGCTTGCCAGTTTTTTTGTGAAAAAAGATATCAGCGTTATGAGTCCAAAATAGACTAATACGATTATCAGGTAGGTATTCATTGTAACTTCCGCTTAAAGTAAGATGGAGTTCGCCAACTCAGAAAAAGTTCTCCCTTCGATGCATGCTCTTTCCATCTATGATGGAACCCTTGGTAAAGTATTACTTTTATGGTACATGGTCTTCCTGAATGTTTCTTTATACCATTGACGCTTTTTTCGTCACAGGGAAATTTAAAGGTTACCCAAATAAACTGCACCGGACGAATGATCCCGACTGCTACCTGTAACCCCGCTGATCGTATTCAACAGACCATGCACCCTCAAAACACCCAAAAACGCAAATACCAGGGCCTCCTTAAAATGAACCACTTCAGCATCGGGAATAATTGCTCTGGTATGCGGATGTATTTTGCTGCCGATCAGGCTGATAAGAAACTGGTTCAGAGCGCCACCACCGGTGATCAATACATTTTCTTTTCCTTTCTCTGACAGGATTACCGAGGAAATCTGAATTGCAATATGCTCACAGAATGTTCGCAATTTATCTTCGAGTGAAATTTTAAACGAATCAACCACTGGAATTACTTGCGATTCAACCCATTCCAATCCCAAACTGCGGGGTCCTGTCAGGGTGTAGAAATCCAGTCCGTTGAGTTTTTTCAGCAGTTCCAGATTCAGACTCCCCTTAGCTGCAATACTGCCCTCAGGGTCAAAGGCCAAAAACTGCCTTTCGGAGTGCGACCCCTCCATAAACATTTCGTTGGGTACTCGTGCTTCTGTTACCAGACGGTTCAGAAGTATATTTACCGGGCAAATATCAAAGGCAACCCTATGACCTTCCTGCCTGAACGAAATATTGGCAAATCCACCCAGGTTTAAGCAAAAATCGAATTGAGGAAACAGCAATTCATCGCCTATAGGCACCAATGGAGCTCCCTGGCCTCCAAGGGCAACATCGGTGGTGCGGAAATCGCAAACCACCGTCATCCCTGTTTTGGCAGCTATTGAAGCTCCGCTGCCTGCCTGAAAAGTATAGCCCTCGGCCGGCACATGGAATATGGTATGGCCGTGGCTGGCAATGATGGAATCTTTTGGAATATTGTGCTTCTCAATAAAATTCAGGGTCGTAATACCCAAGTAATTGCCATAATCCTGGTGTAATCGTATCAACTCCCTGCCAGGCAGTGTGGGGGCAAGGCGTAACCTTTCCTCCCAGATCCTAGAATAACCGATGGTTTCGCCAGCAAGAATTTTAAAACTCCAACCGGATTCTCGCTGCACGAACCTGCACCAGGCCAAATCAAGACCATCGAGCGAAGTACCCGACATTAATCCGATGGCGTTAACGCTTTTCATCTTAAAGTGCCTCCAGGGTTTTTTCCATTCGAATGCCGCGCGAACCTTTAACCAGTATATGGAAGCCGTTCAAAGGATTTTCTTTAAGCCAGGCAGTAGCTTCAACGGAATTATTGAAGGTTTCAAAGCCGGAATTTGGACAGATGGTCTTCATAAATTCTGTACCAACGAGAATGTTTATTTCGAACTTACGCTCTTTCAGAAGTTCAACAATTTGCTGGTGTTCGGCCTGGCTGTCGCTACCCATTTCGAGCATGTCGCCAAGCAGAACGGCACGTGGAGCGATACCAAATTCAGCAAAATTGGAAATGGCAGCCGCCATGCTGGTGGGATTAGCATTGTAAGCATCTAGAATTACGGTGTTCCGTTGATTCTTGATTAACTGGGAGCGATTGTTTACAGGTTGGTAGGCTTCAATGGCGCTAATTGCTTTTTCGGGCGAAACTCCAAAATAGAGGCCAATGGCAATTGATGCCAGTATGTTTTCAAAATTATATGCCCCTATCAACTTGGTGTTAATTTGCCCGGATATCCCTTTTTTTGTCTTTCCCAATGGCTTGTTGACGCGAAATTCAAGGGTAAGAAATGGGTTCATACCGCTGATGCGGCCGCTGCAATGGAAGGCCTCACTTTGGCCATACACAATTTGCTTTGTGCCTTTTGCATTTTCTGATAGTTGCAGGTTGTCGCCATTAACGAACAACAGTCCATTTTCGCTGCTTATGTGCCTGTATAGCTCTGTTTTTCCTTTCAGAATATTTTCCAAGCTGCCAAACCCTTCCAGATGGGCTTTCCCGATGTTGGTAATCAGTCCGTAAGTTGGGCATGCGAAACCAGATAATTGCTCAATTTCTCCAACATGATTTGCTCCCATTTCGATTATGGCCATCTCGTGCAAACCGTTCAGCCGCAGCAAGGTAAGGGGAACTCCAATATGGTTGTTAAGATTGCCTTCGGTGGCCAGGGTTTTGAAAGTGCTGCCCAGAACGGAATGTACCAGCTCTTTGGTGGTGGTTTTTCCGTTTGATCCGGTAATTGCCAGCACAGGAATAGTGAATTGCTTCCGGTGATAAATACTTAGTTGCTGTAATGTTTCAAGTACGTTTTCGACCAAAATGACCTTGTTGTTTTCCCTGCTGACAGGTTCATCAACAACAGCGGCAATGCAACCATTTTCTAATGCCTTTTCAGCAAAATGGTTTCCATTGAAATTGTCTCCTTTAAGGGCAAAAAAAACCGCCCCTGGTGCAACTTGCCGGCTATCTGTGCATATTGGTCGCCCGGACTCTACATAGCGATGAAGAATTTGCAAAACCTCTGATCTGGTCATTAATTTCATTTCAAAAATATAAAATGCAGGGGGTAGCCGTTGGTCTTTTCTTTATTGGAGTTATGGATGCAAATTTATGATTGTTTCATTTTGGTTTAATTTTAAACAAAAAACCCATCTGCTTCCGCAAATGGGTTTCCTGTAAAGGGATCAAGAATTATCTTGCAATAGGGCTACCGACTCTGATCATCGCGCAACGGAACCCGATGTCGCTGGTTGCTTCATTTTGATCTAGGAAACGACGGTTTCCGGGAACCAGCCAGTAGGCTCTGTCTCTCCAGCCGCCACCTTTGAACACTCTTGCTTCATTATTGATGAGGGTAGTAACATTGTGCTCATACATAACCCTTGCTGTATCGGGAGCCTCTTCAGCAAAGAAGATACTCGATTGCACATCGCCATCGCGAAAGTTGATATTGTCGGCCTGGCGGAAATTGCGACGGGTTGGGTCTATTTCAGCAGGACGGGTCCTTAAACGTCCGAATTCATCCTTTGGTACGGGGTTGCCTTCGGCATCCAGTTCCAATGTTTCGAAAACATTGCCACGGAAGGGACGCAGGTCGGTGACTACCTCGTGCGATAATGGACGGTAAACATCAAGTACCCATTCATTTACATTTCCAGCCATATTAAAAAGTCCATAGTCGTTTGGCCAGAAAGCATATACCGGTAATGGGCCTTCGCCTCCATCGTTAAGGTTTCCTGCAATTCCCATGAAATCGCCAGATCTGCGCTGGAAATTGGCTTTAAAAATTCCCATAGTACCCCTGTCGGCACTGCGAACAGTGTTGCCTTCCCATGGATAATGCCTGCGACCAACCATTCTTTCATCTACGGTGTTTCCAATAAGACCGAGAGCGGCAAACTCCCATTCGGCCTCGGTGGGCAGTCGGTAGGAGGGTAGCAGCATGCCATCTGTCCAACGAACTTGCCTTTCGCCTGTACCTCTGGGATCAAGGTCGCGCAGATTTTCTCTAACCAATCCTTCGTATTGACCGGCAAGATAGGCCTCTGTGTTAAAGTTTCTTTCATTAAGCTGGTCGGGGTCCCATTCAAGAATCCCTTCCCTGATAAGGATCATTTCGTTCACCCGGTCGGTTCTCCAGGCAGCATATTCAGTTGCCTGAACCCAACTTACACCTACGACTGGATAGTCGTGGAATGCCGGATGACGGAAATAATTCTGAACAAAGGGTTCGTTAAAAGCCAATGGGTCACGCCACACCAGGGTGTCGGGCAGCGCCCTGCGGTAAACCTCCGGGAAGGAGGCTCCAAAAACCCTGCTAATCCAGTGAAGGTATTCAAGGTAGTCAACATTTCTAACTTCGGTTTCGTCCATATAAAAAGAGGAGACCGTTACCCTGCGGGGAATATTGTTCCAATCGAACATCACGTCCTGCTCCGTCCGGCCCATAACAAATGAACCTCCTTCTATAAAAACAAGGCCTGGACCAGTTTCCTGTTCTTGAACACTCGTGACTTCAAACCCGCCTTTATCCGGATTGTTGTAATCCCACCCCGTAGTGGTGGATGATTGATTTCTGCATGATACCAAGGAAATAGTAGCAAATACTGCTACTACAAGCGTAAACAACCTTCTGGGATTCCTATACATAGCTGCGTTTATTGATTGTGCACAAAAATAACTAAAAACCTGGACTATTTATTGTACGCTGATTAGACTTTTTGGTTCCATTTGAAAAATTCAGTGTAATACTGATTTCATGAACACCATGAAAAACTCCTGAAAAACCTGATAATGAATGGTCGTAGCTATAGGCAATCCGGTAATTATCGATGTTCAGACCCAACATAAAAACAAGTGTTTCCCGTAGGTCAGAACCGTGACGTAACCACAATCCACCGGTTATCTGTGGCAACCCCATATACAATCCATAACTGGTTTTCTTATTAACGCCCTGTTTTACGAAAATTATATTTGGACTAACAAAAAAATTCTGATCGATGCCTGAAAAAGTTCCGAAGTAGGGGAGAGGTAAGTGCAGTCCGAGGTGCACGGTAGCTTTTACCGGCAATCTGAAATCATCAACAAAGAGGCTTTCTCTTGGGCGGTTGAGGTGATGTAAAGCTATTCCTCCATAAAACCTGTTGCTGAATACAAGCAATCCTGTAGAAAAACTTACTGCCTGGCTCCAGGTTCGTTCAGGAGGCTGTTCGGTGATTGAAAGTGGCTCATTAAAGAAAGGATTGTACTGATTTGCAAACTCCAGGTTGTTCCAGTTTAGGTCCTTTCGCAAATATCCTCCTTGCAAGGCCAGATTCATATGTAAGTTTTCAGTTAGTTGCAAATGAAGACTGTACATAGCACTAATCTGATTTCGGATGATCAGATTGCTTTGAAAATCGCTGGTTAAAAGCACACCTATACCCCCTCCGATAGCACTTACCGGCTGATCGTAGGCAGCATTGAAAGTAGAAAAAGTCCCAAAATCGGGGAAGGGCTGGTTTCGGTAATTAAAAACCAAACGAGAATGTTCACCTGAGCCGGCAAATGCTGGATTAAGAAACACCGGTGTTGCAAAAAATTGCGAAAACAGGGCATCCTGGCTTTTCAAATCCTTGCTCCAGGTAAGGATCAGAGCCAGACATATCAAGTTGACCACCCCTTTTTTCACGTTTCAAGAGATTTTACCTGTAAACTCGCGGCATAAATTGATGGAAAGATACTTCTCAAAGAACCCAATTTACTTAAGCCATAACATGAATGAATTCCTTTGATGAAATTTTTGTGTTTAATCCAATGAGCAAGAATCATTATATTTCGGTCAGGAAATTTAACCAAAATTTATTTTTTTGTTAACAATAATAATCGACTCATTTGCTGTTCCAAATTTAACCTGAAAAATGCCTGTTCTGATGTATCTTTCTCAGGAAATTTGCTACCGGGCCGATTTTTATTTTAAACAACACCATTATATAATGTAAAGAGGCCTGAAAAAATATTTGGAAAAGGTTTCACGTTTAAACAACTAACTTTACAATTGGGTTTATAGTATCAGATGTATTACGAACCCATTGGATCTACCAGACAATTTTAACTCTACCCCCGGAAATGTTGAAGGAAAAACGTACTATCTGGTTTACCCTCCTGCTTGTTTTGGCAGTGTCGGGTTTTGTTTCGGGGCAGGAAAACAATTTCAATCTTGAATGGCAAAGTCCTCAAAAGATTTTGGTTGGAGAGGGTGAAGAGAAAACTCTGTTATCTTTTTCCGGAGCTATTTATGGTGATACTCTGATGGGCCTTCCTGCTTTTACCTATTCAGCCAGGAATGAAACACCCCTTTTTATCACGGAGTTTGGAGTTACAAACAAGCAATTTGTTCCGGTCGGGATTGAAGAATCCCGTATTTTGGAATCATTAGGTTTTTTGTCAACCGAATTGGAAATAAAACAGGGACAAAGGGTTGTAAGTAAGGAATCCTGGTCGGTAATTACTTTTTTCCCTTTCCGAAAAAATCCTGAAACAGGAGTTTATGAGAAACTTGTATCATTTGCACTTACCGAAGAACAAGTTTTTGCACCGGAAGTTTTTGCAGCTTCCTCACACCCATATCCTGCAAACTCTGTACTGGCACAGGGAACCTGGCATAAGATCTGCGTAGAACAATCTGGAGTTTACCGGCTTACCTACAATGATCTTGTAGAGATGGGAATAAATACTCAGGGGCTTCAAAGGGCCAATATCAGGATATTTGGAAATGGCGGGGGTATGCTTCCAGAGGCTAACAACAGCAGCAGGATAACCGACCTAAGGGAAAATGCAATATTTGTTTCAGGACAGCAAGCCGGAATTTTCGGACAGAGCGATTTCATTTTGTTTTATGGCCAGTCGCCAAATCAATGGGTTTTCAATCCTGCAACCCGGGCATTTGATCACCACATACATTTGTACGCAAAAGAAACCTGCTATTTTTTGACTACCGACCAGGGTGCTGGACTTCGTATGCAGATTGAACCCAATTTACAGGCAGAGGCTACCCACCAAGTTACTACTTTTCAGGATTTTGCTTTCCACCACCTCGATTTGGTAAACCTGTTAAGTAGTGGCAGGGAATGGTATGGTGAAGTGTTTGATGCAACCTTATCACGAGAATTTACATTTTCTTTTCCGAATCTGGTAACACAATCTCCTGCAAGAATCAGAGCTCATGTTGCCGCTCGGTCTTCGGTTACCAGTTCTTTTACTGTTAATACAGGTTCAGGGCTGCTGACGCTTCCTGTCAACCAGATTTTTACGGCTCATTTTACCGGGCCATTTGCCAACTTTTCGGAACAAACCATGTGGTTTAATCCAAATCAACCCTCTCAAATCCGCGCAACAGTAACTTATAATCGTCCCAATGCCGAAGCCCGGGGTTGGTTAAATTTTTTAGAGTTTAATGTAACCCGCCAACTCAGATTTGTTGGTCCCCAGATGGATTTTCGGAATGTAAACATCATCGGTGTGGGCAATATTAAACAATATAATATAACTGATGTATCGAGTCAATCGGTGGTTTGGGATGTTACAGACCGATTTAATGTGAGGGTGCAACAAACCGTTATAGAGGGTAGCAACTTACATTTTAGGCAGCATGCTTCCCAACTTAGGCAATATGTCGTATTTGATGGAAGTAGCTTCTTGAGGCCTCGCAGAGCAGGAAGGGTAGCCAATCAAAACTTGCATGGAATGGCAGTAGCTGACCTTACCATTGTTGTTCCTGAAGAATTCAAGTCAGAAGCCGAGAGGTTGGGAGAGTTCAGGCGGATTATGGATGGATTGAGGGTATCGGTTGTAACCACCAACCAGATTTACAATGAGTTCTCATCCGGAACACCCGATATCGGTGCCATACGGAATTTTATGAAAATGTTTTACGACAGGGCACAAAATCAAAACCAGTTGCCCCGCTATTTGCTGCTTTTCGGTAATGGCACGTACGACAACCGCAATCTTTTGGATTTCGGAGGCAACTACATCCCCACATTTCAGAGTCAAAACTCCCTGCATTACGACCGCTCATTCATGACGGATGATTTTTTTGGATTACTCGACGACAATGAAGGTTTTCATTCCGAAGGCGACCTTGACATCGGGATCGGGAGGCTGCCAGTCCGAACTATTGAAGAAGCCCGCGATGTGGTGGATAAACTTCTAAGGTATCAGATACCTGTTTCCCAACACGTAAATCCACAAGAGGGTACTATGAGTACTGGATTTGTGTCCAATTTTGCTGATTGGCGAAACAGGGTTGTTTTTGTTGCCGACGACCAGGACTTCAACCGCCACTATATTGACTCTGAAGTGCTTGCCGCTACTATGGAAAGCCGGTTCCCAAAGTTTAATGTTGAAAAGATCTATTTTGATGCCTTCAACCAGCTTACCCTTGCAGGTGGAGCAAGGTACCCCGAAGTGAACCGAGCCATCAACGAAGCCGTTAACCAGGGTGCTTTACTCATAAATTATATAGGGCATGGCGGTACATCCGGTCTTGGACATGAGCGGGTCCTAACTTTTTCAGATATTGCTTCATGGAGAAATTATTATAATCTTCCTGTGTTCATGACGGCCACATGCGAATTTTCACGGTTCGACAATCCAGACCCTGACGAGGTCTCGGCCGGTGTAAGAATTTTTCTGAAACCCAATGGAGGTGCCATTGCTCTTTTCACTACGACACGTTTGGCATGGTCTGGACCTAACATGGTGCTGAACCGCAATTTTATAGATGCCTCTTTTGAACGAGACCAACATGGAAATTACAACCGTCTTGGCGACATTATCAGACTTTCGAAAATCAGAAGCAGTGGCCTCTTAGAAACCTGGAGAATCCGGAATTTTGTTTTGCTGGGCGACCCTTCGATGCACATGGCTCGTCCGCGTTACCGCGTTATTACCGAAGCAATGCCTGACACCATTAAGGCTTTTCAAACTGTATCGGTGAGTGGCTACATTGCTGATCAAGCAGGCAACCTCCTTTCGGGCTTCAACGGTTATGTTTACCCAACCGTTTTCGACAAAAAATCACTTTTCAATACATTTGGCCAGGACAACGATAGCTTCAGAAGCGATTTTTTCAAACGCGATGTGCTGATTTACAGGGGAAAGGCAAGTGTGGTGAATGGAAGGTTTTCGTTTCAGTTTTCCGTTCCAGCGAATATTACTTACAGTTTTGGCTCAGGGCGCATCAGCTATTATGCATTTGATGGTGTAAACGACGGTAACGGGTATTTTCAGGATTTCGTGATTGGGGGTACCTATCAGGGGGTTGAACCAGATTTTACAGGTCCGGATATTCGATTATTTATGAACGATACATCGTTCGTTTCGGGCGGAACCACAAATCAAAATCCTATCCTGATTGCCAAACTGTCCGATAAAAATGGAATCAATATTTCTGGCCGTGTCGGGCACGACATTGTCACTTTTCTCAATGACAATGCGCAACAATCAATCATTCTGAACAATTTTTTCCAGAATAACCTCGATGATTTCACTTCGGGTAAGGTGGTTTATCCATTTTACAAATTACCTGATGGGCGCCACCAATTAACCCTGCGTGCATGGGACACACACAACAATCCTTCAATAAAATCTATCGAGTTCATAGTAAGCTCAGCGGCCTCACTTGCCTTGGAAAATTTGTTGAATTATCCAAATCCTTTCAGTCTGGAAACTTCTTTTAGGTTTACACACAATCAGCCATTTACCGATCTGAACATCCGGATCGAGATTTTTGATTTGCGGGGCCAGCTTGTTCAATTTATCGAAGCGCGTCAGAATACTCCCGGATTTCTCTCTCCGCCGATTCGTTGGGATGGAAGAGGTATCGATGGAAATCTAATTGGAAATGGGGTCTATATATACCGGCTAATCCTGCGAACGCCAGATGGTAATTCTTCGATAGCCACACAAAAACTCGTAATTATTCGGTAAACAACTGTACAATAATTGAGCATGGTCGAAGGCTACATCAAACAATAGAGAAATTATTATTTCGTTATCTTTGCATTATTAAGAAGGTCTGCTAACCTACAAATCTGAAGAAATTATAGTAAAATTCTACTTTGGTGAATTTTTTGAACAACTTGGGGATTTGATGACAGGTTAATTTTCCTAACCATGGCAGTCAGGACAAGTTCCTTCGAGTATTTACCAAAAAATAAGCTATTGTTAAATGCTTTTTAACCAACCAAGATTTGTAATGAAAAAAATCATCACATTATTAGTTGCAGCAGGCTTCCTTTTAACCTTCCAGAATGCTATTGCCCAGGCTTACCGCGATGTGCTTGGTCAAAGGCTAAATACCATTACCACAGCCGTGCCATTTCTGATGATTGCCCCGGATTCGCGGGCAGGTGCTATGGGCGATGCCGGTGTGTCTTCTACCCCTGATGCCAATTCCATGCACTGGAATCCTGCCAAGTTTGCTTTTATCGAGAGCGAAATGGGTCTGTCGTTGAACTATACGCCATGGTTGCGGGCACTGGTGCCTGACATAAACCTTTCTTATTTAAGCGCTTTCAGGAGAATAGACGAGCTTCAGACGGTTGCCTTCTCGCTTACCTACTTTACCCTTGGCGAAATCAACTTTACCGATGAGGCTGGTGAGTTCCTATTTCCCGTTCGACCGAATGAGTTTTCCATCAATGTAGCTTACGCCAGAAAATTAGGGGAACATTTTTCGGGAGCAATAGGTGTGCGCTATATTTACAGCAATCTTACCCAGGGGCAATTTGTTGGTGGAGTAGAAACAAGGCCTGGAACAGCAATAGCGGCAGATGTATCGGCATTTTATACACGCGAACTGAATTGGCGCACACCAACTATATTTTCTGCAGGTATAAACATTTCAAATATCGGAAACAAGATTTCCTATTCCGATGAGATTCATGCTAATTTTATCCCGATTAACCTCAGGATAGGTCCATCATTTACTTTTAATTTAGACGATTATAATCAACTCTCGTTGATGGTTGATTTCAATAAACTTCTTGTACCAACACCTCCAATTTATTTGCGCGATGAAACAACAGGGAATGTTGTTATAGGCCCGGACGGGGAGTATGTGATTGCAGCCGGACGCAACCCTCACAGGTCGGTTGCCTCAGGTATTTTAGGGTCATTTACCGACGCGCCCGGCGGGTTTCGCGAAGAACTCAACGAGATTACCTATTCCTTTGGGGTAGAGTATTGGTACGACCGGCAGTTTGCCCTTCGGGCGGGGTACTTTCATGAGCACGAAACCAAAGGAGACAGGAAGTTTTTCACCCTTGGGCTTGGGCTCAAATACCATGTGTTTGGACTTGATTTTGCCTACCTTGTGCCATTAGCCCAAAGAAGCCCGCTTGAAAACGTATTGCGCTTTTCATTGAGTTTCGACTTTGACGCCCTAAGGTCTGAGAACATCCTAAATTAATCATATAGCCATATAATCAGGGTGTAGCTCGTTAACATTTGGGAACTATATAGAGTTTTTTTTGATGCTTGCGTAATGGATATACGGGTTGGTTTCGGTTATGATGTACATAAACTCGTTGAAGGCAGGCCCCTCGTTATTGGGGGCGCATTGGTACCAAATCATGCTGGTTCTTTAGGTCATTCCGATGGCGATGTGTTGATACATGCCATAATGGATGCCATGCTTGGGGCTTCCGGCTTGAGGGACATCGGTGTGCATTTTCCCGACACGGACCCTTCGCTCAAAGGAATCGACAGTAAAATACTGCTGGAAAGGGTTATGAGACTGGTAGCAAAAGACGGGTACGTTGTTGGAAATTTGGATGCTACCGTTTGCCTTGAGAAACCCAAAATTGCAGGCTTTATCCCAGAAATGCGCAACCATTTGGCTGCCATTTTAGATGTTGATCTTTCCAAAATATCCATTAAAGCAACCACTTCCGAAAGTATGGGTTTTATCGGACGACAAGAAGGCATAACAGCTTATGCTGCGGTGCTCCTGCTAAAAAAGGACTAATGGTATGGAGGTTAGCGGCGCAATTGAAAATTAGTGCCTAAATAAACCCGGCGTACTTCTTCATCAAGCGCCAGTTCTTCTGCAGTACCCGATTTGAGAATCGAACCTTCGAACAAAAGATAGGCTCTGTCGGTTATTGACAAAGTTTCGTGCACGTTGTGGTCGGTAATGAGCACCCCGATGTTTTTTTCTTTGAGCTTCGAAACGATTGTTTGAATGTCTTCCACAGCAATGGGATCGACTCCTGCAAATGGCTCATCGAGAAGGATAAACTTGGGATTTACTGCAAGCGACCGGGCTATTTCAGTTCTGCGGCGTTCGCCTCCTGAAAGGGTTATTCCCAAGCTCTTTCTGATATGGTTCAAACCAAATTCAGATAGCAGATTTTCAAGACGTTCCGATTGTTCAGCTTTCGATAGGTCGGTAAACTCAAGCACCGCTTTGATGTTGTCCTCAACGCTCAAATTTCGAAAAACGCTTGCTTCTTGTGCAAGATATCCAATACCTTTCTGTGCCCTGCGGTACATGGGCATCTTAGTGATTTCGGTCTGGTCGATAAAAATTCGCCCCTCGTTGGCTTTTATCAGTCCAACTATCATGTAAAAAGTGGTGGTTTTTCCTGCCCCATTTGGGCCAAGCAAACCTACAATTTCGCCTTGGTGCACTTCGATAGAGGCATGGTTTACTACAACCCGCTTTTTGTATTTTTTTACAAGGTTTTCAGAGTACAACCTCATCTATAAAATCATTTAAATTTAGGTGGAAAACGAAAGTGTTTCGAATGGTTATTTGGTTTCACAAAGGGCATTCCAAAATTCTACAGCCCTTCGAAGATGGGGTATAACAATGGTTCCCCCAACTATGTTGGAAATGGCAAAAACTTCAAAAATCTCCTCCTGCGAAACACCCAACTCATGACATTTTTGAAGGTGGTATTTTACACAGTCGTCGCAACGCAGAACCATCGACGCGGCAAGTCCAATCATTTCCTTTGTGCGTGTGGGTAACGCCCCTTCAGTGTATGCGTTGGAGTCGAGATTGAAAAGCCGCTTCAGGGTAAGATTGTCGGCTTGCATTACCGACGCATTCATGCGCGCCCTGTATTCATTAAATTCTTTAACCAAATCGCTCATTTCACATCTAGATTATGCCTTCTTTAATAATGTCATGCAAATGTACTACTCCCTTGTATTGCAAATTATCAACAACTAACAACTGGGTAATGTTGTACTTGCGCATTACCTGAAGTGCTTCTACCGCCAAAGTATTGCTATCGATGGTTTTTGGGTTGGTAGTCATAATTTCCGAAGCTTTCAGGGCGGTTAGGTCTGGATTGCGCTGGAGCATTCTCCGGAGGTCGCCATCGGTTATTATTCCGCAAAGCGTTTCGTTGTCAACCACTGCAGTAACTCCAAGTCTTTTGGAGGTGATTTCAATAATTACTTCGCGCAGGGGAGCATCAAGGCTTACTTTGGGCTTTTCATTATTAGGGTAAAGGTGCTCAACCCTTGTGTAAAGTTGTTTGCCGAGAGACCCACCCGGATGATAGCGGGCAAAATCCTGAATGGAGAAGCCCCTGCAGTGCAGCAACGCGATTGCCAATGCATCTCCCATTACGAGTTGTGCGGTAGTGCTGGCAGTAGGGGCCGGATGATCGGGGGCTGCTTCCTGATCTACAGCGGTATTTATTACCAGATCAGCTTTTCTGCCAAGCTCCGATTCAGGATTTCCTACCATGCCTATGAGCAGGGCACCCAGTGATTTGAGCATTGGTAGCAATACTTTTATTTCAGGAGTATTGCCACTATTACTTACGCAAATTACCACATCGTTGGATTGCACAATGCCCAGATCGCCATGTATGGCATCAGCAGCATGCATAAAAATTGCTGGTGTTCCAGTAGAATTCAGGGTGGCAACAACTTTCTGAGCTATGATTGCGCTTTTTCCAATTCCGGTTAATACTACCCGCCCTTGCCCTCGATAAATGGCTTCTATGCTCGAAAGAAAACCATCGTCGATATAATTTTTTAGCTTGCTAACTGCCTGAAGTTCGGCCTCAATGGTTTCGAGGGCAATTTTTTTTATTTCGTTCCTTGATTTCAATCAAAAAAAAGTTTGGTAATCGCTAATTATAATATTAAATTTACTTTACAAACCTACACGAATTTTTGCAAACAATAAAACCCACAAAAAATTAAACATGGTAGGTTGGGTGAACCCTCACCTCACAATACGAATAATCAACAAAAGGTCTAACCAGGTTTTTAGGAATGGAAGTTCGAGCAGATGTGTCATTGAAGGACCTGCTGAAAGAGATTTTTGGCTACGACACATTTAAAGGTCAACAGGAAGATGTTATAAGACACTTGATTGCCGGAGGAGATGCATTTGTAATCATGCCTACCGGTGGCGGAAAATCGATGTGTTACCAACTGCCTGCGCTTATTAGCAAAGGAACCGCAATAGTGGTATCGCCATTGATTGCCCTTATGAAAAACCAGGTGGATACCATAAGGAATTTTGCTGATTATAATGGCATTGCGCATGTATTAAACTCATCGCTAACCAAAGCAGAAATAATTCAGGTAAAAAAGGACCTAACCGACGGACTAACCAAATTACTCTACGTTGCTCCCGAATCCCTTACCAAAGATGAGAATGTTGAGTTTTTGAAAGATATCGATATTTCCTTTTTTGCCGTTGATGAAGCACATTGTATCTCTGAATGGGGTCACGATTTCAGGCCCGAATACAGGCGCCTTCGTCCAATAATACAAACCCTCAACAAAAAAGTTCCGCTAATAGCGCTTACGGCAACAGCAACTCCAAAAGTACAACTCGATATTCAGAAAAATTTGAATATGCTCAATGCTGTTGTATTCATATCCTCGTTCAACAGGCCAAATCTTTATTATGAAATAAGGCCAAAAACGGAAAACAGTATCAAGGACATTATCCGGTATGTGAAGTCGCAGGAAGGAAAGTCTGGCATCATTTATTGCCTGAGTCGAAAAAAGGTGGAAGAGCTTGCCGAAACCTTAAAAGTTAACGGAATAAGGGCTTTGCCTTATCATGCTGGTCTTGAATCAGCCACCAGAATAAATAATCAGGATAGATTTCTGATGGAAGACGCCGAGGTAATTGTGGCAACCATTGCTTTTGGAATGGGAATTGATAAGCCCGATGTCAGGTACGTGATCCATTACGATATTCCCAAAAGCCTTGAGGCCTACTATCAGGAAACGGGCCGTGCAGGGCGCGATGGCGGAGAAGGAAATTGCATCACATTCTACTCATACGACGATATTCAGAAACTCGAGAAGTTTCTGAAAGGAAAACCAGTATCGGAACAGGAAATCGGGATGCAACTGCTGACAGAAACTGTAGCCTACAGCGAATCATCAATCTGCCGGCGCAAAACATTGTTGAATTATTTTGGAGAGATTTACAGGGAAGATAATTGCGGGTCGTGCGATAATTGTCTCCAGCCCAAGGAAAAATTTGAAGGAAATGAATACATTTGCCAGCTAATTGAAGCGGTTCTGGCCGTAAAACAATTATTCAAACCTAAGCATGTAATTAATGTCCTGATGGGAAAACCAAGCACAACCATTAAAAACTGCAAACACCATCAATTAGAGGTGTTTGGCAAGGGTGCCGAGTTCGACGAAAAATTCTGGAATGCCGTTCTGAGACAGAGTCTCGTAGAAAGGCTACTGGAGAAAGATATAGAAGACTATGGCACACTGAAAGTAACCAAAGCCGGAAAAGAATTTCTAGAAAAGCCCAGATCGGTAAAAATGAGCAAGGATCACGACTACAGCAGTACTGCCGAAGCCGATCCCTTGTCTGGATTAGGTCAAAAAACCAGTGCAACCGACAAAGTGTTGTTTGCATTATTGAAAGATCTCCGCAAGGAGATTGCCCGAAAGAACAACCTTCCTCCGTTTGTCATTTTTCAGGATCCTTCGCTCGAAGACATGGCAATCCAATACCCTGTGAAGCTCGATGAACTTAAACAGATTACCGGTGTTGGTTCCGGGAAAGCTGAGCGATTCGGGAAACCGTTTGTGGAATTGATTGCCCGCTATGTAGAAGAAAATGAGATAGAGCGACCGATGGACATGGTCGTAAAGTCGGTGGTCAATAAATCAGGCCTCAAAGTGTATATCATACAGAATATCGACCGCAAGGTTTCTCTCGAAGATATTGCGCTAGCGAAGGGTATTGAGTTCGAAGAGTTGCTCTCCGAAATAGAAAGTATTGTTTCCTCGGGAACCAAAATAGATATTCGCTATTATATCAACGAAGTTGTTGAACCCGACAAGCAGGACGAGATTTTTAATTATTTCAAAACTGCCGAAACCGATTCCTTCAAAACAGCCCTCGAAGAATTGGGCGAAGATGACTATACCGAAGAAGAAGTCAGGCTGATGCGGGTACGGTTTATGTCCGAAATGGGTAATTAGGAAGGTTTTTTGAGTACTTTTGAATGCAGATGCGAGAAGTATTTCAATTGTGAAATATTAGAATCTCGCAATCATTTTGTAAATTTTTAATCCATTGTGCCATTGAATTGGCTGGTAATTTCAAACCTTTTAGAATAATTATGAATACCGAAATCAAAGACCAAAAGACCGCTACTTCTCCTGAAGAACCTAAAAAGTGCATTTTTAAAAGAATTGGTGCCTTGACCTACATTAATATACTGCTCCTGCTCGGCCTAATTGTGCTGTATGCACTGCATTTTACGGGGATTGGGATTGCCGGCAAGGGCATTGTAATGCCACAATCAGGTGACCAGGCAAATGAAATAGTTGCCGAATCTGCACGAATCGCTTATATCGACTCAGAATTGCTGATGGAAAACTATGAATTTGCAATAAAATTGAGGGCAGATTTTGAAGTCGAAAGAACCCGTATGGAAAATGACCTTAGCAGAAGGCAACGCAGTTTTCAGACTGAAGTACAACAGTTTCAGCGCGACGTTCAGTCGGGCATGGCAAACATTGAGCTTGCACAGGCCAAAGAAAGGGAACTGATGCAGAGGCAGCAGGAGCTAATCCAACTCAACGAGACTTTCACAAATCGCCTCATGCAGAAGGAGGTTGAAATGAACCAGCAATTGCTCGATAAGTTGAGTGAATTTTTGAAAAGGTACAATGTTGAGTACGGATTCGACTACATACTTGGGTTTTCTCCGGGAGGGGGCATCCTTTACGCCAATACACAGCACGATATTACCAGTGATGTACTTGCCAAGCTCAATGCAGAGTATCAGGCTGGCATCAACAACCCGAACTAACCTTGGTTTTCGAATTCTTGTAGTGAAGCTGGGCCGGTTAATTGGTTGATTGGGTTGTACTCCATTCTTGCTGGCTTGCAATTAGTCCAGGCGAATAATTTAAAGACAGGTTCAACGTCTCGCAGTACTCGCTTGATAATGCGAGGGCATGAAAGGTTGGTCATTTGGTTGAAATTTTTAAAAATGTTATAGGATGAAAAAACTCTTGTCCATTTCGTTTGTTATTGCGCTGATTTTTATTGGTCAGTTTGCTTATTCTCAGGGAAATTATGCTTTGGTTATTCACGGAGGCGCTGGGAATATTGCACGCGAAAGTATTACGCCTGAGATGGAAGCAGCATTTCTGGATAAGCTTCGTGAAGCCTTGAAGGCTGGGCATGAAATCCTTAGTGCAGGAGGAAGCAGCCTTGATGCAACTCAGGCAGCTGTGGTAATTCTCGAAGATTCACCATTGTTCAACGCAGGCAGGGGGTCAGTTTTCACGATTGATGGGCGAAACGAACTGGATGCCTCAATTATGGATGGCAGCAACCTGATGGCTGGTGCTGTTGCTGGTGTTACCACCGTTAAAAACCCAATAAAGGCTGCCCGCAAAGTAATGGAGAACACCCGCCATGTAATGTTGTCGGGCCGAGGAGCTGAGCAATTTGCTTTTGAGCAGGGACTAGAAGTTGTAGATCCCTCGTACTTTTTCGATCAACGGCGCTGGGATCAATACCGCGAGTTTCTTCGCGAAAATTCCCCGTTGCGGGGCTCCATTGCTTCCGAAATGAGCATGGGCACAGTCGGGGCAGTTGCCCTTGACCAGCAAGGAAATCTGGCTGCCGCAACTTCGACCGGTGGAATGACCGGCAAAAAGCAAGGACGCATCGGCGACGCACCTATTATTGGTGCAGGTACCTATGCCAATAACCTCAGTTGCGCAGTTTCATCAACCGGCCATGGTGAATTTTTCATCCGAAATGCTGTTGCATACGATATTTCGGCACGTATGCTATATCTGGGCGAAACCCTGGAGCAAGCTACAAATTATAACATCATGGTAAGGTTAAAACAACAAGGCGCCAGGGGAGGTGTTATTGCCATCGACAGAAAGGGCAATATTTCAATGCCTTTCAACACTACGGCCATGTTTAGGGGGTATATCAAATCTACTGGTGAAACCGAAGTGAAAATTTTTAGGTAATCACTGATCTTTATACTTAAGTACTTCGGTTGTATAGTATTGAACTTCCACACCAGCCTCGGCAAACATTTGCTCCGATTCCAGGCTGGTGTGGTATTTTTTTTCGCAAACAACCCGTTTTATTCCACAATTAATTATGAGCATGGCACAGACTCTGCAAGGTGTCATCCGGCAGTACAATGTGGCGCCTTCGATGCTTATTCCCAGGCGTGCAGCCTGACAAATTGCATTTTGCTCTGCGTGCACAGTTCTTACGCAATGCATCGTAGTAAGACCATCTTCATGCACAACCTTTTTCAGTTGGTGCCCTGCATCGTCGCAATGCGCCATTCCTCGTGGTGAACCAACATATCCAGTAACGAGAATCTGCCTGTCGCGCACGATAACACAACCGCTTCGGCCCCTATCGCATGTTGCCCGCTTACTAACCGTGTGGGCGATTTCCATAAAATACTCATCCCAGCTTGGGCGATGGTCGTTTTTTGGTTCCATCTTTTTATTCATTATTGTTGATCCCGCTTTAAGACCACGGATAAGAATTTTTCAGTTTGAGCGTACAATTCCTCCAGATCGCCATTGTTGAATATCACAACATCTGCCTGTCTGATACATTCAGACAAATTCTGATTATTGGGATCGGTTGAGTACATTTCACGTTGCTCGTTGCTCAGGAAGGTATCGAAGGTTACCTGGTCGGTTTCGGAGTTGCGCAACCTGATCCGGTCGTACCTTTTCCGCGAATCGGCATCAACAGCCAGCAAAAAAAAATAGGGTTTCGATCTTAAAACTGCTATTTCGCCTGGTGTCCTTATACTCTCAATAATGCAGTTTTTCTTCAGTGCTTCGGCTTCCTTGTAAAGCTCTTCTATAATATAAGCAGGGCCGTTTATGGCACGTAGTTCATTCGCCTTTGCTGTTAGCGTGTCTCGGTTAACCGGTATATTGTCATGGTGTAATCTGCGGGCAATATATTCCCGTACCGAAAAATGAACAAAGCCCCTTGTTTCAGCAAGATACGTTACTACTGTGCCTTTTCCGGAACCCAAAGTGCCGGTAATTCCAAGTATAATCATGTTCCTTCTGTTGCCTGAATTTAAAATACTTTCAAGGTCATTTAAACTGAATTTGAATTACAACGAGCCCTGCTTATTTCGGAGAGTGAGGCGAAGTGCTTTTTTGCATGTTTCTTTTTTACTTGTTATTTCCGGCTCCCGAATATAGCACTTCCAATCCTGATGATGGTGCTTCCTTCCTGAATTGCAATAGGGTAGTCGTCGGTCATACCCATCGAAACTTCCGAAAAATAATCATTTTTCGGGAAGAATTCCTTTTTTAACCTATCGAAGATCCCCTTCAGGAACCGGAATTCTTTGCGAATTTTTTCTAAATCATCAGTAAATGTGGCCATACCCATCACCCCTCTGATGAGAACATTTCTTAATTGTTGGTAATTCTCCGATTGCAGCAAGTTCCATGTTTCGGTTGTATTAAGACCGAATTTGGTATCTTCTTCGGCAATTTGTATTTGAAGAAGACATGGTATTACCCTGTTGTTTTTTTGGGCTTCTTTGTCGATTACCGAAAGCAGTTTTAAACTATCAACAGAGTGGATCATTCCAACAAATGGCGCAATATATTTTACCTTGTTCGACTGAAGATGACCAATCATGTGCCATTCGATGTCTTTTGGAAGTGCCTCATGCTTTGGAATCAACTCCTGAACTTTGTTTTCCCCAAAGCATCGTTGTCCGGCATCATAAACTTCCATGATTTCGGCTGCAGTCTTGGTTTTGCTTACTGCAACCAATTGTACATGCAAAGGAAGAGACTTTTTAAATTCAATAAACCGGCTACTATCCGTGCTCATTTAACGCTAAGCTTGGTTACATTACAAATTTAGTCAATTGTCGAAGATGGGAAGATTTTTGAAATATTAAGTTTCAGCTTAGCTTACAATTAAAACGGGTAATACTATCTTTGCACTATGCAGGAAAAAATACTGATTCTCGATTTTGGATCACAATATACCCAGCTGATTGCCAGGCGTATAAGAGAGTTGAATGTGTATTGTGAAATCCATCCATATCATTATGTGCCCGATAATTTTTCTGACATTAAGGGGGTGATTTTCTCTGGTAGCCCTTTCAGTGTTCATCAGAAAGATTCACCACGTCCGGGGTTTTCTTACAATGAATTGCCGGTACCGCTGTTGGGGGTCTGTTATGGCGCTCAAATTTTTGCCTACGAAGACGGGGGAGCGGTTCAAAAATCGACTACCCGCGAGTATGGTCGTGCCAACCTGACTTCGGTTGATAATGACGAAAAACTTTTGCATGGCATTGAAATCAATTCACAGGTTTGGATGTCGCATGGTGATAGTATTACCAAACTGCCGGCCGGCTGCAGGACCATAGCGCGAACCAACGACGTGGGCATAGCTGCATTTAGATACGACCAAAGGCCTATTTATGGTCTGCAATTTCACCCGGAGGTGGTTCATTCACTACAGGGACTTGAATTGATGCGTAACTTTCTGGTCGAAATTTGCGGATGTAAACAGCAATGGACTCCGGAATCATTCATTCAAAGCACTATTGCCCACCTTAAAGAAAAAATCGGTAACGACAATGTAGTTTTGGGCTTATCCGGCGGGGTCGATTCAACTGTGGCAGGAGTTTTGCTACATCAGGCCATAGGGTCGCAGCTACATTGTATTTTTGTTGATAACGGCCTTCTCAGAAAAAATGAATTCGAACAGGTATTAGATTCATATCGAGGCATGGGGCTCAATGTAAAAGGTGTAAGGGCAGGAAGCAGGTTTTTGAAAGCATTGAAAGGGGTTTCGGATCCTGAAAAGAAGCGCAAGGCAATCGGGCATACTTTTATTGAAGTTTTCGACGAAGAAGCACACAAAATTGAAAATGTGGTATGGCTTGCTCAAGGAACTATTTACCCCGATGTTATCGAATCAGCTTCAGTAAAAGGGCCTTCGGCAACCATTAAATCGCATCACAATGTAGGCGGACTGCCAGATTTTATGAAACTGAAAATCGTTGAACCGCTCAATTCCCTGTTTAAAGACGAGGTTCGCCGAATAGGCTCATCACTTGGGATTAGCCCGATGTTGTTGCAACGGCATCCTTTTCCGGGTCCGGGATTAGGGGTGCGGATCTTAGGAGAGGTTACTGCCGAAAAAGTATCTGTTTTGCAGGAAGCTGATGATATTTTTATTAGTGCCTTGCGGCAGGATGGACTGTATAACAAGACTTGGCAAGCTTTTGCTGTGTTGCTTCCGGTTCAAACAGTTGGGGTTATGGGCGATGAAAGGACTTACGAAAACGTCATTGCGCTCAGAGCTGTAGATTCCACCGATGGAATGACTGCCGATTGGGTGCACCTTCCCTTCGAATTTCTGGCCAAGGTTTCAAGTCAGATTATTAATAAAATTAAAGGGATCAACCGGGTTGTTTACGACATCAGTTCAAAGCCCCCGGCTACCATCGAGTGGGAATAAAAGCCAGGATTCTTTATAACTGCTTGTAATACCGCATGTTAAACATTAGAAGATTATGAAAAAGCAACTGGGTTTATTAGCAATGATTTTTGGGCTGATGCTGTTGAGTCCTGAATCCTATGCACAGTTTGAGCCGGCACCGGTAAACCGGTCGCATGTAAAAGAGACTGTTAGCGGGAGGACATTTTATATGCATACTGTTCAACCCGGACAAACACTTTTCGGCATTGCGAGGGCTTATGAGGTAACGGTACAGCAAATTGTTGACGAAAACAGACAGTTTACCGATCTTCTGAATGTTATCCGCATCGGTATGGTGCTTCGCATTCCTGCTGTGGAGACAAATCAGGTAATCAGGGAGATGTTGACGGTTACATCATTTATCGAACATGAAGTGGCAAGGCGTGAAACCTTGTTTGGCATTTCGCGAAAGTACAATATTACTCAAGAGGAGCTTTTGAAGCATAACCCAACTGCACGGCAAGGACTCCGGCATAGGCAAATTTTAAAAATCCCGGTTCAACAGTCTGTGATGGTCGAATTTTTTTATTACACCATCAGAAAAGGTGAAACGCTCTCTAGGGTTTCAAACCATTTTAACTTGGCATCTGATGAGCTCATTCGGATTAATCCGGATTTAGAATCCCAACCCCTTACAGAAGGGCAAAAAATCAGAATACCTGCACGTGTGGCTGCAATAGCGCCCCCTGCACCGATCCAGGCAGAAGAATTACCCGAGTGGCAACTCCCTATGCTTACACAACAGCAGGATTCGTATTGCCTCAACCCGGAATTAAAACCACAATACAATGTGGCTCTGCTTATTCCATTGTACCTTGACCTTTTCGATGGGTCTGCTACCCAAATTGATCCGAACCATGTCTCGTTTACATTCATTCAGTTTTATCAGGGGGTATTGATAGCTGTTGATTCCATCAGGAAGCAAGGTGTTAATATAAAACTTTACACTTTTGATGTTGCGAGAGACCTTGAATCTGCAAAGGCGGTTACCAGCCAGCCCGGTTTCGAACAAATGGATTTGATTATCGGTCCCTTTTTTCCTGAAACAATTCCCCATGTGGCGGAGTTTGCCAGGAGAAATAATATTTCGGTGGTTTCGCCTTTCTATGATAACTTAGATATCCTTAATAATAATCCCAATCTGTTTCAGGTTTCTACCTCACTGCCAACACAGTTGTTTTCACAAGCCTCCTACATCGCAAGAACTTTTTATGGTCAAAATATCATTTTAGTACATAACAACATCCCCGAAGCCATTGGTTTGATCAACGCTTTTAGAAACAAACTTCAAAATGAGCTGGTTGGTTTTCAGCACCTAAAAGCAAATGGAGGTATTGGAGAGTTAGAGGACTATCTAAGTCAGCATGGCATTTTGAGTTTGGGACATTCCGGAGCAATGCTGCCTCAAGGCCCCCATTCTCCTGCAATGAATGGCAACAGGGTGGGCACACAGAACAATGCTACTACAGTCAGGGAAGTTGTTTTTCGAACAGGAGGGATGGATTCGGTAAGGAAAAATCTTGATTTGAACCGCCAAAATGTTTTAATCACCTTAATAAGCGGTGAGGCGTTTCTTTCGAATTATCTGCGGGAACTAAACCAAATTGCAGGTACGCACCAGATAACTCTATTCGGCACAAGTGAATGGGCAGATTACCTTACCATTAACCTCCGCCTTTTTGAACCGGTAAGGCTTCATTTGTTTTCTAATGATTTCATTGAGTATCGCGACAAACACATAAGAGATTTTGTTTTGCGTTTTCGTTCCAACTTCAATACCGAACCTAATGAAGGGGCAATGCTGGGTGTAACAACATCCTATTATTTCTTCAACGCCCTTGCAAAGTATGGCAGAAACTTCAATCGCTGCATCGAAAACCTGAATACTCCGGGTATTCAGAATCCATTCTATTTTCAAAGGGTTAATTCTGAGAGGGGTGGCTGGGAAAATATAGAATCTGTTTTGTTTAGGCAGCAGGGATTCAGACGCACAAATGTTATGCGTTCAGATCTTATTACAACTCCCTGATTGGATAAATTTCTACCTGAGGTCAATTACCTCAAGGCCCGGAAACCTTTTGTTATCGAAAGTAAAAGCATTGGCAGGCAACCTGGGATTTGGTTCAAAACGATCTATTGTATGCCTGAAAGTACCCCCTTCGCGGTCAAAAGCAATCGTATAAACCAACATGTGGTTCGTAGGGTCTATAGCTACACGGTACTTGTGAAATGCCTGTGGAGTTCTTGGCAATAGGTCGATTATTTCCACCGGTCTGCCCCTATGGGTTTCCCGACGCATGTGCCTCGCCCTGAAACGGTTTTCGAAATCATTGAGAAGCGCTGTTGGAGTAATTGCGTCTTCATTGTTTTCAATTCGGTTGATATAAACTTCATTTAGCTCGGCAAGGTACGACCAGGTAATTTCTCCATTGGAAATAAAAAGGTTTTCGCCCAGTTTCATGTTGTATCGATCGCCTTGCAACAGCAACTCTCCCTGAAAGGTCTCTGACAGGTTTTGAGAAGTGTTTTCCATTTGGTAAGTAAAGTGGATTCGCAGAGTTTGAAAAGACTTCAGGTGTTCTCTGGTTGCACGGAGCATCTCCTGGCCAACGGTTTCTGCTTGCCTTTCGGCGGGAGTCTGGGCGAAGACACCCGGAATCCAGCCCGCTAGAAGAAACAGGAGTATAATACTTTTTATCATTTTGAAAGAATTTGGATTTGTTATACCTGCTTCAAAATCTGTTCCAAAGTTACTTCGTCTTTAATTCTCACTTCACGGGCCTTGCTGCCTTCGAATGGACCAACAATACCAGCAGCCTCAAGTTGGTCAATAATCCTTCCGGCCCTATTGTACCCTAATTTTAATTTACGTTGCAACAGAGATGTAGATCCTTGTTGTGTTGAAACCACTATTCGGGCGGCTTCATCAAAAAGGTCATCGCGGTCGGCCGGATCTAATGGGGCAGAATCGGTATCACCTTCTTCATAATACTCTGGCAAGAGAAACGGTTGAGAATAAGCTCTCTGTGAACCAATAAATTCAGTTACACGTTCTATTTCGGGGGTGTCTATAAAGGCACATTGCAGACGAATCAGTTCGCTACCTGTAGAGAGCAGCATGTCGCCGCGCCCAATAAGTTGGTCGGCGCCACCTGTATCCAGGATAGTCCTTGAGTCAATTTTTGAAGTTACCCTGAAGGCCATTCTTGCCGGAAAATTGGCCTTAATGGTTCCTGTAATAATATTCACAGAAGGTCGTTGGGTGGCAATAATCAGGTGAAGTCCTACTGCCCGCGAAAGTTGGGCAAGGCGGGCGATTGGCAGCTCAATCTCTTTTCCTGCGGTCATTATCAGATCTGCAAACTCATCTATAAACAAAATGATGTAAGGCAAAAACCGGTGACCGTGGTTTGGATTGAGTTTTCGTTCCAAAAATTTGGCATTATACTCTTTTATGTTCCTTACCTGGGCATCTTTGAGAAGGTCGTACCGGTTGTCCATCTCAATGCACAACGAATTCAACGTACGAACAACCTGTCGTGTATCTGTTACAATGGCCTCTTCTGCATCGGGCAGTTTGGCAAGGAAATGTCGTTCTATTTTGGAAAAAAGAGTGAGTTCCACTTTTTTTGGATCAACCAGAACAAACTTTACGTAGGCCGGATGTTTCTTGTAAAGAATGGACGCCAGAATGGCATTCAGCCCCACCGATTTCCCTTGGCCGGTTGCCCCTGCCATAAGCAGGTGTGGCATTTTTGTTAGATCGGCAATATAGGTTTCGTTGGCAATGGTTTTACCGAGCCCGATAGGCAACTCCAGAGTAGAATGTTGAAACCGTTCGCTGGCCAGGATGGAGCGCATGGAAACGATTTCGGGATTGCTGTTTGGAACCTCGATACCTATAGTGCCACGGCCTGGTATCGGGGCAATTATGCGGATTCCCAGGGCCGAAAGGCTCAGCGCGATATCATTCTCAAGGCTTCGAATCCGCGATATCCTAACACCTGGCGCTGGTATAATTTCGTACAATGTTACCGTAGGCCCAATAGTAGCTTTTATCCGGTCAATCTGTATGGAGTAATTGTTGAGGGTTTCAATGATCTTGTTCTTGTTGGCCTCGAGTTCAGCTTTGTTTACCTGTATCGATACATTGCCCCGCTCGTCGAGTAGATGTAGCTCAGGTATCTGATAATGAGGTAAATCAAGTTTGGGATCGTAAGGTCCCAGATGCGAGAGGTCGGGCATATCGCCTTCAGAACCAAAAAGAGCAGGGTCATCAACACTCTGGTAGTTGTGATCCGTGATTTTGCCAGAATTGACCTCTACTTCAAATTGAGGAGGTGATTCAGGCCTACTGTCGTTGATTTCGAATTCAACGGGTTCTTCCTCACCATCTTCGAACGAAACCTCAGCTCCCGGTCCGAATGTCGTTTCGGGTTTGGAGGCATATTGCTCCTGTTCGAAATGATCCCTTTCGGTATTCTCATCCAACCATTGGTCGGATTCGGCAGTAGATTTTTTTCTCGAAAAAACTCCAACGATTTGTTGGCCAACAAAGGACAGGTTTGGGTCGAATACCAGCAAAATGTAGCTCCCCATCGAAAAGATTAAGAGTATGGCTGTTCCTAACCCTCCAAGAATCCCGTTTAGCCATTCATAAGCCTGAAATCCAAATACCCCTGCCAAGATAAGTTCCGGCCCCGCAGGGATTACAGCTCCACAAAAGACTGAAACCCAAATAATAAAGAATACACTTTGGATCAGTGTTTTACCAACAGGTAATATTCCAAAACCAAACAACCACCTGAACCCTGCAACGAAAAATATGAGCGTAAATAGTACCGAGGAGATACCAAATCCTTGTTTTATAAAGAAATGTGCAACAATAGATCCTAAACGCCCCATCAGGTTATCGGAAACAACGGAGTTGTCAACGAGCAGCTCCCAGTTGAAAGCCCTGCCATTCAGCAGGTCGTCATCAGCTTTCCATGTGAACAGATAAGAAACAAACGAAAGAATAAGGAAAACTGAAAGCAATACAAAAAACAGCCCAACCGTTTTTCGAAGCCGGTTGCTGCGAAAGAACCTTTCTAATGATCCCCATGATAATTCATTGCCGGAGAGTTCGCTTTTCTTTTCACTCTTCTCTTTCTTCTCTTTGAAGGTATTTCTTTTTAGGTTTTTGGGCTTGTTCTGCATCCGGTTACCGCTTATATTAACAATTCCCAAAATTATAAAAACTATTGTTCATACTTTTTGATACCGGGTTTTAAATTTGCCCCGGCAGTAGTTAAATACGCCTTTGTGAGCATGAACCGGAGATACAGTTTAATCTAAAATCCAAGAGTTTTCAGCATAGACTTGTAGCTCTGCTCCTTTGCGAACAATTTGGTGATAATTTCACCTTCATCATCCTTATCTATAATTACCAATTTGGGAGCTGGCATGAGACAATGCTGAATCCCTCCGAAACCGCCGAGGCTTTCCTGGTATGCCCCTGTATGAAACATTCCGATGTATTGCGTTGTTTCTTCGTTTATTTTAGGAAGAAAGATAGCATTGGCATGGGTTTCGGCATTATAATAATCCTGACTGTCGCAAGTTAGGCCACCAAGGTTTACACGCTGGTACTCGCTATCCCAGTTGTTGATGGCCAGCAAAATGAACCGTTGTTTGGCTGCCCAAATGTCGGGCAAGGTAGTCATAAAGCTGCTGTCGATCATATTCCAGTGCTCCCGGTCATTTTGCTGCTTCTGGTCAAGAATTGAATAAAGTACAGCACCACTTTCGCCAACCGTAAAGGCTCCGAATTCAGTGAATAAATCCGGCTCTTTAACCCCATTCTGATTGCAGATGTTTTTAATCTGGGCAACGATTTCCTCGGTCATATATTCATAGTCGTAATCAAATCCCAGGGAGTTTTTTATCGGAAAGCCCCCGCCAATATTCAAACTGTCAAGATCAGGGCAAATCTTTTTTAATTCACAATATACGTTCACGCATTTCGAAAGCTCGTTCCAATAATAGGCGTTGTCTTTAATGCCGGTGTTGATAAAAAAGTGCAACATTTTGAGCGTGAAACGCGGGTCGTTTTCAATATTTTCCTTGTAATAGGGCACGATATCATTGTATCTGATGCCTAGTCGGGAGGTGTAAAATTCGAACATGGGTTCCTCTTCGGCTGCAATGCGAATACCCAACTTTACAGATTTGTCCTTTTCTATGAGCTCGTGATAAGCTTTTATTTCATTCTTATTGTCGAGAACCGGTATGGTATTTACAAAACCATTATTGATTAACTCACTTATTTTCTGGGTATAAAGCGGCCTTTTAAATCCATTACAAACCACATATCTTGCCTTATCAATCAAACCCAAATTGTATAATTCCTCAACAATATATATATCAAAGGCTGAGGAAGTCTCGATATGTATGTCGTTTTTCAACGCCTCTTCCAAAACAAAACTGAAATGAGAACTTTTGGTACAGTAACAATAATGGTATCCTCCTTTATAATCTACCCTGGCCATGGCAACATTAAACATCCGCTTCGCCTTCTGTATCTGCTGACTAATCTTCGGAAGATAACTGATTTTCAGTGGTGTACCATATTGCTTGATGATGTCCATCAGGCTGATGTCGTGAAAATACAGTTCATTATCAATTACTTTGAACTCTTCCTGCGGAAACTCAAATGTTTGCTCAATCAGGTCGATGTACTTGTTTTTCATTTTCTAAAACCGGATAATGGATTAATCAGAAAAAGTAAGAGAGTTACATTCAAAAAAAAAAACCAAGGCAGATGATTTACTTTTGCAAAAAGTTAGCAAATTTAATAAAATTGAACTTTCGATTTTTAAAGCAAATACAATCTTTTCTTGTGCCTGCTAAAGAAACACACCACGGAATATTTCTATCAGTCCGGTATTTGCTAATTGAAACTTGATGAAACAAACTGTTATTGTGTGGGATGTAAAAAAGATCATTCGCGGCAATCTTAACTTGCGGAAAAGGTGGTGATGATCATGCGACTTTAACCTAAAAACGAAATCCAACCAGAAATAAGAAACCGGAAAACCTTGCGATTTTCCGGTTTCTTATTTATTAAAAATGCTTCTGTTCTGGCTTTTTGGCCTTATAGAATCATTGACGGTTGTATTATCTAATTACCCTGAACGTCTTGTCGAAGCGAATTCTACCAGGCAATGGCTTTGTATTGTCTAACGATAACCAAACGAACATGGCGCGACCAACTATATGATCTTCGGGTACGAAGCCCCAAAAACGCGAATCAGCCGAATTGTGGCGATTGTCACCAATCATCCAGAAGTGGTTCATCCGAAACGTGTAGCTGGTCGATGGTTGTCCGTTGATGTAAATC
Organism: Bacteroidales bacterium; assembly: GCA_035477775.1. Classification (GTDB taxonomy): domain Bacteria; phylum Bacteroidota; class Bacteroidia; order Bacteroidales; family UBA7960; genus UBA7960. The sequence continues at coordinate 90,809 of DATIKH010000133.1, read as the reverse complement.
TGTCCGTTTCTAACCTCGAGGTCATTTCCTTCATATACATTAATGATGCGTTCGTAGAGCGGGAGGTTTGCTGTGGTTAATTCAATGGTAGCGCCTGCTTTTGGGATTACTATGGGGCCATAGTTGTCTTCGTTCCATGGAAAATTCATGTGGTGTGGGAAAATATGTGGTTCGAACCACCCTTCGGGTTTGATCATTTTTTCGATCGAAACTACATTTCCAAGATTGCTTATTTCCCCAGCAACAGCTCTGTTCATTTCAATAAAGTAAATATCCTCCGACGCTCTTCCCCAGTTTGAAATTTCGTGGCGTTCGAATATGCGTGGGCTCAAAGGGTTACCGTCGGTGGTAACCCTATAGTTGTGCCTTACCCCGGGCGGGTCTTCCAGAAGTGCGCCATTAATAAAGATTTCTCCATTGATCATTTGCAACGTGTCGCCCGGAATCCCAACGCATCTTTTTATATAGTTTTCGCGCTTATCGACCGGCCGGGCAATAATGTCGTAATTTTCCCATACATGTTCTCTTCCCAGGGTGCGAACAAGAGCATAATAACTTTCGTTTTGCCGCTGAACTGCAACTGTGTCGCCATCGGGATAATTGAAAACGACCACATCGTTGTTTCTGATGGAACGAAATCCCGGGAAGCGAAAATACGGGAGTTGTATCCCATCAAAATAGGCTTTTACATTTTGTGTCAAAGGCAGGGTATGGTGGGCAAAAGGAAACGCAACCGGAGTCATGGGAACCCTTGGCCCATAGCTTACTTTACTCACAAATAAATAATCGCCAACCAGCAAAGAGCCTTCCATCGAAGGTGTGGGGATGGTGTAGGCCTCAATCATAAAGGTGCGAAGAAAGGTTGCCGCAACCACTGCAAAGACTATTGCATCGGCCCATTCCCTCAATCCCGACTTAATTATCACCGGGAGCTTGGAGGGACTTACGTAATCTTCCTTGGGCGAAAAGCCTAAATAAGGCAGATAGGCAAAAGGAAAAAGAATACCGAGCGTTGTCTGTCCGAAACTATTTTTTTTGAAGCACTTCAGGGTTTCAACCACCATGAGCAGAAGTGTAAACACATTGATAAACGGCACCAAAACGAATATAAACCACCAGAGGGGTTTTTCAATGATGCGGAGCCAATGGTAAATATTCAGAAAGGGAATAAGCGCCAACCATCCCGGCCTGCCAGCTTTCGCAAAAATCTTCCAGAGACCGGCTACTGATGCGACAATAAACAAAATGGTCAAAATCATGTATATGCTCATGACATAGGTGATTTTAGAGGTTTAACAAATCTTTCATGGTGAAAACGCCTTTTTTCTGCCATACCCACGTAGCCGCCAGGAGGGCTCCTTGAGCAAAGCCGCTCCGGCTGTGTGCTTTATGCATAATTTCCAGCGTATCGTTCTGCCCTGTCCAATGTACCACATGGGTGCCGGGAACTCCTTCAATACGCAAAGCCTCGATTGGAATTGAACCTTCCCTGTGTGTATCTTCGCTCTGAAGTTTCCATCCGGTAAACCCGATGTGTTGTTCAATTAGCTGGTTGGCCAGATAGATGGCTGTACCGCTTGGCGAGTCGATCTTTTGGGTATGATGCGTTTCGGATATCGAAGGTTTGTAACCTTCAAATGAACTGATCAGGGAGGCCAGATACCTGTTCACTTCGAAAAAAATATTCATACCCAGGCTAAAATTGGGAGCATAAAAAAGAGTCTGACCTTTCGCAATGCATAATGTTTCGGCATGGTTCAGGTTTTTGTACCATCCGGTTGTACCGCAAACAACGGGAATATTGGCGTCGAAGCAGCGCCTGATGTTTCCAAATGCAGCTTCGGGAACCGAAAACTCAACAGCTACCTCTGCCTGGCCGGGAAACCGGCTCCAATCCTTTTCCTGATCTACTATACAAACCACCTGATGACCTTTTGCAAGGGCAGCTTTCTCAATTTCGCGGCCCATTTTACCGTAACCAATAATGGCAATTTTTGGCAACCTGTTCATAATCAAAACCTGAATGTTAATTTTAGCCCTGCAGTAGGAATAGGGTGCACACCAGGCAAGGTCAGAGGCGCCATCGATGGGCCCAGCCGCATGGTCAAATCCTCGCCTACATCAAAATCCATAAGGTGCGCCTGTACATTGGCATCGAGAATATTAAGCAAATATAGTGCCACTCCGGCAATATAGCTCAGCTCAAGGTTGCGCCGGTAAAACTCCATAACTCTTCTCAGGGCGGCATCGCTAAAGGTAGGATACAGGTCGATGGTGTTTGGATTTCCATCAACCTTTGCTATAAAGGCACTTCGCCAGGTCCGGTAGTGGTTGCTGTTGAAATGCACCGCATACGCCACACCGGCAAAACCTGCATAAATGATGGGAATTTTCCAGTAAGCTCTGTTGTAGGCCTGACCTAACCCTGGCAAAGCAGCCGAAAGCATGGCTGCACGCCCCGGTATCGGCATAAAAGGCAGTTGCTCCTGATTATCTGTACTTTCTACGACAGATGAATCAGCCGTGCCGGGACCCTGTGCATTTGGTTGTGCATGTGAAACAAATCCAGGTAAGCCAAGCAACAGAAAAAGGACCAACACCTTCGAAATTTTCCTGCCTGCCGGCCCGTTTGGGCGAGAGTCGTGGGTTGCTTTATTGGCCACAATTAAGTCAAAGTTTGTGTCAGGAATGAATCAAGCCAATGATCCGCTCCAAATCTTGCTCCGAAGAAAAATTAATGACTATGGCCCCTTTTCCTTCTGTTTTGCTTTTTATCTGAACCTTGGAACCATAGTACTCGGATAGTTGCTTTTGCAGCGATTGGAATTTGGCAATATGTGGTGTAGCGTTTGTCTTCTTAGCGCCCGCACTTGGTTCTTCAGTTTTTTGCTCCGACAGGTTTTTAACAATTTCTTCAACTTCCCGAACCGATAGCCCCTGAGCCAGAATATCGTTGTATATGTCGAGTTGGGTCTGGATATTATCGATGGAAACCAGGGCTCGTGCATGCCCCATGCTGATATGATCCTGGCGCAGTCCAATCTGGATTTCGCCCGGCAGGGTAAGCAGCCTGAGGTGGTTGGCAATGGATGAGCGGCTCTTTCCAAGGCGTTCGCTCAGCATTTCCTGTGTGAGTTGGTAACCCTGAATTAATTGCTTGTAGGCAAGACCTATCTCAATAGGATTGAGGTTCTCACGTTGAATGTTTTCAACTATGGCCATTTCGAGCATGGCATTTTCGCTTGCCGAAACAATGTAAGCCGGAATTTCAGTTAAACCGGCCATCCGTGAAGCCTTGCAGCGACGTTCGCCCGAAATAAGTTGAAAGAATCCGTCATCGCCCTTCCTGACTGTAACGGGCTGTATCACACCTTGTTCCTTTATGGAAGAAGCTAGTTCCTGCAAAGCTTCTTCATCGAAATCAGCTCTTGGCTGAAAAGGATTGCTTACAATTTTGTCAAGGGATATTTTGCCTATGGTACCGGCCGCCAAAAGTTCCCTTTCAGCATCATAGATTGCTGCTGGTTCGAGATCACCATGCTCCAGGAGGGCGCTCAATCCTTTGCCCAAAGCTCTTTTCTTTGCGTTCATTATTTGTCCTAAAGATTTTTCTCAGATTGTGGAATTCGGGTTAATTCGTTTTTTTGAAGAATTTCCCGTGCAAGATTAAGATAATTGATTGCTCCTTTGCTTTCGGCATCGTGCATAATAATGGTTTCGCCAAAACTTGGGGCTTCACCCAGCTTGGTATTGCGTTGAACTATGGTTTCAAAAACCAAATCCTGGAAATGGGTACGCACCTCCTCAACTACCTGATTCGATAGCCTTAACCTGTTGTCGTACATAGTCAGCAGGATGCCTTCAATTTCCAGTTGGGTATTTAGTCTCGATTGAACTATTTTTATCGTGTTCAGGAGCTTACCCAACCCTTCAAGGGCAAAATATTCGCATTGCACAGGAACCAATACCGAATCGGCCGCTGTAAGGGCATTTACAGTGATGAGGCCCAAAGAGGGCGAGCAATCGATTATCACAAATTCATATTCGTACCTAATCTTTTCAATGGCTTTGCGCATCATTGTTTCCCTGTTGGGCATATTGATCATCTCAATTTCGGCTCCTACCAGGTCGATATGGGCCGGAATCAGATCCAGATTGGGAGTGGCCGTTTTTAGTAAAATATTATTGGGGTCAACCCCGTCAATGATGCACTCATAGATACTTGTTTTAACCAACTTGGGATCAATACCTACGCCCGAGGTTGCATTGGCCTGCGGGTCGGCATCAATCAGCAGGGTTTTGTGTTCAAGTACTGCCAGACTGGCTGCAAGGTTTATGGCTGTTGTAGTTTTGCCAACCCCGCCTTTCTGATTGGCTATTGCGATAACTTTACTCATATACTTTTTTAAAAAAATCAAGGTTTCATACCGGGTGCAAGCCAGCCGAAACCAAAGGGGTGCTTACTTTATTTAAATGTTATTAGCAGGTTAAAAAAAAAACCGTTCAAAAAACATCGGATGTTTTCTTGTATGTTGAATATCTCTGTGTAATTTGTCAAGTGCAAATTTACAATTTTAGAGTGCCTGCTACTTGTTTTGTGAAAAAAAAATGAAACTATCTTCTAAAGAGCTTTTATAGCAAGGAGTTATCTCTTATTGCTGTTGTTTAAACCGGGAAACAAAATCAGGTGGGCAAAAATAAATTACTGATCTGTGGTTTGTTCACCTTCCAAACCAGTATGATCTTCTGCAAATACATTCCCCGAAATTATCGCCTGTACAGCTTCCTGAAGAGCTACTTGAAATTTCTCGAAATCTTCCCGGTAAAGAAAAATTTTGTGCTTCTCGAAGGAGAATTTTCCTGTCTCCTGATTGAACAACTTCTTGCTCTCGGTAATGTTCAGATAGTATTCGTTCTGACGCGTGGCTTTAACATCAAAAAAGTAGGTCCTTTTTCCTGCCCTGACAGTTTTGGAAAACAAATCTTCGCGGTTCTTCGTCCTTTCAAAATTTTCCATTGGTTGTTTGGTTTTTTTCCTTAACAAAGCAAAGCAAATTTACCGGAAAGTTTCTCCGCAAAAAATATGCCTTATAGTAAATTTAGCTTTCCTGAAACTCATTTCGAATTCAAACCTTACTTGTCATTTCATCCAAGAATTGCTTCGTGTAAGAGTTTTACAAATTACGTTATAAAACATTAAAAAAAATGTTAAATATATTCATATTATATTCTTGTTGTCTGCTTTTAAAATTCCATTAATTTTGCAGGGTTTCCGTACATTGGGAGTTTTTCCAAGTGGAATCCGAATAAGTTCCTTGTAAAAATTTTTATATGCTAAACAGAAGGCATTTGCGCGTAAAAGTGCTCCAAAGCCTTTATGCCTTTTTCCAGTCGGGAAACACCGATCTGTCGTCCGGGGAAAAAGAACTTTTTCATGGTATTGAAAAAATTCACGACCTATACCTTTTTCAATTTTTATTGCTTGCTGAGCTCCACCATCAGGAAGCAAGAACCATAGAAGATAACCGAAACAAATACATTCCAACCTCCGAGGACTTAAACCCAAACAAGCGCTTGCTCGAAAACAAGGTCTTGGGCCTGATTTCTGAAAGTAAGGAATTGGAGTCGTTGTGTAAGCGCCGAAACGTTTCCTGGGGTAAACATCAGGATATTGTCCGAAAACTTCTGAGCCATCTGAAACAACAGCCTTACTACAAAGCATACCTGGAAAAAGAATCGGTTGGGTTCGACGATGATCGCGAATTTATTGTAAAGCTGATCAAAAAAGACCTCTTTCATTTTGAATTGTTGCATTCTTTTTACGAAGAAAATTCAATTTATTGGATAGATGATTGGGAGTTGGTGAATATGATGATGGTCAAAACCATAAAAGGCATTGAATCCGATGCCCCAGATCATGGCCTGGTCCTCATGGAATTGTACAAAGACCCGGAAGACAAAGTGTTTGCAAGGGAGCTTTTTGCACGAACCATTCTGAACCAGAAGGAAATGGACGAAGCCATTTCGGCCAAAACAAAAAATTGGGAAATCGACCGTATTGCACTGATGGATGTCATCATCATGAAAATGGCTTTAACCGAAATATTAAAATTCGATCATATTCCGGTCAAGGTAAGTCTAAATGAATATATCGAGTTGTCGAAAATGTACAGCACTCCCAAAAGCAATCAGTTTATAAATGGCGTGCTCGATAAACTGGTTGAAGATTTTGTTGCCACCAATCAAATTAAAAAGAATGTGAAAGGCATGTAAGGATTTTAACCTGTTGAAATCTCTTACCTTTGCATGGATGGTTTTTTCCCGGGTTAAAGCAATCTGAATTCAGGGAAAAAGTTAACGGATAACGGATTTAAAGATTTCTCAATGAAAACACCTCGCATATTAAAAATGAAGCTGTTTTTAGTGATACTTGGATTTGTTTCCCCTTTATTGCTTTCGTGCGGGGGTGGTTCGGGCACCAATACCCGTCAAGTACCTGCCGGTGAATCTGCCGGAATGCCAATTGCCACCTTTGCTAAAACCTTACATGATTTTGGAAAAATATTCAGCGGCGAAATTGTTACCTATTCATTTAGAGTCAGCAACACCGGCGATGCCCCTCTCATCATAATAAGCACGCAAAGTGGTTGTGTTTGCGTGGTTGGCGAATATACCCGGGAGGCAATTCCACCAGGAGGGGAGGGGCGGATTCAGGTACGATTCGACAGTGGTGGCAGATGGGGCTCAATTTCCGAAACCATCAGGGTGGTAACCAATGCCGAGCCTCAGGAGCAACTCTTGCAGATAAATGTTGAAGTAATCGAACAATAGTTTTTTTAACCATTAAATCATTTGAATATGAGTCTTTTGAACACAATTATCCTCATGACTCCTCCTGCCGAGGGAACTGGCGGAATCGGAGCGTTTCTTCCATTGATACTAATCATCGTGGTGTTTTATTTCTTTTTCATCAGGCCGCAAATGCGGAGGCAGAAAGAGTTGAATAAATTCCGTGAAAACCTGAAGAAGGGCGACAAGATTATTACCATTGGTGGTATTCATGGTAAAATACTCGAAATACAAGAAAAAACCATCATTATCGAAGTTGAAGGCCAGAACAGGCTTAAAATAGAGAAATCTGCTGTTGCCCAGAATACAGTTGCCGAAAATTTGGGCGAAAACAGATAGTAATTTTAGAAAATTGCCGGACTGCTGGATGGCCTTTGTTCAACCTGCACCCAGGTAAAACAAGGGCTTTCCGGTTTTTTAAAAAAAAGAATCAATCAGGTGAAAGGAAAAATTTTTCTTCGTCGTCTTTTAAATCAATACCGCGAACCCGACGGAAAGAAAAAACTGTACTTTTTTCTCCTGTGCTTGTTTTGTAGCGCTTTCTTTTGGCTTTTTATCAAACTCTCGCGCGAAGCCGAGATGGTCATCGAGCAGCCAATAGCGGTGTCGAATGTGCCCGAGGAAGTGGTCGTTTCGCATTTGAGTCAACGGAAAGTGCAATTTACCATGCGAGCTACCGGATTACGGCTGCTCGTTCAGAATTTTTTTCTGGCAAACGATACCTTAGTATTTGATGCAAGGCAGTTAGCTCCCATTGCGGAAGGCGGTGAACCTTTGTTTATTATACCTTCCACAAAACTTATCAGGCAAATGGCCAATAGGCTCGATGCCGAAAAGTTTGTTATAAATGTATCACCCGATACCGTTTATGTTAGGTTTTCGTTTGCAGCCGAAAAAATGGTTTCCGTTTTGGCCAATGTATCCTTGTCCTTTTCTAAGGGCTTTGGCCAAACAGACCACCTGAGGATTGAACCCGACAGTATTAAAGTGCGTGGCCCAAGAAATGTGGTTGACACTTTGTCAGCCATCCATACTCATCCTATGGTGCTTGTAAACCTGGATAAGGAAGCAATCAATTTGGTTGACCTGGTAAACCCTGCCTTGGAGAAAGGACTTTCGCTGGGAACTAATCAGGTCGAAATTTTCATTCCGGTAGGAGAATTTTTGCAAACCTCCCTTGAATTACCATTAGGGATTAGGCGCCAGGATTCAGAAGGTTTCAGAGGCTCCGAAGTCATCCTTTTTCCCAACAGGGTAACCATTACACTTTTGGCGTCCAAAAAGTTCATTGAATCGATTGACACAACTTTGGTTGAAGCTTATGTGAATTGCCCAATAGAACTACCTCCTGCTACCAAGCGACTGGATGTTCATATCGGAAGAATGCCTCCATTTGTTCAGATAGTTTCCATAGAACCTCCACAGGTTGAATTTCTTAAACAACCCTAAACATCATAAAATGCTTCAAATCGGCCTTACCGGCAATATTGGAAGCGGCAAATCTACAGTAGCACTTGTTTTTGAGTGTTTAGGGATCCCGGTGTACCGTGCCGATGTGTTCGCAAGGCACATAATGCATGAAAAAGAAGTTGTTGAGGAGGTGGGGCGTATTTTTGGTGAAAAATACATTGATAAAAATTTTCAGATTGACCGCAAGGCACTTGCTGCCGAAGTATTTTCTCATAAAGAAAAATTGGAATTGCTCAACAAGATAATCCATCCAAGGGTAATTCAGGATTATAGCCGTTGGGTAGCACAGCAAACAAAACCGGCTTATGTAATGATGGAATCAGCTATTTTGTATGAAGCAAACCTTTCGGGCAATTTTCATAAAATTATTTTGGTAACTGCTCCGCTCGAACTTCGCCTGAACAGGGTAATCCAGCGTGATCATACTTCACGTGCAGATGTGATGCGCAGGGCTGCCAACCAATTGGATCAGGACTATCTGTTGACCAGGGCCGATTTTGTTATCGAAAATAACGATCTGAGGCCGGTCATTCCTCAGGTATTAACCATCGATGCGGCCTTGCGAACCCTGGCCTCCTAAGAATTATTCTGCAATGACGTTTTACAATATGTTATTTTTGTAAACCGTACCTTTAAATGTTGCTGCTGTGCTAAAAATCATCCCTTATCTGGCGGTTTTTTGTTGGCTTATGTTGCCAAAGAATGTTATTGCACAGCAAAGTGGCAGGGTATATGAGTTTCTGGGATTGCCCATCTCTGCCAGAATAACAGCACTTGGCGGATACGCCATTCCGAGCCTGGATGCCGATCTGGAATCAGCCCTTTTTTTTCCATCGCTGCTGCGCCCCGAGGTAAGCAATTTTCTTACATTGAATTTTGTCGATTACTTTTCTGATATCAATTACGGCACCGTGGCTTTTGCCCGCAATTTCGGAGAAACAGGCACCTTTAGTGCCGCAATGCAGTTTATTGATTACGGTCAGTTTACCGAAACGGACATAATCGGTCAGGAACTCGGCAATTTCACTGCCGGAGAGTATAGTTTTATGGTCGGTTGGGGAAGACCGCTCAGCGAGCGGTGGGCTATCGGAAGCAATCTTAAAATAATATTCTCCTCACTACACCTATACAACTCGATGGGGCTAGCAGTTGACGTTTCGCTTACTTATTTTGACCCCGACAGGCTTATTGCTGCAGGACTGGTTGCACGTAATGCAGGAAGGCAGATTACCCACTTCAACCCAAACCAGAGAGAACGTCTGCCATTCGACCTGGTTTTTGGAGTCTCCAAACAATTGCCCAAGGCCCCGCTGCGTTTCTCCCTGGCATTGCATAACTTGCACCGCTTCAACCTCACCTACACCTCTCCCTTGTTGCCGCCTGATCCGAATTTTCAAGAACAGGTGCAACAGCAGACAGCAGGCGACCGCGTAAGCGAGTTTGCCGACAAATTACTCAGGCACGTTGTGTTGGGTGCCGAATTTTTACCAACAAGAAATTTCAGCATACGTGTCGGGTACAATTACCGTCGCCGGCAGGAATTGAAAGTTGATACCCGTATTTCCACCGTTGGATTTTCATGGGGGTTTGGTTTGAAAATTTCAAGATTTCATTTTAGCTACGGACGTTCGGCATATCATCTTGCAGGCGCTCCGAATCATATTACTGTAAGTACGAGGATCAGCGACCTGTTCAACTGGGGTGCCCCGATGCCTGCTCAAAGCGAAGAGTATGATCGTTGAAATTGACCCTAACGCCGGATTTTGTTTTGGAGTGGAGAAGGCTATCAAGGCCGCAGAAAAGGCGCTGCAAAAGGATTTGCCTGTTTACTCCCTTGGGCATATTGTGCATAATCCCGGTGAAAATGCCCGACTCAGCGACATGGGCCTTCGTGAAACAAACACTTCCCAATTGCAAACCATTGCTGGAAAAGCCGTTCTGATAAGGGCCCACGGCGAACCCCCCGAAACTTATGAAATAATTAAGAAATCGGGAACCCACCTGATTGATGCCACTTGTCCGGTGGTATTGGCTCTTCAAAAAAAAATTAAAAACACCTGGTTGAACCAACCTGAAAATCAGATCGTGATTTTTGGCAAACAAGACCATCCTGAAATCATTGGGTTGAATGGCGGTATTCAATATCAGGCCATTGTGATTTCAGACATCCAAGCCGACCTTGATAAAATCGATTTCAGCAAACCTGTGCGGCTTTTTAGCCAGACCACTCAAAGTGTTGAGCGATATGAGGAGTTAAAAACCTATATTGCCAATCGGTTCAGGGAGGCCGGATTGAATCCCGATGTGTTTTTGAAAGTGGAAAATTCAATCTGCCGGCAGGTATCGAAGCGAGGACCTGCCATAAAACAATTTTCCGGCAGACACGATGTAATTGTTTTTGTTGGCGGAGCCAACAGTTCGAATGGAAAATACCTTTATGGCCTTGCCCAATCCGTAAATTCCAGAACATATAAAATTGAAAACGAAAGCGAACTTCAGAAATCCTGGTTTTCTGGCGCCAGAAGCGCCGGAGTTTGCGGAGCCACCTCTACCCCGCAGTGGCAGATGGAAAAAGTTGCAGAAGCTATTATGTCTTTGATCGCAACATGACCAGTTGTTTTTTACCTGCCGGAAGTTTTTAGGGAGGGTTTTGATTATCTAACCGGGCCGGCTTATTTTTTCCTGATCAGACTCAGCCCGTCACGATAGGGAAGTATCACTTTGCTGACTCCCTGATGATTTTTCACATATTCATTAAACCGTATGATTCCGAGAGTTTCGGAATCGTTTTCAGCAGGCTTTTGCAAAACCTTTCCATCCCATAGCACATTGTCGGCCAATATGATTCCTCCCGAAGGAATTTTCGGGTAAACCAGGTCAAAGTAGTTTATATAGTTTTCTTTATCAGCATCTATAAAAACCAGGTCGAACATTTCCTTGAGTTGAGGAATCACCTCAAGTGCATTGCCGATATGCATTACTATTTTACTTTTCAATCCGGCCTCGTCAAAGAATTGTTTGGCAAAATCTTCCAATTCGGGATTGCAGTCTATGGTATGCAAAACCCCATCATGTGTAAGGCCTTGTGCAAGGCAGATTGCAGAATATCCCGTATAGGTTCCTATTTCAAGTATTCGCCGCGAAGGTTTCAGGCAACTGATAAAGCGTAGCAACTCTCCCTGGATGTGCCCCGAAAGCATACGCGGCCTGAGTATTTTGGCGTGGGTTTCGCGACTCAGCCTGCTCAGAACCGGAGGTTCCGGGTTGCTCATGTCGCGTGCATATTGTTCTATTTCATCCGAAATCATGTCAGCGCGGCTTGTAAGTTAGCATGCTCAGCTTCGCAGGTTCCAAAATTTCGCGGGCTGTTTCGAGCACTTCATTTGCAGTTACCGAATCGATCCGTTGATAAATTTCCTCCAGGCTGTCAACCTTGTCGTAAAGCTGGAGACTTTTTCCGATTGATATCATTTCGGCCATGTTCGATTCGAGCGAGATGGCAATTTGCCCGGCTAACTGCCTCTTGGCTCTGGCCAACTGCAGTGTTCCCAGGGTTTCGTTCCTTAAACGACCCAATTCTTTGTAAATAAGCGATAGGGTCTTGCTTACATCGTCGGGTCCGGTTCCAAAGTAAATGGAAAAAATGCCTGTGTCGGAATAGGGTTGGTAATTGCTTTCGATGGTATAACAAAAGCCGTGTTTTTCGCGCACCGCCATATTGAGCCGCGAATTTAAACCTGGGCCACCAAGAATGTTATTCAGTAAAATCATTGCGGTCTTGTGGGTATGAGATGCATGATATGCAGGAGCGCCCAAAATGCAATGGGCCTGGTGGTTGTTTCGTTTTACGGTTTTCTCGGAGGCTGCATATCCTGTAAATGCGGTGCGATCATTCTGACGGACGGTTGAAGGCACATGCCCAAAATACTTTTGCGCCAAACGGATCAAATCGTTAAACCTGATCCGGCCCACCGAGCTTAAAACCATTTCCTCGCTGGCATAAGTGCGCATAATAAAGTTTTCGATGTGCTTTTTATTAAATTTCCGAAGGTGTGCCGGAGTTCCCAAAATGTTGCGACCAAGAGAATGCCCTGCAAATATTACTCCGTCGAAATCGTCGAAGATCTGCTCGCCCGGATTGTCCTTACAGGAATTAATCTCATCGATGATGATGTCTTTTTCTTTTTGTAATTCTTTAGCCGGAAAAACACTTTTAAAAAGTATATCGGAAACCAGATCGAACCACCGGGCGTAATACTGGTGCAAAAAGGAAGCGTGCAGGCAGGTGTCCTCCTTGGTGGTAAAGGCATTCATTTCGCCACCAACATTTTCCATGTTGCTGAGAATATGGTGTGCATGCCGCTTCTGGGTTCCTTTAAACAAAACATGCTCCACAAAATGAGCTAAGCCTTGCTCATTTGGGTCTTCGTCGCGCGAGCCGGCGTTGATATACAACCCGCAATGGGCAACCTCCGACTTGGTTTCCTTGTGAACAAGACGAATGCCGTTGGACATCCGGTAGGTCTGATAAATCATCGCTTTTTGAGAGGATACTTCATGGGATATCCGGCATCTACTTCACCTTTCGATATCCTGAGAAGCCGGTTGCGTAAAAGGGTTCTTTTCAGGGGTGTTAAGCGGTCGGTCATCACTACCCCTTCGATGTGATCGTACTCGTGCTGAATGATACGGGCTGCAAGGCCGGTGAATACTTCCTCATGCGGATTAAACTGCTCATCGAGGTAGCTCAAACGTAAGTTGGGTTTGCGGTAAATATCTTCGCGCAATTCCGGAAAGCTCAGGCAGCCTTCGTTGAACACCCATTCCGTTCCCCATTGTTCGGTGATGAGCGGGTTGATAAAGACTTTTTTGAAATCTTTCAATGCAGGTTCCTCATCTTCAAAAGGACTTGCATCGACAATAAACAATCGGATGCTTTTACCAATCTGGGGGGCTGCCAGACCTACACCGCTGGCGTGGTACATGGTTTCCCACATATCGGACAGGAGGGATTCGAGTCCCTGAAAATCTTTTTCAATCGGCAGGGCCTTGGTTTTCAACACGGGATCCCCGTATGCAACAATAGGTAATATCATGACAGTTTCGGGCGGATTGTTTGGGATTCGAGGTATGATTGTAGAATTAATGTTGCGCTGATGGTATCGGCCAGCGCCTTGTTTTGCCGGGCCTTTTTACTTAGCCCTGCATCGAGCATGGTTTGTTTTGCGATATGTGAAGTAAACCTTTCATCGGCACGCTCAATCCTCATTTCAGGAAACTGCTTGCGCAGATTTTTTACAAAAGGTTCCACAAATCTGGCAGCGTCCGAGGGCTTCCCCTGCATATCAAGAGGTTGACCAACAACAATGCATTCGACGGATTCTTTGATGCAGTAATTTTTCAGAAACGGCATGAGGTCTTTAACATGAATGGTAGTTAATCCGTTTGCAATGATTTGCAATTCGTCAGTTACCGCTATGCCCACTCGTTTTTGGCCATAATCTATTGCAAGGATTCTTCCCATCAGGGTAAAAAATAGATTTTGCAAAAGTACGAAAAAAGCAAAGGACAAAAATTCAGAAAACTACAGCAGAATTGCTTGCAAAAGAATTGGAGAATGCAACGCTATAAAAAAGAACAGGAGGGAAGCATGGTGATTCCCTCCTGCGGATTCAAGAATTAATCGATTTACCAAATCCTTGCCCGGTTTTCTGGCGCAATAAATCGGGCTTGGCCTGGTTGAATATCGAATGCTTCGTAAAAAACATCCATATTGTAAACAGGTCCATTTACCCTGGCTTCGCCGGGTGAGTGTGGCCCTTCGTTTATCTGTCGTCTTAGCTCTTGCGGGCGGACATTGTTTCGCCAAATTTGTGCATAAGAGATAAAGAAACGTTGTTCGGGGGTGAACCCGTCGATAAGGTCGGGACGGCCTGTTTCGGCCAATTTGCTCTGAAGTCCGTTGAAAGCGATGGTAAGCCCACCCAGGTCGGCAATATTTTCACCAAGGCTCAGGCGACCATTAATCGTGAGGGTGTCGAGCATTACGTAATTATTGAATTGGTCAACCAACACCTGGGTAAGGGTTGTAAATTTTTGAGAATCTTCGGGTGTCCACCAGTCGCGGAGATTTCCTGCAGCGTCAAATTTTCTTCCCTGATCGTCGAATCCATGAATAATCTCGTGGCCAATAACCATGCCGATGGCTCCGAAATTTACCGCATCGTCGCCTTCGAGATAGAAGAAAGGTGGTTGCAGAATACCTGCCGGAAAAACAATCTCGTTGAGCGAAGCGCTGTAATATGCATTTACCGTTTGTGGACTCATAAACCATTCATCGCGGTCAACAGGTTGTCCAATCCGGTCGAGATTGCGACGTGTGTTGAACCTATTGCCCTCCAGCACATTAAGTACAAACGGCTGTACCGAAATATTCATTGCCGAATAATCAATCCATCTGTCGGGGTACCCGATCTTCACGTTCATGGAGGCAAGTTTCTTCTGTGCCTGTACCTTTGTATCGTCGCTCATCCAGGTGAGCTGGTCTATCTGTTTCGAGAAACCTTTACGCAAATGTTCCACCAGGTCGAGCATGCGCTCTTTAGCTTCCGGAGGGAAATGTATGGCTACATACTCCTGTCCTACAGCCTCTCCCATAGCGCTATTGAGCCATGATAATGCCCGGCGCCAGCGCTCCTGCATGGCAAGACTTCCCGTCATAACCCTTCCATAAAATTCGAAAGAGGCATTTTCGAAGGCAGAAGAGAGGAAAGGGGCAGAGCTGCGCAGCAGGTTCCATGTAAGATAAGTTCTCCAAGCCTCAAGGGGATGCTCTCGCAGAAGCTTTTCCATTTCGGCGAAAAAAGCCGGTTGGGATACATTAAGGTCCTCGATGGCAATTCCAAGTTCACTGAAATACAACTGCCAATTGAATGTTGGGGAAATACGGCGTAATTGCTCGACGGATTTTTTGTTGTAGGTGGCACGTGGGTCGCGGCGGGTTACCCTGTCCATGGAGGCCCTGGCAAGCCGGGTTTCAATTGCCATTATGGTTTTGCGAGCTTCCACTCTTTGATTTTCATCGTAGCCTGCCAAACCGAACATGGTTTCAATCATGGCTTCGTAGGCGGCACGAATTTCGAGGCTCCTGGGGTCGTTCAGAAAATAATAATCGCGGTCGGTCATGCCGAGGCCGCCTTGTGCTATGTTTGCAATGTTCATCTCGGCATTTTTCCGGTCCTGAGAGGCGAAGATCGAAAACAATGGCCTGATTCCCTGAAGGTGCAGATCAGCCATTTTCTTTGCCAGATCGTCGCGGGTGGCCATGTTGCCAATTTCTTGCATCATTGGGAGCAATGGGGTAATCCCGTTTTCTTCGATTGCCACGGTGTCGAGGGCTGTGTTGAAAAAATCGCGGATCCGCTGACGGTTGCTTCCGTGTTGTGCCTGCAGGTCGCTGCTGATCTGTGAGATCAAAGCTTGAAGTTGTTGGTCATTGGCCTTGCGCAGCTGTTCGAACGCACCGTACCTACTGTATTCGTCGGGAATGGGGTTGGCCACCAACCATCCTCCGTTAGCAAATCTGAAAAAATCATCACCTGGATTTATCGTAAAGTCCATATTGGCCCTATCGATAGGAATCACGGCATTATTGTCGCGCGGTTTGCAGGCGGTTGCCAGCAAGAATACCGTCAAAATGAAAAAAGCCGATTTGAATCGGATGAACTGTTTCATAATTATGTAATTAGTGAGGTTTAAAAATTCTACTGTTCTAGTTGGTGAATATTACCGCTCGAATTTGCATTGGTAAAATTTTGAAGTTCAATGCAGGCAAAAACGGTAAAAGGGTTTATTAAACTTAATTTTATCGGGTATGGAGGTATTCGAGCATCCAGTTAAGAAGATATTCGAACACTTTTTCCTTGTCTTTTTCGTGAAACAATTCGTGTCGACCATTAAAGACCTTAATGGTTAGATTCTGAAACCGTTGCTTGTAAAAATCACTGTGTATTTTAATAGCATCTTTCCCAAAATTACCCACGGGGTCATCCTGTCCGCAAAAAATCAGCACTGGTAATGTCTTTCGATACGTAAGGTTTTGGCTTACTTTTTTCATGGCTAAGTAACCCCTTCCGAAACTTTTAAAAAAACCTACACTGCATTCGAATCCGCAATATGGGTCATTGGCATACTGGTCAACCTCTTCGCGAACAGAAGAAATCCATTCGTAAGGTGTGGGCCTCGGGTTGAAATGCATGTTGAAACCTCCAAAAAACAACCGGTTAAACCATTTGCTTTTGGTTTCAGAGCTTAGGAAAAAGGACTGGAATTGCAGAAAAATATTTATGAGACGCATTTTGCTTTCGGGTACATCGAAAGTGCCTGATAATATCAAACCCTGCACATATAGCGGGTAAAGAGCTGTGATATGCTTGGCAAGAATTGAACCCAGGCTATGACCCAGCATAAAAACCGGCACTTCCGAGTGGCTGGTCCGGATATGAGTATATAGGGTTCGTGTATTATCAAGCATTTTCTCCCAACCGTCATTGGGCGAAATATGTCCTAACTGCATGGAGTTTTCGGCCGTTTGGCCATGACCGGGAAGATCTGCAACATACAAACCAAACCCAAGTTTGGTCAGATAGTTACCAAACTCTGAATACCGACCCCCGTGCTCGGCCATGCCATGAATTACCTGTACAATGCCCATGGGTTTCTCTGATTCGGGCAGGTAACTTCTTACAAAAAACCTTTCATTAAAACTGTTTTTTAGATTGAAAACTTGCTCATTGTTTACTTTAGGTTCCATACAATGCATTTTTATCGTTGTATTCAGCACTCCTTCTTTTCGAAAGAAGTAATTTTACGCCTTTAATAATTGCTGCGCCATTTAATTTTCGGTGTCAAATTTAATTATTCCAAAGAATCGACATTTAGTTTTTCCCAACAACGTAATAATTAATTCAATATCAATTTAAAGCACTTAAGTTTTGAAGCCTGCAGCAACACCACATTTTGGAAAGAATCTGAGTCCCTGGGTACGTATAGCCTGCATTATTGCAGGTACTTTGTTTTTTGGCCTTGCCATGATCGGCATTCCGCTTCCGTTACTTCCAACCACTCCATTTTTGCTCCTTTCGGCCTGGTTTTATGCTTTAAGTTCCAAACGATTTTATACATGGCTTGTAAACCACAGGTATTTTGGCAAAATCATCAGAAATTATCACGAAAAAGGTGGAGTAGAAAAGAAGGTTAAAATATTTGCCATCGCTCTGTTGTGGACAACCATCGCATTGTCGGCAACTTTTGCTGTGGATCAGTGGTGGATCAGGATTCTACTATTAATCATTGCCATGGGGGTAACCATACATATTAAAATGCTCAAAACTGTTTAGGGCGGCTTAACTGGTGTGAAGTTTGTGTTTTTTCGTTTTTGAAAGGTATTATTAGCAGCAACCATCATCGTGCACATGTCCATGCGCCATCTCTTCGGGTGTTGCCATGCGGGTTTCGAGCAATGTGCCTTTAAAATGCAGGTCGCGGCCTGCAAGAGGGTGGTTGAAGTCCACTTTTACCGATTCAAAACCCACCTCTAATACCTTTCCGTTGATCATATTGCCATCCTGGTCGGACATCGGAATCACATTTCCAACTTCGAGCAGATGCGTAAGCTCTTTTCCTTCATAGATAAAAGTGCTTTTGGGAAGGTTTACCACCGCCTGCTCATCAAAAGCCCCATAAGCCCTTTCGGATGGGATTATAAATTCAAATCCTTCGCCCTGTTTGAGGTTTACGATCTGACTTTCAAAGTCCGGAATCAGACTTCCAATACCCAGGATGAACTGCGCTGGAAGATTTTCCTCAACACTTTCGATAATTTCACCCTGGCTGTTGCCGGCTCTGAGAACATACAGGAGCGATACTACTTTTCCTTGCTTCATAAGTTGATAAATTTAAAATCAGACCTTTTTATTTAAAAAAGCACAAAGATAAACAGAAACGCCCTCGGTACCATTGTGGGTTTAAATTGGCCTGGAATTTGCTTTATCGCTTTCATCGGTCAATAGTGGAAAAAATTATTAATTTTGCCTTGTTAACCCTGCTTTTGGGCAAACCAGACGCATTAAATACACTTAAAAAATTATGAAAAAAACTGTTGTTTTATTAGTTTTGATTTTTAACAGTATGTTAGTTTTTAGCCAGGTAAAACCAGGCATTGATGTTTTGCGCGAAAAAGGGTTTGCACCATTGCTGGGGAAACGCGTTGGGCTGATAACCAATCCAACCGGTGTTGACAGCCAGTTACGATCAACAATCGACATTTTGCATGAAGCTCCCGGGGTACAACTTGTAGCCCTTTTCGGCCCTGAACACGGAGTGCGTGGCGAGTTCCCCGCAGGGGAGTTAATTGACGATAAAAAAGACCCTATTACCGGCATAACCATGTACAGCCTTTATGGCCGCACTCGTAAACCGACACGAGAAATGCTAAAAGGTATTGATATACTGGTTTACGACATACAGGACATAGGCTCACGCTCCTATACCTATATCAGCACTTTAGGCTTGGCTATGGAGGCTGCAGCAGAGCAAGGAATTGAATTTATGGTGTTAGATCGCCCCAACCCGCTGGGAGGCAACAAGTTTGAAGGCCCTCTTGTAAAGGAAGGTTTCATCTCTTTTGTTAGCCAATTTCCAATTCCTTATGTGCATGGATTTACCGTGGGAGAACTTGCAAAGTTTCTGAATGGCGAACGTCTGCTGGCTAATGGAATCCAGGCAAAGCTTACTGTAATTGAGATGCAGGGGTGGGAGCGGAACATGACTTTCGAGGAGACCGGTCTGCATTGGGTGCTTGCATCGCCTCATATACCGCATGCCATCACGTCTTATTATTATCCGGCTTCTGGAATCCTGGGCGAGTTGCATGTAATAAATATTGGTGTTGGATACACACTTCCTTTTCAGACTTTTGCAATTGATTGGATCAGAAATGCTTCAGAGTTGTCCAATCGTTTAAACAATCTGGAAATACCAGGAGTAATTTTCAGGCCCATTCACTATCGCGCCTTCTACACCGATATGAAAAATAAAATGTTACACGGAGTGCAGGTACACATAATCGATGCACAAAAAGCCCCGCTTTCGCTTTTACAATTTTATTTTTTGCAGGAGCTTAAAAAATTGCACCCTGAGAAAAACGTTTTTGAATTAGCCCACCAAAGCCGTCTCGATATGTTCGATAAAGTTTGCGGCACCGACCAAGTTCGCAAAGCATTCGGAAGACGTTTTCTGGTAGAAGATATTCTGCCCCTCTGGACAAAGGAGATACCGGCCTTTATCAAAAGAGCGGAAAAATATTTTCTTTATTAGGCAAGTGGTGGCAAAATGTCCTGAATTACTTTATGTTTTGCTTAATCTTAGGTTTTAAAAGGTCTTAAAAGGCTTTCTCAACCTGTTTCAAAACATCTATTATCTGCCGAGAGGAGATAAAGGTAAAATAGCTGTGCTTAGCCGCTAAATGGTTATGACTTTTTGATTGCCTCAAGAACAACTCTAATCTTGAGGGGCGCGTAGAATTTTCTACTCGTCCTTTTTATTGACAGAATTTTTAAGCTTTTTAATGCCTTTCTGGATA
Organism: Bacteroidales bacterium; assembly: GCA_035477775.1. Classification (GTDB taxonomy): domain Bacteria; phylum Bacteroidota; class Bacteroidia; order Bacteroidales; family UBA7960; genus UBA7960. The sequence continues at coordinate 70,849 of DATIKH010000133.1, read as the reverse complement.
ATTAGACTACAACCTTTTAGGAGTATTTCTCATAATCGAATCTTTTTGGATTTGCGAAAATATGTATTGGGATTAAATTCAAAATTTGCTTTCGATAAGGTCTGTATTAATTCGTAATATATAGATAGCTAAATTAATAATGTGTTCTGAAAGACTTTTATTCTAAAATATTTTAAGCACTCTTAAAATTATACTTTCAGACTGCAGTGATTATATTTTCGTAAATTTTTATAAAACTTTTAGGTTTTATCTTTAAATTTGCAAGTAAGCAAAAGTTAGATATATTAGTATTGAAGCCATTTATCGCGCTTTGGTAATACGTCCAAGCCGAAGGTCTTGAACCTGAGTGTTATCACTTTTGAATAGAATTTTAATGATTTAAATTTTATGGTGCTAATTGCTGACAGTGGATCGACAAAGACAAATTGGTTTTTGCTTGCCGATGAAAAAATCCCTGAAATGAACTGTCAGACTGCAGGCATAAACCCTTTTTTCCAATCGGCCGACGATATTTATTCTACCCTCTCTGGGGAATTTACACTTGGGCGTGAGGGTATACGGAAGATATTTTTTTACGGAGCAGGTTGTGCCAATCCAGAGAAAAAGGCTCTGCTGTCGTCAGTCCTTAAAAACTTTTTTGAAGTATCCTCGGTTGAAGTAGAAAGCGATCTGCTTGCAGCAGCCCGGTCTTTATGCGGGCATAGCGAAGGGATTGCCGCAATATTAGGCACCGGCTCCAACTCATGTTATTACGATGGAGTCAATATTAAACAACATGTTTCGCCACTAGGATTTATTTTAGGCGACGAAGGTAGCGGAGCAGTTCTTGGCCGTAAACTGGTAGCCGATTTTCTCAAAAATCAGGCTCCGGAGCATCTTCAGGTAAGTTTTGAGAAAACATTTGGCCAAACTACGGCCGAGATTCTTGAAAGCGTTTACCGAAAGCCATTTCCTAATCGTTATCTGGCTTCCTTTACTCCGTTTCTTTCAAAGCATATTAGCGACGGGTTTGTTTACCAACTGGTAAAAAGCTCATTCAAAGAGTTTTTTAACCGCAACATAGCCCAATACCCTCGGGCACAAAGCCTCCCGGTGCATTTTACCGGAAGCATAGCCTGGCATTTTGAAGGAGTACTCAAAGAAGCGGCGCACGATTGTGGATTTACCATTGGGAAAATTATTAAGGATCCGATGTTGGGCCTTATTGAGTTTCACAAATTTTATAATTAAAACTTTTGTAAAGGATAATGTCGGGCAGGGATAAAAAAATAAAATTTGAACTTAGCATAACCGAGTCGCCTTCGCAATTTGAAAACCTTGAGAAGATGACTGTGAAGAAGCTAATTGATTCTATCAACAGCGAAGATGCCAAGGTTCATATAGCGGTGCGTAAGGCCTTGCCCCAAATTGAGGCTTTGATTTGTCAGATTATTGAGCGAATGCGCAACGGGGGCCGCCTTTTTTATTTGGGTGCAGGTACAAGTGGTCGTTTGGGTGTATTGGATGCCTCGGAGCTTCCGCCCACTTTTGGTGCACCCCAGGGTCTGGTTATAGGGTTGATTGCCGGAGGCGACAGGGCATTGCGAAATCCGGTTGAGGCTGCCGAAGATGACCAGGATAAAGCTTGGGAAGAGCTGAAAGAGCGCAACATAAATACGCTCGACACAGTTATTGGAATTGCAGCATCAGGCTCAACGCCTTATGTGGTTGGAGGCCTGAGAAAGGCACGCGAAAACGGAATTCTTACCGGATGTATTACCTGCAATCCCAATTCACTCGTTTCGCGCGAAGCCGAATACCCTATTGAAGCCATTGTAGGCCCCGAGATTGTTACCGGAAGCACAAGGCTCAAGGCAGGAACCGCCCAAAAGATGATTCTGAACATGATTACCACAACAATAATGATTAAGTTGGGGCGGGTAAAAGGGAATAAAATGGTAAATATGCAGCTTACAAACCAAAAGTTGGTGCTACGCGGTACCCGCATGCTTATGGAAGAACTTAGCCTTGATTCGGTAAAAGCAAGGGATTTGCTGCTAAAGTACGGATCAGTAAAAAATGCATTGGAAGCTTACGAGAGGCTTGGTGAATAAAACGAAAAATCATTTTTTAATAATTTAAATCTAACAAAAACAATTTACCATGAAGAAGATCTTTGTTTTTTTAGGTCTTTTGATCTTCACGACGCTTGGGTTGCACGGACAGGCCAGGCAGATTACCGGAACGGTAACTGATGCCTTGGATGGCACTCAACTTATCGGGGTTACCGTTTTAATTAAAGGAACGACCATTGGCACAACCACCGATCTGGAGGGACAATTCCGGATCAATGCTTCGTCGGGCGATGTGCTGGTGTTTCGTTTTGTTGGTATGGAGACCTATGAAACCATTGTAGGGGATCGAACCATCATTAATGTGGTACTCCAACCCGAAGCAGCTGCACTGCAAGAAGTAGTGGTTACCGCTCTGGGTATAGCACGTGAGGAGCGGACTCTTACCTACAATGTTCAGAGCGTTGATTCTGATGCTATTAGAGCTTCACGTCAGGAAAATGTTGTGAATGCGCTTCAAGGAAGGGTTTCGGGGGTACAGATTAGCTCTACAGGAGGAGCACCCGGGTCTTCTTCAGAAATTATTTTGCGCGGGGCAACCTCTGTTGATGGAGACAATCAGCCATTGTTTGTAATCGATGGAGTTCCTGTTTCAAATGCCTCCATAAGGGGAACCACCAACCGGATTGCCGACCTTAACCCAAACGACATTGAATCGGTTACGGTATTGAAAGGGGCTGCGGCGGCTGCGCTTTACGGCATCGATGCTGCCAATGGTGCAATAATCATTACTACCAGACGCGGACAAGAGGGTGTCGTTTCTGTTGGCCTATCAACTTCTTCCACCATTTCGCAGGTGGGTTGGTTGCACGACACACAACAGTTTTATACAACAGGAGGGGCAGGAATTTTCCACCCAAGAACGTTCTCGCATTGGGGACCCCCATTAAGGCGAAGCGATCAGGTACATGACAACCTAAATAACTATTTCCAAACCGGAATGGCTAATAAGATTGACGCTAATGTAAGCGGAGGTACCTCAAAACTCACCTATTTTTTATCGCTGTCGAGTTTGGGGGATAGAGGCATAGTACCCAATACTTTCTTTGGACGAAACTCAGCTTTCCTATCAGGAACAGTAAACATCAGTGACCGCATTTCGGTCACCACTACCTCTAACATAGTCAGGACTAATAACCGGCTTGGTATATTCAGTTCAAGCGGTGGTTGGCTAAGAGATCTTTACCGCTGGCCGGTTTGGGATAATATGATCGATTACCGTAACCCCGATGGCTCAGAACGGAATGTTTGGATACCCGTAAGCGGCAATCTTGCCGAAGTCCCCGATAATCCCATGTGGAGCGCTTTTCATCAGGTTAGAACCGATAACGTAAGCCGCAATATCAACACCATTAATCTTACTTTCCAGGCTTTAGATTGGCTATCTTTTAATTATACTGCCGGGCGCGACTATTTTCAGCAGCACCTAAAATCTGTTCAGGAGCCCGGATCGGAAGGAACTGACTTTGAGGGATCCATAAGTGAGCTTAATCGCGAAAGCGAGAAAATAACATCTACATTACTGGCAGTTGCCGATAATGAATTCACAGATAGACTGCGAGTTACTACCATGGTAGGGAAAAACATTCAGTCTAATTTTGCACGCAATACCAGCGTTGAGGGTGAGCGCTTCCGCAACCCTGCCCTGCACTCCATAAACAACCTGCGCGTGGTGCGAAATAATCAGGCAACATCCAATAGGAGAATTATAGGTGTATTTGGTAACCTAACCATTGATTACGACCGATTTTTAGTTCTGAATTTTACTGGACGCAATGACTGGTCTTCGACCCTTCCCTTGCAAAACCGCTCATTCTTTTATCCCTCAATCAGTACAGCATTTATCTTTAGTGAGTTGCTCGATGGAAGGGCCGCCCGCATTTTTTCTTTTGGAAAAATAAGGGCAAGTGTTGCCAGTGTTGGTAAGGACGCCCCTCCACATCGCCTAACACAAACCCTAGAGCAGTTTTTTGGTATCGGAGGCGGATGGAGAAATGGAGCCTTTGCTGGAAACCCGCTCCTAAAACCAGAAATTACCAGAGAATTTGAAATCGGTGCCGACTTAAGGCTTTGGGACGGTCTCTTTACCATAGACATGACCTATTACAACAGAGTGTCGAGCGACCAAATAATTCAGCCAAGGGTGACACCGGTTACCGGCGCTATATTGCAGGCAGTAAACTCAGGCTCGGTAGAAAACAGGGGTATTGAACTTCTTATCAGCAGCAGGATAATAAGGAGGGAGGATCTTAATTGGGAGGTAACCCTCAATGGGTTTGGAAACCGCTCCCGGTTGACCGAACTTTTTGGCGACCTGGTTGAGTTTCCTGTAACCTTCGGCCAAGTCTCTACCCAAGCAATTGCCAGCTCATGGATTGGTAAACCCCTGTTTGGAATTGTAGGTACCGATTACCTGCGAAACAGCGAAGGTAAAGTAATCGTTGACAATAATGGTTTCCCAAGAATTGACAATCAGAAAAGATTTATAGGAAACCGCGAACCAAGGTTTTATTTTGGGCTGAACAATAATTTTAGATTCAGAAACCTGGAATTTTCATTTTTGGTTGATGGAACTTATGGTGCTCAACTGCTTAATGCCACCAGACAGTTTCTTGTTTCAACAGGCCAACACAATATGGTAGGAAAATACCGAAACCAGGAGTTTATTTTTGATGGAGTAGTAGAGCTTCCGGATGGTACTTTTGCCCCGAACACTACACCTGTCACCCTGGATCAAAACTTTTTCATTAATAATTACATTCTTGCAGGAACCAATTTCGTTGAAGAAGTTTTCTGGGTACGCTTGCGTAATGTGGGCCTGAATTATTTTCTTCCAAATTCCTTAATTGCTAGGTTAGGCTTAAAAGAGGCCAGCATAAACATATCGCTGCAAAACGCTTTGCTTCTAACCAATTATTCAGGGGGAGATCCCGAGGTAAATAATGCCGGACCGGATGCCGGAGGTGGTAGTGGAGCAGGCACTATGGGTGTAGATTTTTTTCAGGTACCCCACGGCAGATCTATAACATTTGGTTTAAATCTTAAATTTTAAATACCATGAAGAGATACTTTTTTATTATAATAACTGTCATCTTCTTTTGGGGCTGTGATGATTTTCTGGATGTAAACACCTCCCTTGACAACGACGAAAGAACTACCCCAAACTTTATGCTGCCGGCCGTTCTGGGCAATATGGCTTATTCACTTTATTCCCACGGAGAAACCACTGCCTATATTACCCAATTTGTTACAACCACATTTGGTACCAATGCAGTAAAGGACCGTTGGGATTACCGCGGGGTGTTAAGGGTTAACCCTTGGAGGCGCCATTATTTTGATACTGGCGGAAACGCGCACAGAATGATTTCTTTTGCTGAAAGTGAAGGCTCTCAAAATTATATTGGAGTGGGCAAAATTATCCTTGCTTTTTCAACACTGACAGCAACCGACCTTTTCGGCGACATGCCGGTTCTTCAGGCCTTTACAGGCATTCACAACCCAACTTACGATCCTCAGGATGTGGTTTATGCCGAAGTGGACAGATTACTCCTTGAGGGCATTCAGGCCCTTGAAATGTCAAGGCCTACCGACAGGGCCATGACGCAGGCCGAAGACCATATTTTTGCCGGCAATATAAACAGATGGAAAGCTTTTGCACATGCCATACGTGCCCGAATGTTGCTAAGAACTGCCAATTTTAAAACGGGCTATCAGGCCGTGCTTGATGCGGTTGATTTGGCCAGACCAAATTGGGCAGAACCTCTTTATGCTTTTCCTGACAACCCGGCAAATGCATGGGAAATCAACCCCTGGGGACCTTCAAGGACAAGCCCGCAATGGGACTTTGCCGATATCCGCAATATGCTTAACAACTCAGTTCATACAACCTTTTTTATGAATGCGATGAACCTCTCGGGACAACGCGACCCGAGGCTGTATAGGCTCACAACCCCTGGCCGAAACGGAAATTATGCTTCTGTTCCGGCAAGTACCGGCATAGGGGCTTTAAGTATTGACGACTTTGCCATACTTTATAATGGATACTGGACAAGTGACAATTCTCCAATTATTTTTATTACTGACGAAGAGTTGTATTTCATAGAGGCTGAGGCAGCTTTTTATTTGCCCAATAGAGAAAGGGCATTTCAGGCTTACCTGAACGGAATTCGGCGAAACTTTAACCGACTCGGTGTGGGGCAATATTTTGAGGCATACAAAAACTCTCCCGCCGTAGCTCAGAGTGCCCAAGCACTGAGAATATCTGATATTATGATGCAAAAATACATTGCACTTTATCTGCAACCAGAGGTATGGTCGGATATGCGACGTCACGGGTTTTCTCCTTCAGTTTTTCCGGGTCTTCAATACCCCGAAAGGGCTCTGCCTGAATACAACGGGCAATGGATTCAACGTCTGCCCTACGACCCTCAAACAGAATACATTTTCAACCCAAGAGAAATTGCCCGACTTGGCGCCAGAGATGTAAGATGGATTGTAACCCCGTTCTGGTGGTCGGCCAATTCAACATTGTCGAATTAAAAAAACCTTTTAAGATGAAGATGTTATTCAAATCTTTTCTTTTATTAGCGGCTATTGGTGTTTTTTTTGCTTCCTGCGATAAGAACGACAACCTGGCCGAATTGGGCACCCCCACAGGCTTAATAAAGCCTTTTAACCTGCTTGCCCAAATGCAAGATGCAAAAGTAACCGACACCCTTATGCTTCGCACCGTAAGCTGGTCGGAGCACGACGATATAAGCACCATTTCGTTCTTTTACGAGGGATTCAGGATTCAGAATTTTTCGGTAAGGATGGCATTTACCGTGAGCGGACAAACCGTCAGGCTATCGGCTAATCACCTGACCGATACAATATTTATTGAGCGAACCCTGATCGAATCCTTTCCGAGAGCAGGTGAATCGCTCAACGATTTTTACCAAACAATTGAAAACGCATATGTGATCATTTGCCCTTTCTACGTCGGTAGTGGATTCGGAATGCTGACCTCAACAGGTGCGTTGCTTATCGAACAAATGAGCAACCCAGCTTTTAATGCCATTGTACAAAAACTCAGCCTGCAAATGAACAGGGCCCATGTGTTAAGCTTGTTTCCTGGTGCACCTGTTCTATGCTTTGAGTTTAATCCACAAACAGGCGCATTTACTGGAAACCTCACACCTTTCGGGTTTGAATTTGTACGCACCAACCTTACCCGAGCAAGGTTGGCCCAGCATATAGATGAAGCCACTGTAGAGGACAACTCACGCGGAACCATTGAATCAGTTGCTGTAATCGGTAAAACCAATGCCAGCACCACTTCTTCGCGAAATTTCAGAATCATAAAGTAAATAACTATAAGCCATGAACCCTAAGCAAATCATAAAAATCTGGCCTGTATATTTGTTGTTGGCTGCGCTTTTGATAAGCTGCGAAAAGGAAGATGAACGGATGTGGGGCGAGGTGATCACCAGTTTTACAATCGAAAATGTCGACCGTTTGTTCGCTCCTTCAACAGTCAGGTTTATTAACCGGACCAAGAATGCCGAATCCTACCATTGGAGTTTCCCAGGTGGGCAAATTATTGTGAATGGAGTGGCAACAAGTGACTCCACCACTACCGCAATTCAACCGGAGGGCGTGTATTACCCGTGGCCGGGAATATATACCGCAACGCTTACCATTACTGCCGGAGGAAAAGAAACTGTACATACCAGGGAGTTTAGGGTTATAAAACCTCAACCGGTAATTAGGTTCTATCCTGAAGGAATCGTGTTTAACGATGAGGTAACTTTTTGGGCGGAGTTTTTTCAATACCCGGATTTAGCCGATCAGGTAACGTTTCGGTGGGATTTTGGTAACGGCCGTACTTCGACCGAACCCAGGCCCACAACCAGGTTCAATCTTCCTGGGGTTTACACGGTTACTGTTACAATTTTCGATGGGCTTGAAACCCTTTCTACGAGTATTCAAGTCACTGTAAAAGCCGAAATTGCCAAAACACTTTACATTACAAACGCAATAACTCAGCGCCTTTACAAAAAAATGCTTTACACCGGAGCCGTAGCGCCATTGGTACCCTTGCCAATTTCGGTAGGCATGCATCCGCTGTCGGTTAGTGTTTTTGGAGAAAGACTAATTATTTCGGATGCAGGCAATCACATCAGGTTTGCTCCAGCCGGAACGCCACCCGATGGCTCAATTTTCACCACTACCCTGACCGGGACAAACCGCTATACAATTACCGCTCCCAGCCTGCTTGAACACACTTATATTGACGATCCGTTTGTATCGACTGTCGATCAGAACGGATTTGTTTACTGGCTTGACCGATTCCAGGGCGTACGCCGTATTCATCATTCCGAAGTTTTGGCCGAATATCCCCGCCCATTCGTTTGGAACGTACCTGCAGAAATGGCCGCAAATCTGAATGTGTCAAGTACATTTGGGTGGACTGATGGAACCGTCAGGATAGTAAATAACGAAATATGGTACAGTAAGCATGGCACCGGGCAAGGTCTATTTAGATTTACCATGGCAGGGGCGTTTATTGCCCGGATCGACAACCTTTTCCCATTCAAAATCAGAACTTTTGAAGTGGATACCCAAAACGGGAAAATTTTCTTTGCCATAAACAATGCCAGCGGTGGTCTGAATCCTGGACTATATGTAAGCAATCTCGATGGGTCGAACATTCAGCTCATTGATGCCCTAGAAGGATTTTCGCTTCAAGGCGGCGAGGCCGAGCGCACTTTTATTACATCCATAGTGGTAGATGCAGAGGGCGGCTATATTTACTATCCATTCAGGCATCAGGACGACATCAACCTGCTTGGGGAGATTGTTGGTGACGGCTCCAGATCTGGGGTGAAACGTTTCAGAATAGATGGTTCGGCCCCACCTGAGTTTTTTGTTACTGGCGTAATACCTTTTGGTATTGGAATTGACCATGTTAAAAGATAACCATTGTTTAAAAGCAGGTAACGGCTTCATCAAATAGCCGTTACCTGCATAATTATTTAGGCAGCTTTATGAAAATTTTCTTACTGTTTGTTTTCCTTTTTCCTTTTTCCTTTTTTTCCATTGCCACCCAACCGGCGCGTGAATTACGTGGAACTTGGTTTACAACGGCATGGCGCATTGACTGGCCTCCTGTAGGGTCGGTCCAGACCCAAAAGAACAGCCTTATACAAATGTTCGACAGGTTGGAGGCCGCCAATGTCAATGTGGTGTTTTTTCAGGTAAGGCCCTTTGCCGATGCTTTTTACCATTCGGCCCACGAGCCGTGGTCACATCTTCTGGGTACTTCGTCTGCCTCAAGGGGGCAGTATCCAGGGTATGACCCTTTGCAATTTGCCATTGAACAGGCACACCAAAGAGGAATGGAGCTTCATGCATGGCTCAACCCATACAGGTTCGAAAGTGTTACCGGAAGTTTCGCAGGCCTCCCCGGCGATTATGCCCGGACCCACCCACACCTGGTTATCAACTTCAACAACAGTACCATTCTCGACCCCGGCCATCCTGAAACAACCCAAATAATTAAAAACATTGTTGCCGATATTGTGCATAATTACGACGTTGATGGAATAATTTTCGATGATTATTTTTATCCCGTCAACATGCCATTAAACCTCGACCAACATACCTTCGATGCTTTTGGCAACGAAGCTTTTATAAGGCGTTATTATCATGGACCATTGTTTACAACCCTTACGCGCGGCGATTTCCGCAGGGCCTCGGTAAACAATATGATCAGGGAAGTCAATGACACTATAAAATCTATCAACCCTTCGCTGTTGTTTGGAGTTAGTCCGGCAGGCATCTACACTACCAACCATTTGGTAGCTCAGTTTTATGGCACCACCCTGCCTCCGGGAATAACCGGCGCGAACAATTGGTCAACCATTAACGCCGACCCTCTGGCATGGTTAAAGCATGGCTATATTGATTATCTCTCTCCGCAACTGTATTGGCCTATTGGGGGCGGGCAGGACTTCATCGCACTTGATGCATGGTGGGGCGAGCAGGCTCGTCGCTTCGGACGCCACCATTATCCAAGTCTTGGATCGTATCGCCTTTATGACGCGTTAAACTGGCCTGTAACTGAAATCGGAAACCAAATTATTGCCCACAGGAATAACCCTGCCAATAATGCTCCCGGTTATATTTTTTTTCATACCAGCGGCTTGCTAAACCTCAGCAAGAATTTAGCTGGCCATCTTAGGAGTGATTTATTTTCCCAAAAGACTATTTTACCGGTCGCCAGTTGGTTGCCAGCTCCGACTCTCAGGAAGCCCAGAATCATTGATGTTGGTTCAATAGCCGACGACAACGAGTTGGTCGTACTTAATATGGATTCAAATGCCGATCGCTTTCTTTTGTTCGGATCCAATGAGCCTCCGGATGCAATGAATAACTTGGTAAATCCTCAATTCTTGCAGGTGGCTTTTGGCAATAGATTCAGCCTGAATATGCAACGTAATTTCCGATATCTGGCAGTAGCCGAATATGCTCGAAACAAGACCATTGGCGAAAATTCAGGTTTTATTGAATTTATTCATATAAACCCACCGACGTTTTCACTACACAACGGAGCAACCTTGTGCGAAGGCAATCAAATTATCTGGAACGAAATACCCGGAATCAGTCGATATAGTTTAATGGTATTTGATGGCCCGAGTGCATCATCGTTGCTTAAGTTTGAGACAGACACAATCGACCAGCGCTTTTTTAACATCAACAGCCAATGGTTTGAGGGTCAGAAAACGTATTTTTACCGGGTAAAAGCCATCAATAACAGGACCGTTTCCTATTCATTGATCGATCGCTTTAATACCGGTTTTCCTTCAACCCCGGCTATTAATAACCCTTTAAGCGGCCAGCAAAACGTAAACTTTACATCGGTGGCTCAATGGCAGCATTTACCCGAAGCCACCAATTTCCATCTGCAGGTTTCGCAAGATCCCTTATTTGGTCAAGGTTCACTGATTATTGACCGCCCGAATCTTACCCAAAATATGTCTAATATTACCCTGCAGGCACCCAACACCACGCATTATCTCAGGGTGGCTGGCATCAATGCCTGCGGCCGGGGGCAATGGTCGCCGGTTGTGCAGTTTACCACTACTGCGGCATTATCGGTTGAGGATATTGACCCCATTTCATTGAGAGTCTATCCAAATCCGGCAACCACCAGGTTTTTCCTGACTTACCCCCAAAATTTAGGCAGACGTACAATTTCGCTGTTTAATACTTCCGGACAAAAAATGTGGCAGGTTGAACGCGGTGAGGATACCCGACTGGATGAATTGTCGCTTGAAGGTTTGCCGGTAGGGTTCTACATCGGAACCGTAATTACCCAAAGTGGAAAGGTGATGACTTTTAAAGTCATGAAAGTGAACTAATTACTTTGAAAAAATAAATCATAAAAAACCAACCAACTATGAGAAAAAGTGTTTTGATAATTTTGCCGGCAGCCATGCTTATTTTGGTTTTGAGTTCGATTTCCAGAGCTCAGCCGGTTGTTGTTGGTGAACCTTGGGAGTTGATTCCTGCAAGTGAAAGGATTTGGCTCCATCCCGTATGGTCGCCCGATGGGAAGTACATTGCCTTTTCTTCCGAAAAACACAAGGGCTTGTGGGTGGCAATGGCCGATGGTAGTGGTTTAAGGCAGATTTCTGATCGCGATGGGGTGGGCTTTGGTTTCTCCTGGTCGTCAGATGGCAAAACCCTGCTTGCACGCGCCTCCGGCTATATTAATGACCTGCGTCATCAATGGATTGAAATAATACATGCCGAAACCGGCGAAAGCCACGCCATGACGAAACCCCAGCGGGGCATTCAAGGTCTTCCCCTCTGGACGCATCAAGACCTGCATCTGGGGGTAGTAATTGATGGGCGAATTCAATGGATAGAAAGTGGCAAGGCACCTCTGGCTGTTCCTATCGAAAGGCCCGAAACTCCGGTTGCTTTTTCGATCGAAGGGAAGGTTCTCGAAGGCAGCACCGACAATATTGATATCCGGGTTATGGCCGATTTCGGAGACAATGCCATTTTTAATGTTGTAAAATCGCCTGATGGCAGCAGGCTGGCCTTTCAGGTGTCTGCTCAGGGCCTTTTTGTTATGAACACCGATGGCACCGGGTTGAAACAAATTGGTAGGGGAGAGCGCCCACGATGGACCCCCGATGGTAAATACCTTATTGTAATGATTACTAAGGACGATGGTTATCAGATTACCCAAAGCGATCTTTTTGCCGTTGACCCTCAAACAGGCCAGGAATTCCTGCTTACTGCAAATACCGATATAATTGCAATGAGCCCATCGGTTTCGCCCGACGGAAAAAAAATTGCTTTTGAAAATCATAAATCCGGAAGTATTTATGTAATTAACATCCAATAGATAACAAACAAAAATGCAAACTATGGTGGCATTTATTAAAAGGCCTAACCGGATTGGAATCCTGATTGTAGCACTGCTGGTTTATGCCACCATTGCGCCTGCCAGATCCGCTCAAGTCCAACGGATAACGGGCCTTAACAACTGGACAATTTTCATTGACCAAGGGCACTCGCAATTTGAGAACATGGGTGTGTTTGGTTACTCTGAATCCGAAAAAGTATTAAGGGTAGGCTTTGCACTGCGCGATTATCTTTTAAAATATACCGACATTCAAGCGGTTTATCTGGCCCGAAACAACGATCAGGAAAATGTTACCCTTACAGCTCGCGTTGATAGGGCAAACAGCCTGGGTGTCGACTTTTATTTATCAATTCATAGCGATGCCGGGGCTCCTGAGGTTAATAGAACCTTGATGCTTTACGGAGGTTGGAACAATAACGGAGTTACCATTGAGAAAACACCTCAAGGCGGAGCCGCATTCGGTGCATTGAAGAATGTACACCTTCCCGGGGCAATGCGCATACCCACTACAGGTAATTTTGCCGACCGGGTTTTTTTACAAGGAAACATACCAACCCACACAAACCAATTTCCTTTTTTATTTGTGAACAGGGTTTCGCAAATGGCATCGTTGCTCAGCGAGGCGGGCTTTCACACAAACCCCACCCAGAACCAGCGCAACATGAATGCCGAATGGAAAAAATTGGAAGCACTGGCAGCACTCTGGTCAATACTTGAATTTCATAACCTTCAAAAACCCGCAATTGGTGTTGCTACTGGTTTTATCAGAGATATCGAAACCAACAGACCGCTCAACGGAATTACTGTAACAATCGGTAATCAGACATATGTTACCGATTCCTTTGAGTCGTTGTTTCACAGATTCACCAACGACCCTTCACTGCTGAGCAATGGTTTTTTCTTTATCGAAAACCTCGAGCCTTTATCAACCGTAAATGTGGTTTTCTCGTCGGATTATTTTCAACCTTTAGATACCAGTCTGGTAATTGCCTCCAACCCGAATGGCAATATTGCCCAAAACCTGAGTTTTCTGGATGTTTTCCTTACTTCAACAAAGGCTCCTGTGGTTGAAAGAGTATTGCCTGCAGGGCAGTTGACCGGCCTGGTTCCGGGCACCCCCGTAAGTATCCGTTTCAGTCGGAAAATGAATCAGCAAAGCGTTCTTGATGCCATTAGAATTACCCCGAATGCAGCTCTGTCATATTCTTGGACAGATGAATTTACTCTGGTAATCAATACTGCTCAGCTAAACTATGTTACCAATTATGAGCTTAGAATTGATGGAAGCATAGCAAGGGGATTGCTTACCGGGCAGCTTCTCGATGGCGATAATAATGGACTTGAAGGAGGCGATTTTGTGATTTCCTTTACCACTGCCGAACAGGATAATACACCTGCCATGTTGGTTGATTCCTGGCCGACCGAAAAAGAGCCGGCCAGAGTATTGAGGCCGATTATAAGGCTGGTTTACAACGAACCAGTCCTTGAAGCGGGTATTGGCGCTCAAACCATTACCCTTGCACCGGCTAATGGTGGGGCTCCAGTTCCTGGTGTGATCCGCCACAGTATTGTAAACGGGCGGAGTGTTTTGCAGTTTTTCCCTACCCAAGACCTCAATCCTTCTTTGGTTTACAAGGTACATGTTGCCGCCGGACTTTCCGATGCTTTCAACAACCTCACAGAGGCTTTTACCTTTAATTTTTACCTGATCGAGCAGGCCATTACCCAAAAAACCACCATTGATGCGTTCGATGCAGGCATAGTAAGTTGGTGGAATCCCCAACAGGCAGGGCAAACTGCAGGTATAGTAACCGAACTCACCGGAAGGTTTCACAATATAAGTACCGTAAACCACACCACCGGAAGCACAGGTAGCATGCGCCTGGATTATGCCTGGATGGAAGGGTTTGCAGGAACACCTTACATCAGGCAGCATATTCCGCCAGGAGCCGATCAAAATGCCATTAGGTTCACTAATAGCGATGTGCTTCAGGTGTTTGTTTTTGGCGATGGTTCGGGCAACGAGCTCAGGTTAATGATTCGCGACGGACTGAATCATCTAGAAGGAAGTGCCTGGATACCCATAAACTGGGTGGGATGGAAACTTGTTTCATGGGATCTTTCGCGCGATCCGGTTTTTGGTTGGGTAAACGGAAATGGTATTCTTGAAGGCAGTAACTTTTTTATTGATGGATTTCATTTAAGGCATGCGCCCGGAGCAAACCTCAGGGGTTCAATTTTCTTTGATGACCTGAGGCATGTAAAACGCTCCCCGCCAAATTTCCCAACAACCCTGTTGGAAGGCTTCGAAACCTATGAAAACTTTACAACCGATCTACTTCCCTGGCGAACCGCAGATGTTCATGCTCAACCCACTAATTATCCCGTAGGGTTTATTTTTCCCGGAGCAGGAACCCCTTTCGCATTCAAGGTTATGAACCCTGCCCTGACCACTCCCGAACCAATTGTTGAAAACCACCCGCCGGTTGATGGCGCCAAGTACCTGATTGCCATGGCGGGTCAGACCGGCACTGTTAATAATAAGTGGTTGATTTCCAGGCAAATCAGAGCAACTGAAAACAGTGTACTTCGGTTTTTTGCCAAGTCTAAAACAAGCCCAAGGGGCCTTGAGCAATTCAGGGTTCTGGTATCGGTCGATAACAATCAAGCATTTTCATTCAACCCGGCATCCTTTATTCTCAAATCTCCGGGAAATCATGTTGAGGCCCCGCCAGAATGGACGCCGTTTTCGTACTTCCTCGGAAGGTATGCAGGCCAGGTTATCCGGATTGCAATACAATACGTTTCTGACGACGGTTATATGCTGATGCTCGACCAGGTGGAAGTGCTTCGACAAACACCGGTTTTGGCATCCATTACCCCGGTCGAAAATGTTTCTGTGGCATTTGGCACCCCTGAGTCGACTGTCCTGAGCGAGTTGCAGCCCAGCACCACCATTTTAGATTCGTTCGGAAACTCACACCTGGTTGCCTTAACCTGGAGTATTGCAGGTTACAACCCTGCCTTAGAAGGCAACTACACCGCTACCGGCACATTCGTGCTTCCGGCTTTGGTTGCTCAGACTACCCCCGAAATCCCGTTGGTGGTTAATGCAACCGTTACAGTCAGGCCCAATGTTACCAATATTGCAGAGCCCGATCCGTCAGGTTTTAGAGTCTTTCCTAATCCCGCCAGAAGTTACATCACAATTGTTTCTGATGAAATTATAAAAAGGGTCGAAGTGTATGCAATGGATGGGCGGATGGTGTTATCGCGCGAGCCCTTTGGCAATCAAATCAGGATAAATATCCAGGAGCTTGACCTGGGTACCTACATTGTCAGAATTTTGGGCAATGGTGGCTGGAAACAAAGCCGCATACAAATAATAAAATAATTCTCAAAGGGAGGTGGGAGATTCGACATCTCTCACCTTTTTTTTATCTTTACAAGAATCTAATTTAAACCAAAATCGAACTCCTATGAAAACAAGGATTACTTTCTTACCGGCAGCAATGCTTGCCCTCTTCTTTATCAGTCTTGCTGGCCCTGCAAGTGGTTCAAACCCCAATTTCAGGTCAATCGACAATTTTGAAACTGGCGTTACACTCTGGTGGCTCCCCCAGGGGAGCGGAAGTACCGTAGGCATCATTCTTGAGCATGAAGGGGCTCCGGCAACCGTCATGGCCCGCGATACTATAGTCGTTAACCCTGCTACTCGCAGTACCGGTTCAATGAGGTTAACTTACCGGTGGGATCCTGCCAGACCTGTTGCACCCGGAAGCCACCTTATAAGGCAGCACATCCCGGCAAGCAATGCAAATGTAGTGGAACGCACGTTTTTACGTCACCAGGCCATAGAAGTATTTGTTTATGGCGATGGATCCGGAAACAAATTTCGGTTTATGACCAGGGAGGCAGGAAACAATCATCTGGAAGGTTCGCAGTGGTTTACCATCGACTGGACAGGCTGGAGGCGAATTACATGGCGCCTGCCTGAGGATCAGGTAATTGGATGGGTAAACGGAAATGGAATATGGGATGGAACACATATTTTTTTCGACAGCTTCCAGTTGGCATGGAGCGGACAAGCTGCCGGCGTTACCGGCACAGTGTATTTCGACGATTTACGCATTGTCGATAGGTTTGATGTTAACTTTACGGTGGCCGACGCCGCAGGGGCAATAGCCGATGCCGTCATTGCACTCAATGGCAAAGAATATCCCGCCGGTACCTACAACTTCAAGCTTTTCCCCGGCGAATTCAGGTATTTCGTGCAGAAAACCGGCTATGTTAGCGGCACCGGCACATTTTTGGTCGATACTGCAAACTTCACCATTCCGGTAACCCTCACAGCCGGTACCGACCCTCAGTTTTTGGTAACCTTTACAGTAGCTGATGCTGGAGGCGAACTGATTACCGACGCCGTATTAACCATTGATGGAGTGGCCAGGCCGGCAGGGCAATACACCTTCAATGCCGCACCGGGCTTCTATCCTTTTACCGTTTCCCGATCAGGTTTCTATCCAACCCAGGGCATTGTAACAGTGGTGGATAGAAACGTTTTTGTAAATGTTGAAATGATCAGGGATCCGGGCCTCTTCAACAACATTAATCTATCGTGGGATGTTGCATCAACGGCTACCGATCCCCTGCTTCGAAGGGAGCATTACAGCGTATGGGTAGCCAGGGTGCCGGCGGGAGCATATACTTTCAACGAGGCAGATTTTGTGAAAGTATTTGAAGAAACCTTAGGCACCACGGTCGAACCCTTTATTTACCAGAGACGCTCGGTCGATATTTCGGGGTTTCACAGCTCCGATGTGAGGGTCGCATTCCGCCACCACAACGTAACCGGCATGGAGCGCCTGGTTATCGACAATGTTGGAGTTATTGCAACCAGAACCGGCGACACCCCGGCACAGATTTTGTCAGAAGACTTTAGCGCAGGCAATGTTTCGCCCATAAACCCCGATTGGCTGCCTCAGGGCTGGATGGCTGTAGATGCCGACAGCGATGGCCGCACCTGGTTCTATGGAGTTACCAACAACCAGCCCCATATGATAAGCCGCTCAAGGCTTGCAAACAACAACCCGGTCTCGCCCAACAACTGGCTGATAACCCAAGGCCTTTCCCTGCCCGTGGTGGTTTTCTATAATGTTACATTTGTAGTGAGAGACCAGGATAACGCCAATGTGGCTGGAGCAACAGTAAGTATTAATGGAGTTGCGCAGCAACCCGGAGTATATGTTGTTGCCTTGCCCAATGGCACCCATCAGTTTACCATTTCCAGAGATGGTTACCAAAGTGCTTCGGGACAGGTTGTTGTTTCAGGTGCCGACCGAACTGTAAATGTTACCCTTACCCAAATCAGACACGAGGTTACATTCAGGGTTGACATTCGGCACATGCCAGGTTTTATACCTGGGGGCAATACCATCTTTATCACAGGAAATTTCCCGGGCATTAACTGGGCAAGACCTGGCGAAATCCCCGCACTTCAAAGTATGGATGCCGATCCTGAGAATGTTTTCTTTTTTTCAAAGAGACTCAATCTCCCAGCCGGCACCTACCAATACAAATACTTTAATGCAGCAAATTGGAATGCGGGCGAATGGCCAGGAGAACCCAACCGCCAGGTAATTGTAACCGGTCC
Organism: Bacteroidales bacterium; assembly: GCA_035477775.1. Taxonomy (GTDB): domain Bacteria; phylum Bacteroidota; class Bacteroidia; order Bacteroidales; family UBA7960; genus UBA7960. Next base: position 52,662 of record DATIKH010000133.1, on the reverse strand, counting down.
TATGACGGTGAATGATGTGTTCGGCTCGCAGCCCGGCGCCACCGCAGTGCCTGTTATTACCGAAACAGCTACTGCTATTAATTTATTTCCAAATCCTGCCAGGACGGTACTCAACATTGCAGCAAACGAAATGATCAGTGAGGTTCGCATAATCGACATGCTCGGTCAGGTAGTTTATTCCGCAACGGCCTCAGGAAATAACCATTTGGTAAATGTAGGCGACCTGAAGTACGGTATTTATTTTGTACAGATTAAAACCCAGACGGGTTTACATACCAAACGCCTTCAGGTAGTAAAATAGTTTCTGGTTTTTTTTAGAAGGAGACCGCCTCAAATGCACATTGAGGCGGTTTTTTTTTACAATAAATTTTCACTTGCTAGTCAGGCAAGCCTTCTGTCACTTGGTTTTTTTTATGCGCCTGTTTTTAATTTGCTGATCATTATTGGTTTTATTTCGAAAAAATTGATTGCACCCTGAAGGCTTATTTTACGACTGCTTTCTGCTCCTATAGTGAGAACCGGTTCAGGGCCTGCTGCCATTCAATATATCAGCCGTTAGCAAAAAAAACGCAAGAACCTGTAAAAACTATAGCCAACCATAACTGAACCTGATTATTTTTATTACCTGCTTCATGCGTTTGCATTGGTAAAAAATCAGCTCCTTTTGGTCACTCAAAAATTTTTTTTATATTTGAACTGATTTTCGATTTTAAATCCAACCAAATTTCTATCCCAATGAAAAAAAAATTACGTGCAAGCATGTTGTGGTTTTTGTCTTTGCTGCTGCTATATAGCTTTCAAAGCTATGCTCAGCCCCATTTCGACATATCCACCCTTATAAACAGAACCGGCACTGCTTTACCCACCCAAATCGGTACCGGAGGCAATGCAAGGTCTGCAGCACTTTATCAAAACAGGTGGGTAATTGTTCCATCGCGCGAAGTGACCACAAATGTATGGGTTTGGGACAGCCAAAATCCCGATGCCCCGCCATTTTCTTTACCTATGGGTACCGGCATTTTAGCTGTACAAACATTTCCGATAAACTATGTAAGGACAGTGGGCGATGATATTTTCGTTTCAAGCCTAACGACAAACCCACAAGGTACCGGCTGGGGCGCCGGTCCATTCAGATTATACAGGTGGAGGAGCCTTACCAGCGAACCTGAATTGGTTTTGAGCTATACAGCTCTGGCAGGCCGTCTGGGCGATGCATTTTCCATTATTGGCGATCCAAATACAAATGGTAAACTTATTGCACACATCAATTTGGCCCCCGGAATAGAATTTCGGGTTTGGAATTTTGAAAACGGCGTTATCACCAATCCCGACACGCCCGCGTTAATCACCATAAGTCCCGAAGCTGTTTTTAACAACCATGGCATTTTTAACCCAATACCCGGTGAGCCTGACCTGTTTTTGGTTACCAGCAACAACAGTGGGATTATAATTGCCAACTCAACAGGTGTAATTCAGGCCGAAATACCTACTACCGTCATCAATGCGGCCGCCTACGACCCGAATATTTTTTACTTTGGTGGCAGAAGGTATTTGACCTATACAATAAACTCTACGCTTCCGGTAGGGGCTCCGGCCGGGGCAAGGTATCAGATCGTTGATATTACGGAAGGCGCCACTGTAGTTGAAGCAATTAATGCCATTACCAGTACAGCTATACTTAACGAAAGAACGGTACATGACTTTGTAATTGGCCCTCGTCATGCCAGCCTCACTGCCACAAACTCTGTAGGGGTGCTTGAGAACGGCAACATTCGGATTTTGGCGCATGTGGTAGGCACTGGCTTTGTTGTACAGGAGCTTAGGCCGGAAGGGGCGCCCCCGACAGCCAGGGTTCAGTTAATACATAACTCGGCCGATTTAGCTTTGGATACTATTGATGTTTATCTGAATGGTGTTATGCTGTTTGATAGCATTCCGTTCAGGACGGCCTCTCCATTTTTAACGCTACCGGCAGGAGTTGACCATAATATTTCGGTCACCCCACTCGGTGCCCCCATTGCGGCTGGGGTTACTCAAACGGTAAACCTCATTGAAAACAGAACGTACATCATAGTAGGCTCAGGCAACCTAAGCCCCACGGGCTATACACCGGCAGAACCCTTCAGGCTTTTTGTAAATGACCGTGGGAGGGAAGCCGCGGCTAATCCTGCCAATATTGATTTGTTGGTGTTTCATGGCGCTACCGATGCACCCCCGGTAAGCATTTGGGAAACTGGAGTCGGGTCCAGACGGCTTATTGAAAACATTGGATTTGGTCAGTTTTCACAGTACCTTCCCCTTGAACCCAAAAATAATGTAATCGAGGTTCGTGATCTAGCAGGTACCGTTGTTGCGGCTTACGAACTTCCTCTTGAAGGTGGGAATGGTGTTGCCGCTACCTTGGTTGCATCGGGGTTCCTCAACCCGGCCGTAAACAGCAACGGGCCGGAATTTGGTCTTTTTGTGGCAGTGCCTGAGGGTGGGCCTCTGTTTCCGCTTCCTGTTTATGAACCCACTATCAATACATTTCCTTATGTGCAGGATTTTGAAACAGGCACGTTTAACAATACAGGCTGGGTGGTCTATAACCCCGATGCTTCGGTTTTTGAGTGGCGAGTTACCAATCTTGCCAACAATACCACTCCCGGAACCTATTCTGCCTTTCATCGTCAGAACGCTGCAGCAAGAGAAGTAGGCTGGCTGGTAACCCCTGCCATAATCATCCCTCCGGGTGCAGATTTAGAACTTACCTTCTGGTCGAGAAACCAGTTCCCTGCATCGTATGGCAAAAACAGCGTCAGGGTGTCAAGAGGAAGTCAGAATCCCGCCGATAATAACTATGTAGAAATCTGGACCACATCTGCGGTAGAAGACAGCTGGCGCGCAAACACCGTAAGTCTTGCGGAATTTAATAATGATACCATTTATCTGGCTTTTGTATATGAAGGCGAAGATGCTCATGTCTGGTTCCTGGACGATGTGAGGATTGGCCAAAGGGTAATTCCTCCTACATATACCGTAACCTTTGATGTAAAAAATGCTGCCGGAATTCCAATTCCTGATGCGGTTATTACCTTAGGTGCCATTACAAATCCCGCAGGTAATTATGTTTTTACAGGCCTTGCACCTGGTACGTTTGCCTATAGGGTTACCAAAATAGGATACTTTGATGCAACTGGTAATGTAACGGTAGTTGATCAGAATTTAACCGTGCCAATCACGTTGCAGCCAGATGTTACTGCCATTCCGGTTCGTGAAGGAGCCGACTTCCAGCTGTTCCCCAATCCGGCCCGTTCGGTGCTGAATGTGGTTTCACCCGAAATGATCAGTGAGATTCGCATAATCGACATACTTGGCCAGGTTGTTTATTCTGCCAATGTGGTGGGCGATAGGCACCAGATCAACGTGGCAGGCATGCGCGACGGCATCTATTTTGTTCAGATGGTAACCCCACAGGGAATTATTACCCGTAGGGTTCAGATAAAGCAATAACCAGATAAAAGTCAAATGGACAAGGAAAAGCCTTCATTTTTGGAGGCTTTTCCTTTTTAAAAACTTTCCGGATCCATTCGCTTTTCTTGAAGGGATAAAAGTTTTTTAAGGGTAAAATAAAATTCGCACTTGTCCATGACAAGCTGCGCATATTGCATACCCGTTAATTTTATATCGTGTGGTTTATAGCTTTTTTTTGGTTGCCCGGTCAATAAGGTAAAACACCGAGCGGTAAGGTACTCCTGCCTGCGATGAGAGCCCAATTTCGCATGTGCGGCTTGTGCTATAGCCGCTTTTGATATCAGCCGGCAGTTGGATTTTAAGGTGGCGAAGGGCGGATTGATTAAGCCTTGGATGGGTGAATCCCCTGTCGCCGGCCCAACCACAGCATCCAACCTGATCAGGGATCACCACTTCGCGGGCACACATAAGAGCAAGCCGCTCAAGATCTTTATCGAGGCCCATTTTGGTAGTGCTGCAGGTGGCATGCACTGTAATTTTCTCATCCAACTTTTCAATAGTAAGCCGCGGCATTAAATACTTTAAGCTGAACGCAACCGGCTCATATAGTTGAAGTTTTTCATTCAGTGTTTCCTTCATGTGCAGCAAGCATGGGCTCATTTCGCAAACCACCGGCAACTTTCCGTTTTCTGAGGCCTTCATGAGCGCTGCTTCAAGCTCCATAGCCTTTCGTTTTCCTTCTGCCTTGAATCCTTTGCTCGAAAAGGCCATACCACAACAAAGGCTGTTAAATGCATGGGGCAGCACCACTTCAAAACCTGCCCTGCGGAGCAAATTGATGGTAGTCTGAGCAAGGTCTTCTGTTTCGGGGCATTGGGCCGAAAGTCCAAAGGTGCGGTTAATGCATGAAGGAAAATACACAACTTTTTCGCCTGAATGGTTTAAGCCTTGTATTTTAATCCGTTTAGCCCCCTTTGGGGTATGGTTATTCCATGCAGGAGTTCCGATAATCCGGTTTAAAAAGCCTGTGGTTGAAACCAATAAGCTGCTGCCAAAAATCCTTTGCTTTAAACCCACCGTGTTGAGCATTGCCCTTAAAAAGGAGGTAATCAAAGCCATATTCGACCCCGTTTGCCTGGCAATCATTCTACCGAAAGGCCCGTTTCCCCTAAACCGCAGTTCTTTTACAAGGTGGCCCGTATTGATCTCGACAGGGCAGTTTAAAGCGCAAAGGCCATCGGTTGCGCAGGTTGCATTGCCCATATACTTAAATGTTTTGGCCAAATGACGGTATTCTGCTCCAACTTCTCCACTCAGTTCAAGCTCGTGAAGCCTGCGGTAGATCACAATCCGCTGCCGGGGTGTCAGAGTAAGGTCTTTTGAAGGGCAAGCCGGCTCGCAGAAGCCGCATTCAATACAATTATCAATCAATTGATGCGAAGCAGGCATTGATTTCAGGTTGGCCAAATGAATGTTGGGATCATCGTTAATAAGCACACCTGGGTTCAGAATGCCCTTGGGATCGATAATCCTTTTAATGTCTTTCATTACCTGAAAAATATCTTCGCCCCACTCCCGTGCAACAAATGGAGCCATGTTGCGGCCGGTGCCATGCTCTGCCTTCAGGCTTCCATCAAACTTCAAAGTAAGCTCTGCCAGTTCTTCCATAAAGAGCTTGTAGCGATGTACCTCTTCGGGGTCAGAGAAATCGGGCATAATAACAAAATGGATGTTGCCATCGAGCAAATGCCCCCAAATGACGTAATCATTATAATCGAATTTCTCGAGCAATATTTTCAGTTCTGCTAAGGAGTCGGCCAGCACTTCCTGATTGAAAGCAAGATCTTCGATAATACAGGCTGTTCCTGCCGCACGAGCCGAAGCGGCCGAGGTGAAAAGACCTTCGCGCACCCGCCAAAGCGCGGCATAACTTGTGGCATCGGTAGTAAATTCAATTGGAAAAACTTTGGGAATGTCTTTTAAGCTGTTGGTAATTTCAAGAATCTGCTTATGCAGCGTTTCATAATCAGATGCCGAAGTATCGATAAGCAGGGCAGCCGTTTTTGAGTCGAGCCCTTTCAGCACACCGGGCATAGCGGGCTTGTTGGCAACAGCTTGCAGGGCGTTGTAGTCCATAAGTTCGGCTGCACTTACCTGGCATGTGCGCAAAGGTGTTATGGCCTGGCAGGCATATTTCAGGTCGGGGAAGAAAACCAGCGCGGTGGCTTTTAGCGGATAACCCGGAACGGTCTCGAATGTAACTTCTGAAATAAACCCCAGGGTACCTTCAGAGCCAATCATCAAATGCTCAAGAATATCGATAGGGTCTTCAAAATCGATCAGCGAATTAACGCCATAGCCACATGTATTCTTCAACTGGTATTTGTGGCTGATCTTTTGCTGCATGAGGGGGTTGTTCTTTACTTTTTGAGCCGTGCGCGCCAGATCGCTTAGCATCGAAGCATGTGAAATCCGAAATGCCTGCCTGCTTTGCTCATTGCGCGTATCTACCATGGTGCCGTCGGCCATGACAAACCGCATACCCCTGATGGTATTGTAACTGTTGTATTTAATTCCATAGCTCGAGCCGCTGGCATTGTTGGCTACAATACCTCCAATGCGTGCCGAGTTGATCGACGCCGGGCTGGGGCCCAGTTTGCGGCCGTAGGGTGCTAGACGCCGGTTGGCAAGCCCGCCTGTAATACCGCACTCCAATGTGGCAAATATTCCACCGTCAGAAATATGGCTTTTCGAATACAAATCACCAATTTCCAAAAGCACCGAGTTGGTTATGGCTTGCCCGCTCAGGCTGGTTCCCCCGGCCTTGAAGGTTAGGGAAATCCCGGCAGAATAACAGGCCTTTATTACAAAAACCGCTTCCTGCTCCGACTCAACACGAACCACAAGTTGAGGTATAAGGCGGTAAAAACTTGCATCAGTGCCTTTGCTCAACAAATCAACATGACGCGTGAAAATCCTTCCACGAACAAGATTACGCTTTAGAAATCGGGAAAGTTCTTTTATTTTCTTTTCCATGAAAATGGTTTTAAAAAAAGAAACCAATTTTGACAGCCATCTGCGATCAAACACCTCCATTTTGCAAAATGAACCCGGGTAGCAACTACCAGCCTATTACGCTACCGGGCACAGGGTATGCGACGAATGCCCGGCGGCGGGTTAATTGACAGCAAAAAATCGGACCATGGCAATTTGAAGCAGCCTATTGCGGTTCTTCTTCCTTTTTTTTGATTCCAAAACTTTTGTCAATCTTCAGAAAACGCAATACCACAAATCCCGGAATGGCGCAGATCATTACCCACACAAAGAAGTTTTGGTAACCTATAATGTCAACCAGCCATCCTGAAAGCATTCCTGGAAGCATCATACCCAGAGCCATAAATCCGGTGCAAATTGCAAAATGTGCTGTTTTGTGTTTGCCTTCGGCAAAGTAAATCATAAACAACATATATGCAGTAAACCCGAATCCATAACCAAACTGTTCGACGGCAACCGAAGCGGCAGTGAACCAGAATTGGGTTGGTGCGGCAAAAGCAAGATAAACATAAACCAGGTTTGGCAGGTTAATGGCAATGGTCATGGGCAGTATCCAGTATTTAAGTCCCTTGCGCGATGCAAGCATACCGCCCAATATTCCGCCTATGGTAAGTGCAAGTATCCCGATGGTGCCGTAAATAATTCCAACATCACCGGTTGTTAGTCCCAGACCGCCAATTTCGCGGTCATCTAAGAGGAAAGGCGGCGCCATTCTTACCAATTGGCCTTCGCCCAGGCGATAAAGCAAAAGGAAGGCCAGAGCGGCACCAATATTTGGTTTGCGGAAAAAAGAACCGAAGGTCTTAAAAAACTCCGTGAAAGGGCTTTGGCCGTTTTCCTGCACGATGGCTTTGTCGGCATTGGGTCGTGGCAAAATAATGCGGTGGTAAACAAAAAACACCATGAAAAGACCCACCAGGATAAAAAAGGTAATGGACCATGCCAGAGGAATGTTTCCGGATTGGCCTTCGAAGATCGCTTTGGCCGGGCGATCGAGTTTGGGGTCTAACTGAATGGCGATCCATGCAGTTTGATTCCAATTGTTTTGGCTAAACACAAGGCGGTCGCCCTGAATCATTCTAATGCTGCCATCGCCACGGCGAAACCTTGAGTTAAGCACAATTTCCCTGCCTGGTTCGGGCGGTCCTGAAAGAGAAATACCTATCAGGCCAATGTTTCCCTGCAAGGTTTCGAGATTTGGATCCTGCGCAATGTCGCGTTTGAATAGCCTTCGGAGCCAATTTGCCAGGGGGTCGGACACAGTGCGCGCAAACCATGAGGGCTTCTCGGGTGCGACAGCTTGTTCGGGTATCACGAACCCGTTTTTGAGGTTAAGTGAGTCAACCTGATTTCTTATCGAATCGGCTACATTTTTAGGAATGTTTGCTGTTGAAAGTCTCAGGGTTTCGGCCGAAACCAGAAAGGTAAGGTCGTCGGTTTCAGCCGCCGCCAATGGTTCATGTTTCATTTCGGTTACCATAGCTTCGGCCGGACCTGCTTCAATAGTAAACCGCACGGGTTCCTGCCCCGTAAATACTTCGAAAAACCCGGCAATGATAACGATTAAACCTTGGCCTGTAATCATAGCCAGGCGAAAAAATGTACTTCTAATGCCTACAAAGTAGGCCTGCTCGTGTTCCTTGAGCCCCAGCATGTAAAAGCCATCGGCGGCAATATCGTGGGTTGCCGAACTGAATGCCATAAGCCACAGGAACGCAAGGCTGTATTGAAAGAATTCCGGAAGGGGTAAAGTAAACGCAACACCGGCCAGACCGGCACCTACAAAAAGTTGCATGGTAACAATCCACCAGCGTTTGGTTTTAAAAAGGTCAACGATAGGGCTCCAAAGCGGCTTTATGACCCATGGCAAATAAAGCCAACTGGTGTAAAGTGCAATTTCGGTGTTTGAAATGCCCAGGCGCTTGTACATGATTACCGACACGGTCATTACCACCACGAAGGGCAGTCCCTGTGCATAATATAGTGAAGGTAACCATGCCCAGGGCGATCGTTTTGTTTGATTTGCCATAGCTTTGAAGTTTTTTTCTAATAAAGTTTTTTAATTTGGGTCCCATGGAAATAATGGGATAAAATAGCCCGATGATCATACCCGCTATTGCCCATAACGGCCGCACCAATTTGGCACAGGCCTACCCCGTGGCCCCATCCGGCTCCTTTCAAGGTAAATGATTGCGGAATTCCATCAATAATTTCGCCCTTTTCGCACACAAAAGCCGCACTGTAAAGATGTGAAGGTGAAAAGGCCTTGCGGATTTCAAGTTCCTTGCCAATGGTAATGCTGCCATCGGTTCCGGTAATCTGCAATTTTACCAGCCTGCCCGAAGCACCCCGCTCAACCGGGATCAGGTCGAGCACCTGGCCGACGTTTACTTGTACCCGCTTGCCGAGCAATTCCTGAATGTGCTCCTGGCTAATTTTTACCTCCCAGCGGTAAAAATCATGGGTTTCCTGATCGTAATCTTTAAGCACCTGCGAAAGAACCTCCTTGTTTTGGGTGTTGCAAAATGCCGGAGGGTTGCCCAGTATCCACCTCTGGGCTGCTTGCTCGTTGGTGACATCAAGTTCAAAACCTTCGGGTAAAGCGGCATTGTCGATAACCATGCTTAGGTATGGGTGCTGTACCGGCTCCCAGACATTTTCGAAGCGTTCGCTAATGCCTCCGCAACATTTTGAGTAGCGGGCATCGCAAATGCTATCGTTGTAGGTTAGTACTTGCCCGCGGGTAAATTCGATGGCCTCCTCAACAGCCTTGCGGGTAACATTTGTAATGCCCTGATAGCGCTGACAATGATCGTCGGCACATACATCAAAGTTTACATGGTCTTCGCGGTCGTACCAGCGAATGCGTTCTCCGTGGCTTTCGAACGACGAAACATATTTACTTTCGGTTCTTAGCAACTGCCCCTTTTCAATTTGTGCCAAAAGCCAGCTCCGCGAAATGACGGCATGGGCTTTAAGAAGTTCGGGCGAAGAAGTGGCGCTCATTTCGGAGGAGATAACACTTGTAAGGTAATCTTCCAAAGAGATGGCATTGATTGCAGTCAGGTGACCAGGTTCTGCAATGATTTCTATGCTGCCCCTGAATCGTTGATCCTGCTTGCGCTCCCAGTGAAAATTAATGCCAATGGTTACTTCCATCAGGTCAAAACTACCGGCATCATAATCCAGTGGCTCGAAAACTACCGGCCATTGGGCTTCGATTTGCTGCCCTTCAATAACCAGGCATGGTTTCTCCTTATTTGTCACAATCCTTCCCTTGCCAGAAAATATCTGGCCTGAAGGCTGAAGCCTGTATTCGCCGTTAAGCAAAAACTTAACCTCGGGGGCAAAAAGAATTCCAACTTTTATTATCGGGTCCAAGGGTAGCTTAGTTTTTAATGAACGAGTTTTTCAGCATTTCCCACTTTTCTTTTTCAAGAGTTACCTGGCTAAGCATATCGCGACTTGAGTGCAGGTCGATCTTGTCAAAATCTTCCTGCCTTGGTAATATCAAGGCTCCGCCTAAGTCAACAGAGGCCGGGCTGAACATAATTTTTTCATCACCCTGAGCAAAGAATTGCAATGGCCGGTGTGCTTTGCGAGGAAAAAGGTAAATGCTCCAGTGGTCTTGGTCCCAGGAGGCCAAAATGTTCATCATGGGCTCTGACTGATCGGGTTCAAAGGTCGAAAGTAGCCCAATGGCCTTCTGAGCCTGCATTTCGAGCCATGCAGGGTCGTGACCGACAAATATAAGCACATGGCGCAGGTAATCGTTAAGGGCAAAAACCTGAAAGCCGTATTCGCTGATAAGTGCAGTCTTTGGCCACTTATCAACATCCTGCTCTATAGGCATGAAGCCCTTATTGCCAGCTTGAAAATGGAAATGATCGGGAGCCGATGCCCCACAGCGCGGTCCGTTGTAGAACACCACGAAATCCTCAAGCTCCTTTGCAAGCCTGAGCATATCGTTAAAGCGTCCCTGCAAAAGCTGCGGAGTATGTTGCCTTACAGGAATGGTAAGATGCCTTTGAAAAATCGGGAAAGGGTTCACTAGCAGCAGGTATTCATCCCCGAATGGGATAGCTTTTTGCTGCTCAGGCAGATGAGCCGGGCAAAGAAAGCAAGGCCGGGCACTTATTGAAGCCGAATCGACTTTGGCCGAGGTGGAATAAATCCGCTCGGGATTGAACTGCACCCTGAGTTGTAACTGCGCCGTGAATGAAAGTGATTTGGTAACTACTTTCTGCAAGCCCCGGTAGTTTTCCCTGGCCAGATCCCAGTTTTTTAGCTGGTCGTCGAAAAGGGCTTCCACCCTGGCCTTAAGATTTACGGGGCCATTATCGTTAAAAAGCAAATTCATGAAATTTTATTTATTTTCGGTTCATAGCCCTTCGAGTCAAAAGCTCAATGGTTCTTATGCGATCTTTATAAATATTGTGTGCGTTCATTTTTGCAATGTCTAGAGAGGCATCGGTATTATCGTCCCAGCGCCGGCACAGATAAAGGGGCTCGTAAATGCGGCCAATCTGGTAATGGCGCGAAATGGCCAAGCCCACGGCATAGTCTTCGCCATAGCTAACATTGGGCACCCTGATATTGCGTAGTACCGGTGTATAAAATGCCCTGGGCGCACCCAAACCATTGATTCGAAGGGCGTTGTTGCGGCCATTTTCGGGCGTCCATTCTTTGTGGTCGATCAATCCGGGCGGAATCTCCTCCAGCTTGAAGTTTACCATTTGGTAACTCCCCACTACCATGGCACAATTCTGCTCATAGAAGGCCGATACGATCCTCTGCAAAACCGTTTCGTCAATATACAAATCATCGCTGTCTAACTGAATGGCAAACCGGCCGCATTGCGGATGAAAAATCCCTTCGTTCCAGCAGCCCCCAATACCCATATCGTTTCTTTGTGGAATAACATGCACCAGGCGGTCATTCTCCATGGCCAGTTTTTTGAGCAACTCGGTAGTGCCATCGGTTGAGTGGTTATCGATTACGATCAGGTTAAACTTGAAATCGGCCTTTTGCATAAACACCGAGCGAACGGCATCTTCAACGGTTTTTATCCTGTTCTTTACCGGAATAATCACCGAGGCTTCTACCGGAAAATTCTCCTGATCGAACTGCACCGGTTTAAAATCAGGCTTCAGATAACCTCCCACTGCTTTGAGGTGTTCGGTGCAGGCTTTTTCCATTTCAATTTGCACTGCCCGGTTTCGCGGATCAACATAGTCAAACATTTTTTCGCCCGAGCGGCGCGTGTCGGTTTCCTGCTCGGTGTAAAGAAATTCGGGCACCCGCAAAAGAGCATGCTTTTGCGAAACCCTGAGCCGAAGATCATAAAGACCTGCAAAAGCATAATCGGTTCTCATTTCTCCCACTGCCTCTTTGAGCGCCTGGGTATTGTAAAAAAGCACTGAACCAAAGTTAAAATCGTCGCGCAAGCTGCCTTCCTGGCAGTCGATCACGGGCAATGGCGAAAGCACTCCATCTTTTACCTGATAATGGTCAGTGTAAACCATGCCGGCCTTTGTGCCTGTGGCCACCTGCAGCAAGCGTTCAAGTGCAAATGCACCCAGACGCAACGGAAGGGTTTTGGTATAAATCAGGGTGTAGGGCGTTTGGCAAAGCCCTGCTATGGCTTTCATTCCCCGGGTTGACTGAAGCGAGTCCACATCAACAAACGTGACCCCCTTCGGAAGGCTAGCTGTGGCATCATTGCCCAGCACCATTACAGTTTCAACCAAAGGTTGATTCAATAATTCATGGAGTGTTCTTTCAAGGTCGGCCGCATTGCCCGCGGGAACAAAGCAAGTGATTTTTTTTTCCATTTTCTATTTGTTACGTTTAAAAAATTTCAAAATACTTTTCATTAACTCCTCCCTTTCGGTTGGGTCAATTATACTTTCGAACGGAAACCCAAGTGACACAGCTTTATGCCTGCCGCCTCTAAAGACCACTCCAGCGCTGATTTGGTTTACGTCATAACGAAACAGGGTGCTCGAATTGCCGGAGGCCGGCTCAATGCCATCGGGCGCCTCTACGGTATAAAAGTCCGGGTGGAATCCGGTATTAATCTTCACTGTTTGCGGAAACATTGCGAAAAACTCATCTGTTACCGAAATTTCGGGTTTATTGGCTGCATGATTGGTTCGCCAGGTATAGCCCAGGGTTTCTTGAGCAAATCGTATTGCCACACTGTCACTATGAACGATCATGTCGGTGCCGGTATATGCTCCTGATATAAGAACGTGGCCTCCGGCTTCAGTGAACTTTTTTAGCCAATTCATCAATTCTGGTGTAAAAACCCTGAATTCAATTTCAGAAGGGGTTTTAAGATGAGGCACGCCCAATTGTTCGCCAAAAATAAAATTGGCAGCCCAAAACCCATCAACATCCACTTTGTTTTCTTCAACCGCTTTGCGCGAAACAGAAACGAATGAATAACCAGCATTGCGAATGGCATCGCCATGCAAGGCGGCAAAGTCGAAGGTATTGCCTTTTTGAATCAATGGCTCCATATCGGCGTGGCTCGCTCCCCAGCCTGGACTGTCGTCGTGCAGCCATGGCGAATTGCGGTCGAAGTCGAACTGATGCCCTGTAAATGCCGGATTAAAATGAAAAGGAACTCCCTGATCGTGCCACCAGGCATGCCCTGCCATTCCCGATTTGTCGAACACAGCCGGGCCGCTAACTCGTGTAAATGCATTGACCACCAGCACTGTTTTAGGTTGGTCCTCGACCAGTGCCACAGAAAGAGTTTCGCTTGGAAAACTTTTACCCCCATTGTTTATTGCTTTTACGCGGAAAGAATATATGGTATTCCACTCAGCAAGCTCTGTTTCGAAATATGCATTTGAGGTTCGGGTTCCGGTGTCGAAACCAAGGCCTTCCTTTCTTTTGTAAACCATATAACTTTTGGCAACTGCCGTAGGCTCAAGTGGATCGGGTGTGGGTTGCCAGCTTATCCTGATCCTTCTCCCTTCGATGTGCTCAATCATCATTGCCTGTGGAGGCAGTGGTTGTACAATAGCCTGTCTTCCCTGGTTTGCAGCCACAAAGCGCAATAATGCCTTGTAAATAGACCTGCTCACTGCAAACTGAAACCGTGGGTCTAAACCGTATCGCATATCGGCCAGATTCTGGTGCGAGAGCAGTTCGAGCAGCATAACGGGAACCTGCGGACGCCACGCCTCGCTGTACAGCCGGTTCCAAAGGGCGCGGCGGGTCCAATTCTCATTAAACAGCAACCTGATATCATTAACTATCTGACTTTGCACCAGGTCGGCAAGGTCTCGGTTGGCCAGCTTCGAAACCCCATCGCGAAAATAGCCATCCTCGCGTTGTGTGCTATAAATGGCCAGGGTGCCAATTACCGAGTCGTTGGGAGTAACGCCTGCATCGGTATGAAATGCCAGGGCAAGGTCAATGGGAATATTCAGCCCGATCGCATCAGGCGACCGGGCTGGCCCCAAAGGAGCTCCCACAAGGTAGTTTACCCACTCGCCGCGCGACATAAAGTCATCATTATAGTCGTTGTTTCCTCTATTAAGGTTGTAAACCAGTGTGTCGGGCATACCTGCAAACTGCAGGTAGTAGCGGGCACCTTCGTGGAAACGAGGACGCTCACTGGTTTTCCAGGAAAAAAGTTCAACCGGTTTTTCATTTACCTGCCTGGCAGACAGTCCTGTGTCGTCGGCAGAGCGGCCCCTCTGCACAGCTCCGGCTCCTGACCTGCGGGCCACATGTCCCATTCCGCCACCAAAACGAAGGGCATCGGCAGTAACTGGCCCTTGGTCGCTTCCAAATATTTCGAAACTGCCAATCGAAGCATCCTGGCCCTTTTTAAAAAAGAAAGTGCCCAAATAAATCCAGGTACCTCCGCCCATGGTCTGGTTGAGAAAAAATCGCTCAGAGCCGCCAGCAAAATTCAAAACGCTTTCCACTGAAGTGGAATTAAGCGGATCATGTTCCCAAGAAAAATACACTGCATACGCTCCATCTTCAGGAAAATCGGGAACATATTTAATCGACCCCAAATTATCCTCACCCGATTCTTTCTTTAAATGGTTTCCGGCTCTGAATGGATTGTCGCCATCAAAAAGGGTATCCTGATGTGCATACCCACCGGGCATTACTTGCCAAGACCGGTTTTCTGAATTGTGAATAATTAGTTTGGAGTGACCCGTAGAGCCATCCAAGTCAACCACTACTTCATGGGTTTGAAAATCCCTTTCGCGGGGAAGCATGAGCACCGCCCCTGCATTTTCAAGCATGGGGGCAGTATACTTCAGAACGTAAACCATCGGAAAAAGGTCTTCGACGGTACCAAAAAGCCTAGCCCGCTGCCATTGCCACCGGTTAAGGAAATTATCGAAATATAAGCCGTGACTATGCCACAGTGCAATATGGCTTCCGGAAAGTCCATCCGCAAAATTACCCCGACTTGTTTTCCTTACAAGCGGGTATTGAATTGGTGTGGGGCGAATCCTTGCAGTGTCGGGTTCAAAATAAGGCTGCCTGAACGTGTTTGGGATAAAATCGATTAAAGGGTGATTGCGACAGAAAAGCTGCAAATCGAATTCCTTGAAACGCCTTCCTAAGTGATACATTATTGCTGTTTCCAATTGCTGAATAAATTCATGCCGAATGGGCAAGTGGGTCAGGTTGGAATTGAAATAAATGTTCAGAGTGGAAGAGTGGTTGAGCGAAAGGCTGTCGATATTTATGGTGCCTATATGTTGCCAGGGTCTGAAAAATTCTTCGAAATCATTCAATCTATTTTTGGCAAGGGTCTCAAGACGGGCTTTGGTTCTTTCAGAGAGTTTGCCTGATGGTGCCTCGGCCATGGCCAATAAACCGACAAAAAGCATGAAGAAGGTTGTCAAGGATTTAATGGCAAAATAACGACCCGTTGCAACGAGCATAGATCACATATATAGATTGATATTTATAAAATAAAGCCAAAGTCCAAAAGTATGGACTCTTTTAATACGAAACGAGAATTGGTTCTAATTTTAATGTTAACCACCAATCAAAAAAGATTTAATGCAAATTTGTTTGGAAGATTAAAATTAGAGGTGTATCTTTGCACTCCAGAAAAAAAAGCACCAGAATTATGGCAAAGAAAACAAAAGAGGCAAGAGTGCAGGTAATTATGGAATGCACCGAGCACAAAACAAGTGGCATGCCGGGTACTTCGAGGTATATCACAACAAAAAACAAGAAGAACACCCCTGAGCGCCTTGAGTTAAAAAAATATAACCGCGTTCTCAGGAAGAAAACCGTTCACAGAGAAATTAAATAACCTTTGAACCATGGCAAAGAAAGTAGTTGCAACACTCAAAACCGATACCGGCAAAGGATTTGCAAAAATTATCAGAATGAGCAAATCCGACAAATCAGGCGCATACAGCTTTAGCGAAGAGATTATCGCTTCTGACAAAGTGAAGGAATTTTTCAGCAAGAAGCAGTAGTGTTTCCTGTTCACGACCTGTCTATCAGGCCTGCAGCTTTTTGGCAGGTCTGATTTTGTTTTAATCAGGGCAGGGTGTTAATACAGACTATTCTACAGGCGGTTTAATTCAATTATTGCCAGAGTTATTTCATTACCTTTGTCAGGTAATTATGAAAAAGCATGAGTTTATTCGATATTTTTTCTAAAGGCAGGAAAGAGGATCTCGACAAAGGTTTGAGCAAAACCCGCGAATCCCTTTTTTCGAAACTGTCGAGGGCTGTTGCCGGAAAATCGACCGTTGATGCCGATGTGTTGGATGAACTTGAAGAGATTCTTATAGGGTCTGATGTCGGTGTTGCAACCACCATTCGCATCATCGAAAGAATCGAGGATCGAGTGGCACGCGAAAAATATTTAGGAACCGGCGAACTCAATAAGATTTTAAAGGAAGAGGTAATCGGATTGCTTGCCGAAAACAATGCCTTTGATTTTGATGAACTACTTGCCGACGAAAAACAGCGGCCTTACGTTATCATGGTTGTTGGGGTAAATGGCGTCGGAAAAACCACCACCATAGGAAAACTTGCCCATAAGTTTAAAAAGGCTGGCAATAGTGTAGTGCTGGGCGCTGCAGATACTTTTAGGGCGGCTGCGGTAAATCAGCTGACCATTTGGTCGGAAAGGGCCAACGTACCCTTGGTTTCGCAAGGTATGGGCTCCGATCCGGCAAGTGTAGCTTTCGAAACGCTCAAGTATGCCGTTGACAACAAAGTGGAAGTGGTCATAATCGACACTGCAGGGAGGCTTCACAACAAGCTGAACCTGATGAACGAACTTTCGAAAATAAAAAGGGTTATGCAAAAGGTTATTCCAAAGGCCCCCCATGAAGTTTTGTTAGTTCTCGATGGTTCCACAGGCCAAAACGCTTTTGAACAAACCCGTCATTTTATCTCGGCGACAGAGGTCAACGCCTTAGCCATTACCAAACTCGATGGCACGGCCAAAGGCGGCGTAGTGATTGGAGTTAGCGATCAGTTTAAGGTTCCGGTAAAATACATTGGCGTTGGAGAAGCTATTGAGGATATACAACTTTTCGACCGTAAAGCCTTTGTCGAATCCCTATTTCAATGATAACTTCCCGGCGTATCATTCCATTTTTTTAAAAGATTCAGAAGAAAGCACAATGGCAATATCTAAAAGGTTGTTGTGCAAGGTTCGTTTACCATTTCTATGAAAACTGCTCCCGTCAAAAAAAGAACTTTAAACCTGATTACCCTGGGGTGTTCGAAAAACCTGGTTGATTCCGAGCGGATTTTAGGTCAACTGCCAGCTTCGAGGTTTAAAATATCCCACGATGCCAATGGCCCATCCGACATCGTCATCATCAATACCTGCGGATTTATCAAAGATGCAAAACAGGAAAGCATCGATACCATCCTGGAATATGTGGAAGCAAAAAAGCAGGGACTAGTTCAGGAAGTACTTGTAACAGGCTGCCTTTCTCAACGATACAAAAGTGAGCTGGCCAAAGAAATTCCAGAGGCCGACGGCTGGTTTGGCGCCCGCGAACCCGATGAGTTGTTTGAATACCTCTCATTGAGGTTCGACACGCACTCCGGACGTCGATTCACAACCACCCCAGCCCATTTTGCTTATCTGAAGATAGCCGAAGGATGCGACCGCACCTGTTCTTTTTGCGCAATCCCCCTCATTAGGGGAACACATCGCTCCCGTACTCCCGAAAGTCTTGTTGAAGAAGCCAGCAAACTTGCCGCCAATGGCGTTAAAGAACTTATCCTCATTGCTCAGGATTTGACCTATTATGGTATCGATCTAGGCAATAAACCTTTGCTTGCACCCTTACTCGAAGACCTTTCTAAGGTTCCAGGGATAGAATGGATACGGCTTCACTATGCCTATCCGAGAAATTTCCCCGAAGATGTAATTGATGTAATGGCTGCTAACAGAAAGATATGCCGCTATATCGACATTCCATTGCAGCATATCAACGACGGAATTTTAAAAGCCATGCGTCGGGGACACGACAGGGCAAGTACCCTGCAACTGCTCGAAAAGTTTCGGCAAAGGGTTCCTGGTATAGCACTGCGGTCAACTTTGATGGTCGGCTTCCCGGGCGAAACCCGCGAAATCTTTGATGAGTTGCTGGATTTTATCAGGCTTGTAAAATTCGACAGGCTCGGGGTTTTTACCTATTCCCCGGAAGAAGGTACCACGGCCTGGGAATTGGGCGATCCGATTCCAGAAGAAGAAAAACAAAACAGGGCAGACGAACTGATGGAAATTCAGGCCGAAATTTCGGGATCGAACAATGATGAAAAAATTGGTAAAAAATATAAGGTTATTATAGACGATAAAGAGGGAAATTACTACCTCGGACGCACTGAATTTGACTCTCCCGAAGTTGACAATGAAGTTTTGGTAGAGATGGAACCTGGCATCGAGATCGGGAAATTCATTTCTGTTGAAATTCAATCAGCTACCGAATTTGAATTGTTTGGAAAAAAAGTACAAGAGTAATAGTCAAACCATGATCGACCTGAATACCCCGATAGAGCAGCTAAACAACTTAAACCAGGGAACCCTGATGGGCCATCTTGGAATAGAATACCTCGAAACAGGTGATGGGTTTGTTTTTGCCCGTATGCCTGTTGATAACCGCACCATGCAGCCTGCTGGTATTCTTCATGGCGGAAGCAGCCTTGCCTTAGCCGAAACTATAGGAGGCCTCGGTTCTATGCTATTGGTCGATAACTCGATTGTCGATGTGCGGGGTTCGCACATCAGCGCCAATCACGTTAGGGCTTCCAATGGGAAATGGGTATTTGGAAGGGCTCAACTCATTCACAGGGGAAAAAATACACACCTTTGGAATATTGATATTACGGATGAGAACGACCAACTCGTGTCCAGTTGTCGCCTTACCAACTTCCTCGTACCCAAAAACAACGGTCAGGCGCCCCTATAATAATTAGCCATGAAAAGCCTCCACGACTTTATCGGCACATTGATAAATCAAAGAAAGGCCTTTGTTTGCTATCGTTTGCCAGGCACCAATGAACCTGTACTGTTAGTAAACGGTCAATTTAGCGAAGTATCGGCTGAAAATTCTGGAGATTGTAAGGCTGGTTTTATCATTGCTCCTTTTAATCTTGCCGGTTCAGTCCCCCTGCTGTTCTATTCCGGCGGTTACCAACTCACAGGTTGGAATGTCGTAGATGACCACCAAACTGATCAAACTGTCGTTTTCGAAAGTCGGTCAGCTATTCCCAACCCCCCTTGCATCACCCGTGATGAATACCTGTTGAAGGCTTCCGGTCTGATTAAACTCCTTCGGGATGGAAAGCTTAAGAAAATAGTTTTGTCGAGGGTAGTCTGCCAACCGTTGTCCTTGAATTTTGCACCGGGAAATTTTTTCAGGACATTATGCCAGAATTACCCCGACGCTTTTGTTTATTTGTTTGGCGATACCCATGGGCTTTGCTGGGTAGGCGCTACCCCCGAAACCTTGCTTGAGGTGGAAAACAATAGTGGTTATACCATGGCACTTGCCGGAACCAGGAAAGCCGAGCAAAGCTTGAAACATGAAAAAATCTGGACATCTAAGGAAATCGAGGAGCAGGAGCTGGTTTCCGTTTATATCCGCAATAAACTTTTGGAAGTCGGACTTGTAGATTTTAAAGAAGCACCTCTCGAAAGTCGGGTGGCGGGACCTGTGGTTCATCTTTTGAAAAGGTTCCGTTTTGAGCTGCCTGAAGGATTAACCCCTTTGGATCTCGCATTTAAGTTGCATCCAACACCGGCTGTATGTGGTCTGCCAGAGGCTGAAGCATTACATCAAATTACGCATATCGAAACCCACGACCGTATGTACTATGGTGGTTTTTTAGGGCCGGTATATCCGGCAGGGAATGCCCGTCTTTTTGTTAATTTGCGATGTATGCAATTGGGAAACAAAATTGCATATATTTTTGCAGGAGGAGGTTTGCTTTCCGGTTCAGATCCTGAAAATGAATGGAATGAAACCCAGGCTAAAGCAGAAACTCTGTTGGCTGTAATCAGAAAACAAAACTTATAAGAATGTTGCTGCACGACAGGATGGGGCTGAGTTATCTGGCGGAACTAATGATACGCAGAGGGATTAGAAATCTGGTGATTTCTCCGGGTTCGCGCAATGCTCCCATTATTGAAACCTTTTGCAAAAACAAAAACTTTTCGTGCATAACCATTGTAGATGAACGGAGTGCAGCTTTTTTTGCTCTGGGAATAGCTCAGCAAACAAGGCAACCTGTCGCCATAGCATGTACTTCGGGTACTGCCCCGCTGAATTATGCCCCCGCCATCGCGGAAGCTTACTACCAGCGAATCCCATTGCTGGTGCTTACAGCCGACCGTCCGGTAGAGTATATCGATCAGGGCGATGGCCAAACCATTCGCCAGCAAGGGCTGTATGCCAATTACATTAAACAAAGTTTTCAGTTTCCTCAGTCAATCAAAACAGCCGATGATCTTTGGTATGCAAACCGTTTGGCCTCCGAGGCGCTGAATGCCTGCATATATCCGGTTGAAGGCCCTGTGCATATCAATCTTCCCTTTGCTGAGCCACTTTACGGTGTTGCCCATTATGAGGCACCAGAGCCCAAGGATTTTGGCGTTTTGCAAATCAATCATGTTCTTACAGGAGAAGCCTTATACCAATTACAGGAAGAGTGGGCTTCGTATAGTAAAAAGTTGATCATTGCGGGGCAAATGCACCCAAACCCTGAACTCGATGAAATTTTGCAGGGTCTCTCAGGTAATCCTTCGGTGGCAATTCTCTCAGAAACTACCTCCAACTTAAATGGCCGGGAAAACATTGGCTGGATTGATCGTTGTCTGGCCGCCATGCCCGACAATGATGAAATGTATCAACCCGATTTGCTCATCACATTTGGAGGAGCGGTTATATCAAGACGAATCAAAACCTGGTTGAAAAAGTCGCAAGTAAAAGCACACTGGCATGTGGATACATCTGACCTCAATATGGATTCTTACCAGCGTCTTACCAGAAGTATTCCGGTAGCGCCTTTTCAGTTCTTCCGGCAAATGGGAAGCAACCTTGCAAGTGGTTCGGGTGATTATGGTTCAATTTGGAAAATCCTCTCCGAAAAAGCCGGTAAGGCGCATCAGCAAATAGTCTCTCAATGCCCGTATTCTGACCTGAAAATTTTTGAACGGATCATCAGCAGTATTCCTGCCGGATACGATATTCAGATTGGAAACAGTACTCCAATCCGTTATGCCCAGTTGTTCGAGTATCGTAATTCCCACCGCTTTTTTTCCAACAGGGGAGTGAGTGGCATCGATGGATGTCTTTCAACGGCAGCCGGTGCAGCTTTTGCCTCTCAAAAACCTACCCTTTGCATTACAGGCGACTTAGCCTTTTTTTACGATTCTAATGCATTATGGAATAAGAATTTCCCGAAGAATCTCAAGATAATCCTGATAAACAATGGAGGCGGAGGAATATTCAGGTTTCTGGAAGGTCCCGATAAAACAGGGATGCTCGAAGAGTTTTTTGAAGCAAGGCATCATACCTCAGCAGAACATATTGTAAAAGCGTTTGGTCTGAATTATTTCGCGGCTTTTGATGATGAAAGCCTCAATCTTCAATTGAAAAGTTTTTTCGGGCAGGATAATACGCCTGCATTGCTCGAAGTTCATTCTCCTTCGGAAGAATCTGCCAAAGTTTTGAGAAATTACTTTGAAAGCCTTAGGTCGGCCTAGAACTAATACTGCATCCTGGTAACATGCGTTCAGCTTTTACCTGAATTCCAAAATCTTCCGGATGAAAGTCGTATAAAGTAAATTTTGCATGGATTTAAACAAAACCGCACCCTTTTGCATTTATTTTGTAGGAAAATTTAATTAACATTTAAACATAACAATGAAAACCAACAGGAATTGGACAACTATTAAGGAATACAAGGACATTCGTTTTGAAATTTTTGACCATATTGGAAAAATTACCCTTAACCGACCTGAGGTACATAATGCCTTCAGGCCGGGTACGGTTTTTGAATTGGCCGATGCACTGGATATCTGTCGCGAAAACCACGAAATTTATACCATTGTTATTACAGGCGAAGGCGATAAGGCTTTTTGCAGCGGGGGCGATCAGCAGGTGAAAGGGCATGGGGGATATATTGATGATCATGGGGTTCCACGCCTAAACATTCTTGATGTGCAACGTAAGATCCGTTCCATGCCAAAACCGGTGGTTGCCATGGTTAACGGTTGGGCAATCGGTGGGGGCCATGTGCTTCACGTCATTTGCGATCTGACCGTAGCTTCCGACAACGCACGCTTTGGGCAGGTAGGCCCACGGGTAGGCAGTTTCGATGCCGGTTTGGGCAGCAGCTACCTGGCAGCTATAGTTGGGCAGAAGAAGGCGCGCGAAATCTGGTTTCTCAATCAGTATTACTCGGCCAAAGAAGCTTTAGAAATGGGTTTGGTCAACAAGGTTGTTCCTTTGGATCAACTCGAGGATGCAACAGTTGAATGGTGCCAGATTATGCATAAGCGTAGCCCGATAGCGCTGCGAATGA
The DNA here is from genome assembly GCA_035477775.1 of Bacteroidales bacterium. Classification (GTDB taxonomy): domain Bacteria; phylum Bacteroidota; class Bacteroidia; order Bacteroidales; family UBA7960; genus UBA7960. Next base: position 30,090 of record DATIKH010000133.1, on the reverse strand, counting down.
TTAAGTTGGGGCTGAATGCCGAACTCGACGGGCAGGTTGGTCTTCAGGAATTTGCCGGAAATGCAACCCTGTTGTATTACCTAACCGAAGAATCGCAGGAAGGTAAGGATGCATTTATTGAGAAACGCGAACCCAATTTTCACCAGTATCCAAAATTTCCGTAATAATTTAATATGGCATCATTCAATTCATGGATAAAAGCTGCCCGGCCACGCACGCTTCCCCTGGCGTTGGCAAGTATTGCCATGGGAGGTTTTCTTGCATCAACCGTGCAGGGTTTTAACCTTGATGTGGTCATAGTGGCCGGTATCACTACCGTTTTTCTCCAAATTCTTTCGAACCTGGCCAACGATTATGGTGACTCGCGTTCGGGGGTAGATGGTAAAAACCGCATTGGCCCTGCAAGAACCGTGCAGACTGGTGAAATATCTGCCAAGGCAATGAAGGCGGCAATGGCCGTGTTTGTAATTCTGTCGCTAATAAGTGGGCTGGTACTGATTTTTATGGCAACATCGTTGCCGGTAAAAGGATCTGTTATCTTTTTGTTGTTTGGCGCAACCGCCATTGTAGCTGCAATTACCTATACGGTTGGTAAAAAACCCTATGGATATATCGGCTTGGGCGACTTGTTTGTTTTCATATTCTTTGGCCTGTTGGGAGTTAAAGGCACCTGGTATCTTGCAACCCAGACATTTGAGCCACTGGTGCTATTGCCTGCCGCCGCACTTGGATTGCTTAGCGCAGGTGTGATCAACCTGAACAACATGCGCGATATGGAATCCGACAAGCAGTGCGGCAAAGTAACCGTGGCTTCGAAAATTGGATTGCGGTACGCTTTCTATTACCAATGCCTCCTGGTGTTGCTTCCTTTTGCGCTTTTGAGTGGCTACGTGATTCTTTCAGGAGCTCCTGCAAGGGTTTTCCTGCTTTTTGGTTTGCTGCCATTTTACATTACTGATCTGCAAAGCCTTCGCCATACATTTGGTGGTGCTGGAATTGACCCTTTTCTTCCAAAACTTTCAGTTAAAATTTTGTTTCTTACGGTTGTGTTCGGGGTTCTATTGACCTGGTAACCATGCTTCAAGCTTCCTTTACCCATAAAACCTTCCACTTTAAGCAACCTGCTGGCACCTCAAGAGGTACGCTTTATGAAAGAAAATGTTGGTTTATCTGGGTATGGCACAGCCACACTCCTGAGGTAAAAGGGGTGGGGGAGTGCAGTCCGCTTCCAGGGCTTAGTTTTGACGACACGGAAGCAATACCATCTGAACTCCGGAACCTTTGCACCGGAATCGAAAATTACCCGAATTGGTTATTGCATCGAGGTAAGTTGTTCCCTTCCATCCAATTTGGGCTCGAAACCGCATTGATTGATCTGGAAAATGGTGGAAATCGAATTTTTCAACAAAATGCCTTTACTTCTGGTAAAAGTGGAATCCCGATTAACGGGCTGATCTGGATGGGCCAGCCAGATTTCATGTTGGAGCAGATAAAGGACAAGATCGGGAAAGGATATCGTTGTATAAAAATCAAGATTGGAGCCATTGAATTTGAAAAGGAACTTGAATTGCTTCAGTATATCCGTGAAAATTTCGACGAAAACACCATAGAGATTCGAGTCGACGCCAACGGGGCCTTTTCACCGGCAGAAGCCCCTGCCAGATTGAGGGAACTCGCACGGCTGAGAATTCACTCCATTGAACAACCAATTGTGAAGGGGCAGGCCGATGCGATGGCGCGCTTATGTTCTGAAAGCCCGGTTCCTATTGCCCTTGATGAGGAATTGATCGGGCTCGCTGACACCGTAACACAGGAAAAATTACTGGCAAAAATAATGCCCCAATACCTGGTGCTCAAACCAGGGTTGCTCGGTGGCCTGGAAGCTACCAGCCAATGGATTGGGCTGGCTGATAAATTTGAAATACCCTGGTGGGTTACATCGGCCCTTGAGTCGAACATCGGTCTGAATGCAATAGCACAGTGGACATTTTCCAATGCCGGTTCCATGCACCAGGGATTGGGAACAGGGCAACTGTTTACCGAAAATGTACCCTCGCCACTAACCTTGAAGGGAGAATACCTTTTTTATAACCCGGAAATAAGCTGGAATCTGGAGGATATTGCAAATGGCTGAGCTTTATGCTACTTCGCTGAATATCAACGGAACCTGGCTCGATAAGGTTGCAATTCAAAATACTATTGCTTCCGTAAAGCTTGGAGCTTATGGCCAGGAAGAGCCCCTGCTCCAGAAAGTCTTTTTGTTTTTGGAACAATGGCTAAACAGCGATTCCTTCATTACCCTACAAACAAGTGGCAGTACCGGGCAACCGAAACAAATCCGGATCAATAAGGAGTACCTTGTTCGCAGCGCCCAAATGACCGGTGATTTTTTTTCGCTTCAATCCGGAATGAGCGCCTTACTCTGCCTTTCGCCCGATTATATCGCAGGTAAAATGATGGTGGTAAGAGCCATGGTGCTTAGATTGAACCTGATTGTTGCCAAAACAGAATCCAATCCGATTCAGAATCTTGGGCAGGATATCGATTTTGCGGCCATGGTACCACTTCAGGTGGGAACAATCCTAAAGGTTAATCCGGAAAAATTGGACCGTATAAAAACCTTAATCATCGGGGGCGGGCCACTTTCTCTAAGTTTGGAGGATAGCCTTCAAAACAGACCAACACATTGCTGGCATACTTACGCCATGACCGAAACGGTGAGCCACATTGCAGCCCGACCTGTGAATGGTATTAACCGTACGAATTGGTTCATCCCCATGCCCGGAGTTAGCGTTTCGGTTGACGCACGCGGTTGCCTGGTCATCAATGCTCCGCAACTTGCAGAAGGAATGATAATAACCAACGATTTAGCCGAATTGAACGGGCAGAACTTTAGGATTTCCGGCCGTATCGATGACGTTATTATGAGTGCTGGATTTAAACTTCATCCCCAGCAGATTGAAGAAAAACTTTCGAGGCTGATTGAGGTGCCTTTTTTTCTTACCAGCGAAAAACATCCTGAGGCCGGTCAAGTTGCTGTACTTTGTATTGAAGGTAATCCTGATCAAATGAATATTTCTTCACTTAAAAACGATCTGGAAAATCTGCTCGAACCGCATGAAGTTCCCCGAAAAATATTGATGATTCCCCGATTTAAATACCTTGAAAGCGGCAAAATAGACCGCAGGGCAACTTTTGAGGACTGGATGCCTTGAGCTGATGATTGATGCCCTATTCCGGTATGAATCCTTTCCGGAATTAACTTAAAGTCTTGCAAAAATGATATGAACATTCCGTTTGAAATCATGTTTACAATAAAACAAATGTTTTAAATAAATAATTAAAATACACGTTAAAAATATTACTTTTGCAAGTCAGAATTTTAGTGAAAACTGTTTCAAAATCAAATTTAAACGTCAAATGATGTTGAATCAACCACATAGCAAATTAACGCAGTCGCCCGAAAGGCAAAAAAATCGGGTTTACCCGGAAAATGTAGCTTTCTTGTATAAAGAAGCAGCCGAAAAATTTGGAGCATTGCCAGCTTTTGCAACACGTGAGAGCGCATTAAACTGGAAGCCGGTTTCCTATAGAGAATTGTATGAGCAGGGCCTTAATCTTGCAACCGGATTAATCGAACTGGGTGTTCAAGCCCGTGACCACGTTGGGTTGTTTGGTGATAATCGGTTCGAATGGATCCTATCCGACTGTGCCGTGCAGATTTGCGGGGCTGCTGATGTTCCCCGCGGGCGCGATATCACCGATCAGGAGTTATATTACATTATCGACCATGCAGGTATCAAGGTAACCTTTGTTGAAACTGAAGAATTGCAGTCGCGTGTTATGAAAATGAAGCACAGACTGGCAAAACTACAAACTGTCATTTTACTTGATCCCAAAGGACGCACCGTGGAGGGCACCATCCACTTGAGCGAAATAATAGATATGGGCGCCAAGCTGCGTTTGCAAGGCGATAAAAGGGCTGAAGCCAGGATGTCGGATATCAAACCCGACGATTTGTTTACCCTTATTTATACCTCGGGAACCACTGGTAAACCCAAAGGAGTAATGTTGACGCATGCCAATATGATGTCGCAGGTAAGAAACCTTCCCGGTAAATACGATATGACCGACAGGGTGATTTCCGTATTGCCTATCTGGCATATCTTCGAGAGGGTTGTTGAAATGTTTACCATCAGTTTTGGCGGATGTACCTATTACTCCGGTATAAACACGCTGGGAGATGATATGCGTAATGTTGAACCTACCTTTATGGCTTCAGCCCCAAGGCTTTGGGAAAAGCTTCACGAGCGCATCATCAAAAATATTAAAGCAGCGCACCCGATGCGCCAGATATTGTTTCATACCGCCTATTTTCTGGCTAAACAGTACTTTATTTCCAAACAGTTTATCACGAATCAAAACCTGAAATTAAGCCATGAGCCATTGTGGAAAAGGTTGATTTTGTTGCCTTTTCATGTCGTCAGGTGGGTGCTGGTGCTGCCTTGGTACGGGTTTTTCAATGCTGCAGTGCTCGAACGGGTGAGGCTGGGAGCCGGAGGTTCATTGAAAGAAACCATTTCGGGTGGTGGAGCATTGCCTCTGCATATCGACCGGTTTTTCAACTATGTTGGCATACCAGTTCTTGAGGGATATGGTATGACTGAGACATGCCCTGTAATTTCATTTCGCACGGCCGATAACATGGTTATAGGTACTGTTGGCCCTCCTATAGCCGAAACCGAAGTGAAGATCGTTGATCCTGAAACCGAGGAGGTTCTTTATCCCAATGCAGGTAAAAGCTATGACGGCAAAGCTGTTCGTGGCGAAATATGGGTGAAAGGTCCCCAGGTGATGAAAGGGTACTATAAGGATTCCGAACTTACAAACCGGACAATTGTTGATGGTTGGCTACGTACCGGCGATCTGGGCATGGTTACTCATAACAATAGCCTTAAAATTCTGGGTCGCTCCAAATCTACCATTGTACTTTCGAGCGGCGAAAATGTAGAGCCTGAGCCACTCGAGTTGCGGCTGAAGGAAAGCATCTTTATTGAGCAGTGTATGGTTGTCGGTCAGGATAAGAAATTCCTTGGCGCACTCATAGTTCCTGCATTAAACGAATTCAAACAGGCAGGATTTGAAGTGCAAACCATCGATAGTCTTGCTACAAACCCTGATGCCATGAGAATAATTAAGGAGGATATCCGCAGGATGATCTCTTCGAACAATGGATTCAAGGCATACGAGCAAATTCGCGATTTCAGGATTCTGCCCATCCCATTTCAGGTTGGCGAGGAACTTACCAATCTTTTTAAAGTAAAAAGGCATGTGGTTGAGAAAAAGTTCAACCAGTTCATTGACGAAATTTATTCAAAAGGCTAAAAAAATAATCCATTATGGAATTTACAACCCAATTATTGTTTGCTCATGATCAGGTGTTACTCGCCCTCATGATCTTTTTTATTATGCTTGGTATGGGCGCAAGCCTGACAATTGATGACTTTAAGGCAGTCTTTCGCCAGCCCAAAGGAGTTTTGATTGGCTTTGTTTCCCAATTCGGTTTAATGCCTCTTTTTGCGCTTGTATTGGCTACCGTTTTGAATCTGCATCCCTTTTTTGCCATAGCGCTGATTTTGATTGGTTGTCTTCCCGGGGGTACCACCTCCAACATGTTTACCTATTTTTCGAGGGGATCGGTGGCTTTGAGTGTTACCATGACTACGGCTTCGACTGTGATGGCATTAATCATGATGCCGATATTACTTAATCTATATACCAGTGGATTTATAGCTCAGATTTCGGCCGAATTACAAGCAACCGGAGGGCAGGGCGAATTCGTAATACCAACCGGAAATATCATCTCCTCACTCATCATGGTTTTGGTTCCTGTAGGATTAGGTATGATTATAAAGAGGAAATCGCCTACATGGGCTAAAACAGCCGAAGACACAGCAGGGTTTGTGGGATTGTTGGTTATCGTGTATCTGCTTGGTACGGCTTTCGTAAGGCATGGAGGCTTGTTTATCCAAACTCCCTGGCAGGTATATGTAGGTGCTGTTGGAATAGGATTGGTCGGATTCTTTTTCGGATACTGGGTGTCGAGGATGCTGGGCATGGATCCTATTTATCAAAGGGCTATCTCCCTTGAAACCGGAATACAAAATGGCCCCCTTTCCTTTGCCATTATTCTGCTTAGCTTTACCGAACCAATGCAAAGTCCGATGGTTTGGCTGGCCATTCTTTTTTCGACCTTCATCGTTATTTCTTCTTCGATAATTACTTTGTACTACCGCCGGGTTGGTCGTTTCGACTGGAATGTGTATAAAAACACAGTAATCCACAACCGACTGTTTGGAAAGGAATTCGTAACACATTACCCACCAGGGTTCTTGCCTGCCCGGCTCGAAAGAGACCCAAGCCAGGGCTCAGCAATCAGCCAGCGCAGGTATTGATCAATAAGATTTATGTTTGTTTAAAAAGGGAGGAGCGCCGTTCTTCCCTTTTTTTTGGCCAAGACAAAGGCAAGGATAAAACCTTTCTTTAGGTGCGATTCCAAAGTAAAAAGGTAACCCAGTTAATTTTGCCTCATCCGTTAACGGGGTAATTCCATCACTTCAAGGTCTCTGATGTCCTTACCATCGATTACAAATCTTACGAAAGTTATAACCTGGTGTAATCCAGATTTTCCTGCTGCCCCCGGGTTTATGTAAAGCAGGTTAAAATGCTGGTCGTACATTACCTTCAGGATGTGGGAATGACCACAAACCAGAATGTTGGGTTGATGTATTTTCAAAAGGTCCACAAGATTTTTATCGTATTTTCCGGGACGGCCGCCTATATGCGTTATCAACACAGTAATCTGCTGCCTTTGGAAAAGTTGAATCTGAGGAAATTCATGACGTATTTCAGGTCCATCAATGTTGCCTGATACACCAAAAAGTGGCTTAATCGCACGAAGTTTTACCGCCACATCCAAGTTTCCGAAATCTCCTGCATGCCATATTTCCTCGCAAGGAGCAAAAAAACTGGAAAGCTTAGGATGGAAATACCCATGGGTGTCGGATAAAATTCCTACACGAAGCATAAAAAAGTGGTTTTAAATACAATAGTGCCAGACTTTCGTTGCTTCGAAAAAATGTGTAAGGTTAACATGTATCATGATTTTCATTAATCGAAAGAATAACAACACTTCATGGTCGCTTTCGGTAAAGATATGGGTAAAAAACTTTGAAAAAAAATGATAAAATGTTTGATAAATAGGTCATTTGTTAATACTTTTCCACTTTTTTCCAAATAAGGTGGTCTAAACCTTTAATTTTGCAGATTCCAAAAACAGTACACAATATTAATTATGGCTGAAATTAAAATCCACGATAAAACCTTTGCTCCATTCATCGACCATACAACAATACTGGAATCGGTGAAAGTTCTCGGGGGAAAGTTAATGGTTGATTACCAGGACAAAACACCTTTGTTTATTGGGGTTTTGAATGGAGCCTTCATGTTTTCGTCCGATTTGATGAAGGTTTACAAAGGTAAGGCCGACATTGGTTTTATCCGGCTTTCGTCTTACTATGGAACTGCTACCACAGGAGAAGTTAAATCGATTTTGGGCCTTGATATGGAGGTTAAAGGCAGGCATGTTATAATTCTTGAGGACATTATTGACACCGGCTTCACGATTGAATTTTTAACGAAGGAGTTGAATAAGAAAGACCCGGAATCGATTAGGGTGGCTACCCTGTTGCTTAAACCCATGGCTCTCAGAGCAAACATAAGGCCTGATTATGTAGGAATCGAAATACCCAATGATTTTATAGTAGGTTATGGGCTCGATTATAACGGACTGGGGAGAAACCTCACGGACATTTATAAAATTGTTGAATAGAAATATTTTCCAACAAGCAGAAATTTACTGCCATGCTTAATATTATCATTTTTGGGCCTCCCGGATCGGGAAAAGGAACGCAATCTGCACGAATTGTTGAGAAGTATAACCTTTCCCATCTCTCAACAGGCGCTTTGTTTCGTGAAGAAATGGCGCAAGATACCCCCCTGGGCAGGGAAATGAAGCGTTATATCGACAAGGGCAAATTGGTGCCGGATAATATTGTATTACAGGAATTGACAAACAAGGCAGGTGAGTTCCTTAGCCGGCCTGGTTTGATTTTCGATGGTTTTCCCCGAACAATTCCTCAGGCAGAAAATCTTGACCAAATGCTCAAAGGTTATGGTGAAGCTGTGGATATGGTAATTTCGGTCGAAGTGTCGGAGCAGGAACTTTTCCAAAGGCTCATGGGCAGGTCGCTCGATTCGGGCAGAAGCGACGATAATTCTGAAATCATCTGGCACCGAATTGAGGTGTATAAAGAGCAAACTTTTCCCCTTATCGAATACTACCAAAAACAGGGTAAACTCGCAGCTATAAATGGTATGGCTCCTGTTGATGAGGTATTTAAGAAGATTTCCAAAGCGATCGATTTTTATATTGAAACCAAAGAGGTTATTGCAATAGTGAACTAATTGGGATTGCCTGGCTGTTATTTTTAAGTTGAGTGTAATCCTGAATTCTTAAAATATGACCTCAAACTTCATCGATTACGTAAAGATTCATTGTCGCTCTGGCAAAGGTGGGGCAGGCTCTGCTCATTTTCGCCGGGAAAAATTTGTGCCCAAGGGTGGCCCCGATGGTGGCGACGGTGGCAGGGGTGGCCATGTAATTTTAAAAGGCAACAGGAATCTTTGGACTCTCCTGCATCTGCGCTATACAAAACATATTGCCGCCGAAGCAGGTGCATCGGGTAGCAGGCAGCAAAGCACCGGCCACCAAGGAAAAGATGTGATTATCGAAGTGCCTTTAGGCACCGTTGCAAGAGATGCCGAAACCAACGAAATTCTGACAGAAATAACCGTTCATGATCAATCGGTCGAGCTTCTTAAAGGTGGCCGTGGCGGACTCGGAAATACACATTTCAAATCGAGCACCAACCAAACGCCACGGTACGCCCAACCGGGCGAACCCGGACAGGAAAATTGGATAGTTTTCGAGTTGAAACTCCTGGCCGACGTCGGGCTGGTTGGTTTTCCAAATGCTGGTAAATCGACACTCCTTTCGGTCGTTACGGCTGCAAAACCAGAAATCGCAGATTACCCTTTTACCACCCTTGTGCCCAACCTGGGAATGGTGTCCTATCGTGACATGCGGTCTTTTGTGATGGCCGATCTTCCTGGAATCATCGAAGGAGCCCATCAGGGCAAAGGCTTAGGTCACCGTTTTTTGCGTCATATTGAGCGTAATGCTGTGCTGCTGTTTATGGTTCCTGCCGACAGCACCGACATTGTGAATGAATACAATATCCTGCTGAGTGAACTCGAAAAGTACAACCCCGAATTGCTCGACAAAAACCGATTGCTTGCAATAAGTAAATGCGATCTGCTTGATCAGGAGGCACTCGATGGCCTGAAAAGTAAAATCCCCGATGTGCCGAATGTCTTTATTTCTTCACACACAAGTATGGGTATCGTAAACCTGAAGGATGTTCTTTGGAAAATGCTGAATAGTTAATTCATGCAGTATAGTTAGTTCAATGGTTTCAAATCAATAATTACTTAAAAATGCTCGAATTCCTGAATCAAATCGACACTGCAGTGTTTCTGTTTCTGAACAGCCTGAACTCCCCGTTCATGGATACGGTAATGTTTTACATCAGCGACAGATTCACTTGGATTCCATTTTATCTTCTACTTACGTATCTGATTTTTAGAAATTATGGCATCAAGGGTTTGTGGGTGATGTTGTTTGCAATAATCACCATTACCCTGAGCGATCAGATATCTGATGCCATGAAAGATAATCTGAAGCGCTTCAGGCCATGCCACGACCCCGATTTAGCAGGCTTGGTTCACATAGTTAGAGGGCACTGCGGAGGGCAATACGGGTTTGTATCATCGCATGCGGCTAACTCCTGGGCATTGGCTACGTTTGTAATTTCAATGATCGGGTCAAGATTTAAGTTCCTGGTGCCCGTGATGATAACTTTTGCAGTGCTTAAATCCTATAGCAGGGTTTATTTAGGCGTTCACTACCCCGGCGATATTATCTTCGGAGCGCTTCTGGGAATTCTTATTGGCTGGTTTGTTGTTTATCTCTGGAAAATGTTTTCTGCCAGATTTTTACGAGCCGATAAAAAATAAGGGTAAACAACCCGCTTAATAGCCCGATATCTTGCCCTGAATAGAAGAAGGCGATACTTTGTAAACGGCTACATTGTTCACGGCAGGACTGTTGTAGGCAAAATCCCTGCCTGTGTATTTGCGCATGATGATGTTCAGGGCCAATACCTTGGCATCGTAATCTTCTATAAATTCGATACTGCCCGAGGCAATCACGCTCCTGTAATCATAGCCGTAGCTGCAAGCCATGGTTTCGTGCCTTTTAAATAACCTGTGGTCGGTGCTGAAAGCGAGACATACATTCGGGTTGTTTTTTAAAATCTCCATTTTGCGGCCAGTTTTTGCCGAGTGCAGGTAAAATATCCCTTTCTCGTACCCAAAGTTGAAAGGCAATACGTATGGCAATCCTTCCTGATCTACCATACCCATAAAACATACCTCGCAACCATCGATGATTGCCTGAAGATCTAAAGGGTCCTTGGTTATCCGTACTCTCATATCAGGTGGTTTTTTGGCAAATTTACAGGAAATGTCATTTCGGAAGGATACGAATTCTAAACCAAATCACCCTTATGTCAGGATTTCTAGCGATACAATCAGATTTTTACCTAATTTTAATACTCGATTCTTGTAAATATAGCTTCAGGGTTCTATAAAATAAATTTCACATGTGGCTAAGAATATTGTTATTGGCTGTTTTTTACCTAGCAATTACATGGTATGCCTATCGCGGACTAAGATTGTTGCATCCAAAAACATCCCCTCGCGTACTCAGAAAATTGGGAACCTATGTATTCCTGATTGTAGATGTAGCCTTAATCCTGTTCTCCCTGGGCTATGCCATCCACATAAGGGCATCGGGTGTTGAGGATTACATCCAGTATCGCAGGTTCTTTCTGATTATTGGGGCATTTATGCTGCTTCTTATTCCGAAAGCGACTTTTTCGGTGTTTGTGCTTCTGCACGACATCAAGACGTGGAAGTTTCGGATCATGCATAGGATTCCATGGCTATATGCACGCTTCAGCAAAATCATAGGTTGGTCAGAGAGGAGCAGGTTGTTGCTTTTTGTAGGTTTGATAGCAGCGAGTTACATGTTTTTCTTCACCTTATTCGGTATGACCCATGGCCGTTACAACTTTCAAGTGGTGGAGCAGGAAGTATGGTCCGACGATCTGCCTGCATCCTTCGATGGATTCAGAATCGTACATTTATCCGACACCCATCTGGGAAGTTTCAAGCGCACGGATCGGGTCAAGGAAGGTTTGCTTATTGCCCAATCACTTAATCCCGACATGGTTGCACTTACCGGCGATATGGTGAATAACCATGCCCGTGAGGCAAAAAAATATATCTGCATCTTTCGGGTTCTGGAGCCACGTTATGGCTTGTTTTCGGTGCTTGGCAACCACGACATGGGCGATTACCGCACCTGGGGAACCATCGAGAAGCCAGAACCCGATATCGAGGGCCTGGTGAAAGTTCAGCAAAAAATGGGGTTTGAGGTGCTACTCAACGAACATGTTTTTATCAGCAAGGGGAATGACTCCATTAAAATTGCCGGGGTCAAAAACTGGGGCTTGCCCCCTTTCAACCAGGCTGGCGACCTTGACTTGGCAATTGGCGATCTGCCTGATAAATTTTTTACCATTCTCTTGTCGCACGACCCTTCGCATTGGCGCCAAAAGGTAATTCCCGGCCCAAAAGTACACCTGACCCTTAGCGGACATAGTCATGGCATGCAGTTTGGATTTTCCAACAGGCTTTTCCATTGGAGCCCGATTCAATGGAAATATCCCGAATGGAATGGGCTTTACAGCTACGAAAACGAAATGCTTCACGTAAACCGCGGCTTTGGATTCTTAAGCTACCCAGGCAGAGCCGGTATGCGTCCGGAAATTACTCTGATTACCCTGCGAAAAGGAACCAAACCAATCCAGTGAGTCTTGACCGACAATAAAGCATTTGTAGGGCTGTAATTCAGAATTTCAAGATGAAGTTAGGTGATGTACTTTCGGTAAATCAAACCTTTTAAACGTCGGGTTGTTTCCAAATTTAATCCGGATGGTTTGCCCGGATTGTAATTTTCATGCAATGGGATTCATCGTTTTCTGGTTCAGGCGTGATTTGCGGCTTTGCGATAACAAGGGATTGTTTGAAGCCTTAAGAACCAGCCACCAGGTATTACCTCTGTTTATTTTCGACGAAAAGATTCTTGATGGACTCCCAGCCAACGACCACCGGGTTGAGTTTATACATCAAACACTCTCTGCAATTCATGCAGTTTTAGTTAAGGAAGGGAGCGGCTTGCATGTCAGAAAAGGTAAACCCCTCGAGGTCTTTTCAAATCTGCTGGAGCAATATGATGTCAAGAACGTCTATTGCAATCAGGATCATGAACCTTATGGCAGGCAGCGCGATGACGAAATCAGAAACCTGCTTTCCTCCAAAGGAATTGGTTTTCATCAATTCATGGATCATCTTGTCATGGGTTTGAACGACGTAGTGAAACCCGATGGCTTGCCCTATACTGTTTTTACCCCATACAGCCTCCGCTGGAAGAAAAAAATGAGTGAGAGCCTGTTGCAGCATTACCCTGCAGAGAGCTTCATGGAAAGATTTTCGAAGATGTCTCCTTTTGAGTTTCCTGCCCTCGCTTCATTAGGATTCGAATCTTCTGGGTTTGATATGCCGGTGGCAAACATTGATCAGGATTTGATAAGGAATTATCATACCACACGCGATTTCCCGCACCTTGATGGCACTTCCCGGTTGGGTGTGTTCCTTAGATTTGGAACGATCAGCATCCGTTCACTTGTAAAAATGGCCTCCCTGCTCAACGAAACCTTTCTGAATGAACTTATCTGGCGGGAGTTCTATGCCATGATTTTGTACCATTTCCCTCGAGTGGAACAGGAGTCGTTCAGGGTTGAATATGATCGGATTTCATGGAAGAACAATGAAAGCTTGTTTGAATCGTGGAAAGCCGGAAAAACCGGTTTCCCGATGGTCGATGCCGGAATGCGACAGTTGGCCGCAACCGGCTATATGCACAATCGGCTGCGCATGATTACGGCCAGTTTTCTCACCAAAAACCTGCTCATAGATTGGAGGTGGGGCGAAAGATGGTTTGCCGGAAAACTTTTTGACTTCGAGCTTAGCTCCAACAACGGTGGATGGCAATGGTGTGCCGGAACGGGTACTGATGCCGCTCCATATTTCCGCATATTCAATCCCTTGGAGCAGCAGAAAAAATTCGACCCAGCAAAAGATTTCGTACGCAGCTGGCTGCCCGAGATAGATAGTCCCGATTATCCAAATCCGGTAATTGACCTTAAACAAAGCCGACTGCAGTGCCTGGCGGCCTATCAGTTTGCCCTCAGGGGTTGATCACTTTTGGGATGGTGGTTGACTGTAACCCGTGAGAATGGCTGGCTCTCGCCAACGAAACAACCAAGCTCCTGTACCCTGGCGTAAAATGAAATCCCACGGCATTAAAAGGATTTTCTCATCTGGCAGTAGGGTTTAGTCTACCGGGGTCGGACTGTAACATGTTTCCATGAGCCCAAGTCCGTTAGCAATACAGGGCAACCTGAATCGAAGGTGCAATGCTTTAAACAAATTCTGCCGGGGCATTGTTGCAATATTATTCAGTACTTTAGTACCAAATAAAAAGGCTTTATACAATTAACGTGGGGTTTAAAGGAATTTATACATCGGTCGGCAAAACCGGCCATTGGGTTAGCTTCGAAGCCATGCTTCCGGAGTTGATGTCGTTGAATTTCGAAAAGCTTCCGGGAATCGACTCACAGTTGAAGATGGCTCCGTTGAACCGCGAAAAGGATATAAGGTCGATGGGAGCTGGCCGAAATCCCATACAAAGCAGTGTTTTGCTACTGTGTTATCCCCTTCGAAGCAGAAAAACAGGCATCCTCCTTATAGAGCGGCAGCAATATCCCGGCCATCATAGCGGGCAAATATCTTTTCCCGGTGGCAGGGTAGAGGCCTCTGACCAGGGTCTTGAAACTACCGCACTCCGTGAAACTTTTGAGGAGACCGGAGTAAACTATACTGACATAAAACTCATTGGAAAGTTGACTCCTCTCTATATCCCACCAAGCAACCATCTGGTATTTCCATTCGTTGGTGTTGCCTTGGGGCATCTTTTATTTCAGCCCGATCCGGAGGAAGTAGCCCGGATTTTGGAAATTCCCCTGAATGATTTTATTGATCCGGCAAACCTACGATACGAAATTATCAAACTAAGTAATGGCCTGGAAGTTCAAACCCCATGCTATGTAATTGACGGTCATGTGATCTGGGGTGCCACAGCGATGATACTGTGCGAATTTTTCGATATGCTCCAAACAAGACAAACCTGACTCAAACAAGCGAAAGCAAAAATGCGTATTTTCGCGAAATTCGACTTCAATCCGAATTTTTTCGGCTAACCTGATAAAATTTTTTCAATGAAGCTTAACCTTACCAGACCCCTGGCCTTTTTCGACCTTGAAACCACAGGAACCAATGTGGTGGCCGACCGTATTGTTGAAATAGCCATTTACAAAGTAATGCCCGATGGAACTAGCGAAGAATTTATCAGGTTGGTGAATCCCGGAATTCCGATTCCTGCAGAAGTTACTGCCATCCATGGAATAAAGGACGAAGATGTGTCCACTGCCCCAACATTTGCACAGCTTGCCCCAGCCCTCGAACGCTTCCTGGCCAACTGCGACCTGGCCGGCTACAACAGCAATAAATTTGATGTCCCGATGCTTATCGAAGAATTCCTGCGTTGCGGTATCAATTTCGATGTTAAAAAGCGCAGGCTTATCGATGTACAGAATATTTTTCATAAAATGGAGCCCCGTACCCTCAGGGCTGCCTATAAATTCTATTGTGGCAAGGAACACCAGAGCGCCCACCAGGCTCAGGCCGACACCCAGGCAACCTATGAAATACTTTTGGCACAGCTTGAACGATATCGGGATGTGGAATATACCGACAATGACGGTAAAACTTCAATTCCCATTGCCAACGATATGGACGCCCTTTACAGGTTTTCATACAACCAGCTACATGCCGATCTTGTGGGTCATATTGGCATTAGCCGTCAAGGGAAGGAAGTATTTAATTTCGGGAAGCATAAAGGACGCGAGGTGGAAGAGGTTTTCAAAAAGGAGCCTCAGTACTATGACTGGATGATGAATGCCGATTTTCCACTTTCGACAAAAAATGTAATTACCACCATATACCTTCGTAGCAAAAACCAGGGTAATTTTTTGTTTAAGAGCTGACAACAACTGCTGCAGTTGAGAATGGTTTGTTGCAACTGATTTCGTAAAATTTAAAATCCATTCAGGTGAAAATTATTTGCATCGGAATGAACTACCTGTCACATCTTGTTGAGATGAACAACCCGGTGCCCGAAAATCCGGTTTTTTTTATGAAACCCGAAACGGCCCTCATTAAACCAGGCATGCCGTTTTTTCATCCTGATTTTTCATCCGAAATTCATTATGAGGTTGAATTGGTACTCCGCATTTCAAAATTGGGAAGGCATATTCAGCCGAAGTTTGCCCATACCTATTACAGTGAGATAGGCGTTGGAATTGATTTTACTGCCCGCGACTTGCAGCGGGCATGCCGACAGGAAGGCCTTCCCTGGGAGATTGCCAAGGCTTTCGACGGATCGGGTCCTGTAAGCAGTTTTGTCCCCCTGAGGAGCCTTCAGTCACCTGGCGATATCCGTTTCAGCTTAAAAAAGAACGGGGATTTGGTACAACATGGACGTTCTACTGATTTGATCTTTGGTTTCGATGCGTTGATATCATATGTTTCGTCGTTTGTTACGCTTAAGATTGGAGATTTGCTCTTTACAGGTACTCCTGCGGGGGTAGGGAAGGTCCAGGTTGGCGACCACCTCGAAGCCTTCCTTGAAGACAAAAAAATGCTCGATATCAGGATAAAATAAGACCTGGAAAAGCCGCATATTTTTTTAGAAATGAAACCACTCCCTGCCGGATATTACCTGCACCCTGATGTGGAGTATCTTGCCCGCGACCTCCTGGGTAAATTAATCATGACCAAAATTGAAGGCGATGGAGTCACAGGCGGAATCATTACCGAAACAGAGGTCTATAAAGGCGAGACCGACCGCGCTTCGCACGCCTTTGGAGGCCGCCGTACTGCCCGCACCGAGACCATGTATATGCAGGGTGGGGTGGCTTATGTGTACTTGTGCTATGGCGTGCACCATCTTTTCAATGTGGTTACCAATATGGCAGGCATACCCCACGCAGTGCTGATAAGAGGAATTGAGCCCCTATACGGCCGCGAAAAAATGGCTCAACGTTTGAACTTGGTAAATCTTGTTGCAAGAAACCTCAGTGGTCCGGGCAAACTAACAAAAGCGTTGGGAATAGACAGGAGGCACGATAAAACCCTTTTGACCGGTAGCACTATTTGGATTGAAGATATTGGGGTACAGGTTAAGCCGGAAGAAATAGCATCAGGGCCTCGAATCGGGGTGGCTTATGCAGGAGAACATGCCATGCTGGAATTAAGGTATCGGCTTGTCAAAAATACTTCCCGGGGATAGGAAGTTTTAAAGGTGTTTTGGGAAGGAGGGGTTGGATTAATCAACGAAAAACTCGGCAAGTTTAATTACGAAGAATGTGAGACAGATCAAAATAGTTTTGGATTAGCTCTATTAAGGCAGTTTTATTGATCGGCTTGTTTATGTATTCGTTACAACCGACGCACATGGCCATTTCCTTGTCGAGGGTAGAAACCAGGGCAGTTTGAGCAATGATTACAACCGAATTATCTTGTTTGCGAATACGCCGGGTGGCTTCAAATCCGTTCATTTCAGGCATCATAATATCCATAAGGACCAATTGAATATCGCGTTGCTTTTTGAATTTCTCCACTGCTTCTTTTCCGTTTTTGGCAATTACTACTTCAGAAACTACATTTCGAAGAATCATCTTAAGCAAAAGAATGGTTATATCGTCGTCTTCGGCAATTAAAACCTTAATTTTTGAAGTTTTCATGGTCACTCTCCTTTTTGTAAAATCTCGCAGTTCCTGCACTTTTTCATCCAGCAATACTTGGTGTTAAAAACTTTCAAGTATTATTTGAACAATCATTCTGATCTTCACACAAAGTTTTTTTAAAACATTAATTCGAAGTGCTTTACCTATAAGACTCCAAAAGATGTGCCGAGGTTGGAATCGGATCAATCTTTTTCTTGCTTCGAAAGTTAAGTGATTTATAATGAGGATTATAAATCTTGTTGTCCGAATAAAAAAACTTGATGAAACTTGTGGGGGGAGAAATTTCAGGCCGCAAAGGTATCATTAATATCTTCCGAACCTCGGAAAAAATAAAAACATAAAATAGTTTTTTTGAAAGCAAGCAATCATTTTCCCTTTAGGAAGTAAACTTGCTCTTTGTTGGAGGTTCATGAATGAAGTATTGTGCAGTCATTATGCAACATAAAATTGGAATTAGCTCTGATAGGGAGCCTCCTTTTCTCAAAGTTCCGTTGCTCTTTTCATGTAAGGGAGGTACAACAGGATCAGTATTAAAATAAAGGCCATGAGATACCAAACATCAATAAAGCCAAACATGGCGCCTTGTCTTGTTATTTCTGTATATGCTGCTGCAAGGCCGGTGGTTGGGTTAATGACCATGGCGTTTGCAATTGCAGGATTGCAAACCGTAACGGCTCCACTAAGATTTATTGTATTTACGTCTATTCTGTGCATAAGAAAAATGGTAACCAGCGCCAACGACACACCCGCGCTCACTACAAAAAGGTAACTGTTCATCACCGTGGCGGCTGCCATATCCTTACTCTTTACTGTAGAAAATACCGTAATGGAAATGGGGGTGGAAACAAGCGCCAATCCTGCTCCCAATACTATCCCAACGAACATAATACTGTTCATGTCGCTGTATAGGCCCAAACCAGTGGCAAGCGACAACGAATAAACAGTTACCGGCAAGCCTGCTATTACCAACCATCGAGGATTTATTTTGTCGGTAAGTATCCCTGCAATAATTGAAAATATGAGCATTGAACCTGCAAGAACCGCTTGATAAATACCAGATTGCAAAACCGTAAAACCCAGAATCCATTGCAGGTAAAACACCTTAATCATCAATACTCCATATAGTGCGCCCATAAGTACCATATTGGCCAGATTGCCGGCCATAAAAGGCACATTTTTCAAGAGCCCCATGTCGAGCACACTTTTGTCCCTTGTTGCGAAAGTTATAATCAGATACAAGGCTAAGGAAACAACTGCTGTGATAAAAAGTGCTGATATAATGCCGGAGTCGAACCAGCTTAGGTGATCGCCTCGGTCAAGAAAAAGTTGCAGGCTTCCGGTGCCAATGGCAAGCAGGATGAAAGCTGTCCAATTCACCTTTACAGTTGCTTCTGAGGGCTTCATAGATGGCAGTAGGAGAGAAACTGCCAAAATGGAAGCCATGCCCCAGATCACATTCATATAAAAAATCGCACGCCAGTTGTCGAAAGAATCGATCAGCCAGGATGCAATCAACGGACCTAAAGCAGGAGCGATACTGTATGCGAGCATCAAGCCGGTCATCATCCTGCCGCGCTGCCTGGCAGGAAAAACTTCCAGCAATAGGGCAGTGGCGACAGGCATTATGGGTCCATCTCCCAATCCCTGAAGTGCACGGAACACAACCAATGACTCGAAATCGCGAGCCAAAGCACACAAAAGCGAACTTAGGGTGAAAATCACTACGCCAAAGAAAATCACTCTTTTGTAACCGAGTTTTCGGCCAAGCCATCCTGCCAAAGGAATCATCATGGCGTTTACGGCAAGGTAGAGGGTGGAAAGCCACACGGATTTATCCATCCCTACATTCAAATCCGTAGCGATAACCTCGAATCCGACGAAAACACTCGTGCCGGCCATTTCTATCATTAAACTGGGAATAGCAACAGCAAGCAGAATGAGCCATTTGTTCACTCTCATTTACAACCCCTTATCTTGTAGCTTTTTAACCCTGACTCTTGCAAGCATACCAACACGCAAAAGGATATCTTCGGTTGGGCTGTTTCCATCAAAAACAATCTTTACAGGTATTCGCTGTGCAACCCTTACCCAGTTGCCTGCTGTTGCATCGGGTGGAAACAAGGAGAAAACCGACCCGCCTGCAGGAAGTATGTTTGCCACTCTGCCTGAAAGACTATGCTCGGGGTAGGCATCGATTTGTATCTCTACCTGCTGACCAACCCTGATATAGCGTATATGCTCCTCTGAAAAATTGGCCCTGATCCAAAGGTCGTCAAGGTTCACTATATGCATTACTCCTTGCCCTGCCAAGACATGTTCACCGGCTTTAGCCTGTATTTGAGCAACATAGCCTTTTGCCGGGGCAATAATTTTTGTTTGCAGATAAAGCAATTCGGCCTCTTCGGTATGTACGCGCAAATCCTCGCGCCTTAAACCCATTCCTTGTAAGTTGGGGTAGAGGGTTGCCAGAATCGTGCCAGCCTCCACAAACATCCCTTCGGTAACTGACAAGGACTGAATCCTGCCCGGAATTTGAGCTGTTACCTGATAAATTTGGCCATCAACCGATGCATTGTTTGTCCTGACCCACTGATTTGCATAGTCAATGTAAAAAAATGCGCCAATTCCGGCTGCAGCCAGTACAAAAACGAAAACGAGTATCGAAATAAGCGCCTTTCGGCTTATTTTCCCCTTTGGGTTTTTTGTGTTTTGGTCTTCTGTGTCAGAGCCCGGAATGGAGGGCATGGTTGTTTCATTCCTGATATCTTCCATTTTTGCTTTCAAAAAAATTGTACAACTTTTTAACTACTTGATAAATTCATGCTTCTAAATTCAGCTGTGCCACATGATTGAAACAAATAATATCCTGCCAGCACCGCATTCATAGACTGCCCGGGTTTTTGCTTTGGATATTTTTGTCGGAGAAATGAATTATAATTTGGTTCCACGCACAAAGATTTCGATGCATACCGACACAGCTACTTCTGTATTCTCCCCAATCATGTGCTTTGTAAAGAAAATTTCTTCTTCAAACAACCCGAATAAGCTACTAAGAAAAATTTTAGCCATAATTAGAGGGTTAATAACACGAATGATGCCTTTATCCTGTAGTTTTTTGAAGTACTCGGCTAATAGTATGGAAAGGCTATTGACTAAAGCAGTGTATATCTTATCCATCAACTCATGATGGCGCCTGTATTCCATATAAAGCACCTTAATCAACTCCTCATGGTGCTTCAGCCCATCCAAAAATGCCCGGGCTATTGATTCAAGAGATTCACTGTATTCAAGTTTTTTGGCTTCAAGGATTATTTTCGCAAAGTCAGGACCAGGCAGTGACCCATGTACCACCTCTTCGAACAGCTTTTCCTTGGAACTGAAATGCCTGAAAAGTGTAACTTCCGTAATATCAGCCAATCGCGCTATTTCGCGGGTTGTAGAGCCTGTGTAGCCTAATTTGGAAAATGTTTCAAGGGCAGATTTTAATATGCGCTTACGAGTCTCCTCCATGATTTTGAAAATGATTTAAAAAAACATAGTAAGTAAGTGCTTACAAAATTAATCCTGCGTTTTGAAAAAACAAAAAAAGTCAATAAATATCCCTTGTTAATTTTCAATTAAAAGGGAGAATTTTCATAAGTGGTTGGTAACAAGGTGATGCGATTGCAGTACAAACTTCCCCTTTTTAACAGCGAAAATCTTTTACATGATGCCTTGCACGGCAAAATTGAAAATGGAATCCTTGGTAGAGCAAGGTTGGAGTGAAAGGTGCAAGACCAATATTTCGAAAGCTATCCTTGTAAAAGGTGGGTGGTTTGAATCTGAGACAGATTTTACCGAATTAGGATTAGAGCACCCATTTTAGGATAAGGACTCTTCAACGGCCTGCATTCTTCTGGCAAGCAGATAAATCGCAAATCAACTCCCAAAAAGCATCACAATGCAAACGGTTACAAAATCCAGGGAAATTTGAAACAAGGCTCATTATAAAAGCAGTAATCGGCAGTGCCATTTACGGCAAATGTTTTAATCAATGCGGCGCCCGACAACAATTCTTTTGCAAACTCAAGGGTGGTGCCGGTTTTTACACGGTCATCCACTACGAGAATCTTTTTTCCCCTGAAATCAAAGTCTATTTCGGCCACGAGTCGGGGCTTGTCGTAAAGCTTTTTTTGAGAGGCATCGCGCAAATGAAGCTTAAGGAGATAAACCCCGCAATTCAACCGTTGGTTGAGAAGTGCAGCAGGAATGATTCCTCCGTTGGCAATGGCCACAATCATGTCGAAACTTTCGGCAAACTCTATGGTTCTGGCCTTCACCAGAATATCTTCAAAACTTTTTCCCATGATCCGAACTCAGTTTTTAACTAACTATTTCAGGGATTAAAAAGTTAACTTCTTTGATTACAACAACCCCGACCTAAAGGTCGGGGTTGTTGATTTAGCTTATTCAAACAAAATGATATAAACACAACAAGGTTCTTAATGCAAGTTTTTAAAAAACATTGCCATATAACCTGCCCAAAAAGGAAAATCAGTTTCTGATCAGGTGTTTTATAAACAGGTAACCACCAAAAATCTGTAACAGCATTCCCGGTACTCCAATCCTGAAATCGCTTGTTGCCATTACGAAATCTCCGACAATTGCCCACTCAATAAGGGTTCCGACAACCTGATAGGAAAGCACTACACCGGCTAACAACAAGAGGGAAACATTCTTAAAATAGTGTGCAAATAAGCCTGCAAAGAGCGCAAGCAGCACCGACTTGGTAATGATAACGGGCAAAAAAGCCGCCATCGGCATTCCAAAAAGAGCCGAATTTACCAAAGGCGACATTATGGCCGTAATTAGCCCAACTTTCCATCCGTACTTATATGCCGCAATGAGTGTAAAAAAGTAAATAGGCAAAAACATTCTGCCACCTAAATCTGTAATATGAAACAGCTGTGGCAGGATAATATTGCCTGCAACGAAGAGCGTTGCAAACAAGTATGTTTTATACGATTTTGCGCCAAGCGAATATAATTTAACGGCTGTTGCTTCCATGGTATATTTAGTTTAAAAGTGAAAATTCAATCCTGCAAAAAATGTAGCTTTGGGCATGGGGTAGCCTGCATGTATTTCGTAAGCCTGATTCAACAAGTTCTCGCCTGATACAAACAACCCTATGTGCCGGTTGATCTGATAACTACCCCTTACACTCCAAAGAACAAAGTTAGAAATTTCTGCCGGATTCAATGTAGTGTAAAGACCGCTAACATATTGAACGCCCGTAGAAACTCTTATTTGTTGGTTTGTGTATTCCATTCCAAGAAAAATCTTATGTTCGGGAGCAGCCAAAACCGGAAACTCCATGTTCAGCCAACTGTAAT
This sequence comes from Bacteroidales bacterium, assembly GCA_035477775.1. Lineage (GTDB taxonomy): Bacteria > Bacteroidota > Bacteroidia > Bacteroidales > UBA7960 > UBA7960. The sequence goes on along the minus strand of DATIKH010000133.1, from coordinate 7,484 downwards.
TCGTATTTACAGTCCAGTTATTGTTGATGATGTAGGTAACTGATGCTTCGATTCCACTGTTTCTTATTTCTCCCGTATTTACATTAAGTGGCCTTCCGCCCACGGGTACTGTCTGAATGATGTTGTCCCCGGCAATATAAAACACACTTAGGCTGTAGGCCAATCTGTCAACAAATATACGCTGAGCGATTGAAATTTCATAATTCATCAGGCTCTCGGGCATCAAATCAGGGTTTTGTGGCGGAAACATGAACAGCTCTCTAATTGTTGGGTTCCTGAAGCCCCTGCTTGCCAGTGCTTTTATCACCAAGGAGTTGGGTAAATGCAACGAAGCGCCTGCCTGTGGAATCCATTGAGAGCCGGTTCGGGAGTGGTTATCGAATCGCAAACCTGCATCAAGGGTAAGGAAAGAACCAATTCCCTGTCGAACATTGATATATCCGGCGACCTCGCTTAAGGTTGTATCAACCAGAGACATGATCCTGTTGTCGGTAAATTCGCGTTCAGCCCTTCCCCCAAACATGCGGTAATCAAAACCAATGGTGATTCTGTTGTTGGGTAGAAAAATAGCTGTTTGATAAACCGACACCCCAAGCATTTTATCGTTGGAATGAAAAAGGAAGTCGCGTGGCTGCCCACCCTGGGCGAACCCATCGTTGATGATATGTTTGCCCCAGTTGTAGTAAAATCGGGCAGCACCTAATGTTAAATGGTAGTCGTTCTCAACAGAAAGGGTTGCCATTCCCCTGGTTATTTCCGAATCGTTATCTATCAACGGACTGGCTAAAGTTCCCGGGTTGGAAGCATCGAAATGCGTAAGATTAAAACTTGTGTTTATATTCCATTGGTTGCTCAGGTTGTAGCCCAGTTTTGCATATCCTGTCAACTGGCCGAACTCCATGTTTTCGCGGTGGCCGTCGGTCCGATTGTATGAAACGGCTAACTTACTATTAAACCTGCCTTCTTGGATGCGATTGGATAGCAACGATTCAAGCGAATTGAAAGGACCGTAATTCAATCTAAAGTTTGTAAAAACTGTATCTCTTGTAAGTTTGGGAGTTACAATATTAATTACCCCTCCCATGGCCTTAGATCCATAAATTACTGATGCCGGACCGCGAACCACTTCAATTCTTTCGGCAGAAGTGGTTTGGTAGGCATCGGCAATCGGATGCCCCATCAGGCCCATGTATTGGGGTATTCCGTCAATCAGTACAAGCAACCCGGTTGTAGGTGCTCCCCCAATGCCCCGGAGCCGCATTCCGCCGGCAGCGCCCGCCGCAACGCCATAACCCATGATGCCCCTACTGGTAATGAACAATCCGGGTACCTGCTCATTTAGAATAGGCAACACCGAAAGTTGCTTACGGTTGGCCAATTGGGTTTCATTGATAACCGAAATACTCATCGGTAAATGACGGATGTCTTTTTGATATCTTGTTCCTGTAATTATTGCTTCATTTTTTAAAATCACCTGGTCAAACTGCAATGTGTCTGAATCATTTTGAGCGTATAATCTGGATATATATAAAACTATTAAGAAAACCAAAACACTAAGCCGACGCATATATTTCTTTTTAATTGAGCACAAAAAAATTGGTGTTTTCGCACCAATGGAAATTTTTACAACCGATAGCGACCACGACAAACCATCATTTTGAGACAGTGTGGCTGAGGCATCGGTTTTATCAAAGATAATTATTTAGTAAAAAGCAAAAGCCATTTTTAGAATCAACTGTTCACTTTTTTGTGATCACGATTTTGTAAAAGAATTTTTGCTAGAATGAATACTGCAATGCCACGAACCATGAAGAGCCTGCCTCCTGAAATAGTGTGTTTTGTCCTCCGACGAAGATTTGGGAAACGAATTCAAGGTCGAAATTCCTTGCAAGGGAGTATTTCAGGTTGGGCGAAAAGAACAGCGTCTCCTGGTCGGGCAAGGCCATAATGGACAGTCCGCCGTTAACAACCGGCGAAAAGGCATGGCTGGCACTAAAGGTAATGGCGAATTCGGAGAACATGATATTGTCGGGGCGCATAGGCTCGGTGAGCATGAATATATTTCCGCCAGCGGGGGTGAAGCCGCCGTTGTAAAGAAATTCGGCTAATACGAAAGTGCCGTTGGCAAACATGTAATCAAAGCCTATTGCTGCCACCAGATTTGCCCGTTGGCGCAGGGGAAGGTTTTCGATATGATAAAACCAGGTAGCTTCCCCTTTGAATCCAGCGCCTCCTATGGCGCCGGCCCATCCTATTCCCAGCGCCGCACGGTGGCGGAAATATCCTGCAATGACTTGAAAATCGTAATTGAACAGGTTTGTGGAATAGAGCATGGCGGCCACACTTTGCCTTGCATAGCGCGAAGGGTTGTAGGCTGCTTCGATACGCGACAATCCACCGGTAAAGTATTGAATCCTTACGGCATCGGCACCCGGCCGCTCAGGATAATCGAAATCAAAAAACGAGTAGGTGTTGAAAAGGTCGTTGGGATTGGAAACGAAGTTGATGCCCCAGTTGATTCGTTGCCGGCCTACCCTTACCCTCCAATTGCTATGTTGCCAATCTAAAAACAATCGGTCAATCTGCCAGGTACCCAACCACCCACCTTGCGAGAACCATACCCGGGTGAGGTCAACCAGCCCGTCGTCATAATCCATTAGATCGGCCATGGTTGGAAAACCTTCAAGCAATTCGTTGTATATCAGCCTGTTGCGACCTTCGGCAACCAACGATAGGCCCAGAGGGAGGCTCCAGCGAGTATCCAGGCGGTTGTGTACCATATTGCTGAAATCGGCATTGCTGAACTCGCGGTTTATCATCACCGAAGGCATTGCACGAACATATCCCCGTATGGTAAAACCGGTAGTATCGCCCCCTGATGAATAGGCATTGATTGTGATGCCTGCCAAACCGAACATCAGCGTCAATAGAACTACCAATCTTTTTTTCATCCGTAAATAACATTAAGGTTTAGGGCGGATGGAACTCCATGTTTGCTATTTTCAATGGAGTTTATGTTTATTCGCAAACATGTTCGTTTCATAAATAATTTTCTTGAATCCTGCTATCGGTCACTTTTTTCAATAGGGCAAAAGACCTTCTTGTCCTATTTTCCTAATTTTTCAGGTTTTTGAGCCATAGTTTTCATCGCTGGCTACCCTGCCATCAACCAAAGTGATTACGCGCCTGGCACGCTCGATTACCCGTTGGTCGTGGGTCGAAAAAATCAAGGTGATGTTCTCCTCTTTATTGAGTCTGGCCATGATGTCGAGCAGGTTGAAAGCCGATACGGTATCGAGGTTGGCCGTAGGCTCATCGGCTAAGATAAACCGTGGCTTGGATGCCAGCGCTCGTGCAACAGCTACCCGTTGCTGCTGACCACCCGACAGTTTCGATGGTCTTACATTGGCTTTGTCTTCAAGCCCCACCTGGCGAAGCAACTCCATGGCACGGGCATCCATCAGCTTAGGGTCGGTTTTCTGAAGCAACATTACGAACGAAATATTTTCCTTGGCAGTAAGCACCGGCAACAGGTTGTAGGCCTGGAAAACAAATCCTATGTTGTGCAGCCTGAAATCGATGAGCTTCGACTCGGGCATGCCGGTAATATCGGTTCCGTTAATGGTTATGGTGCCTCCGGATGGTTTATCCAGCCCTCCGACCATGTTCAGGAAGGTTGTTTTGCCGCTTCCCGAAGGACCGACAATTGCCGTGAACTCGCCTTCGCCAAATTCGAGGTTTATGCCGTCAAGTGCCTTTACGGGCATCGTTTTTTCGTCATAAATCTTGCTGAGGTTTTCGGTTTTTATGATCATAATGGTCAGTCATTGATTGTTTAGAAAATTTACTTAATCGTTCCTTACAGCCACTGCAGGTTTCAGTTTCAGAGCCTTGATAGTGGGGAAAATGGCAGATGCAAAAACCATGATTACCACCAGAAATGTAAGCTGGATAAAGAATATCGGTTCCAACATGGGATAAACCACCGAAGGGTATCCGTATTGAAGCATAGCATCGCCCCCCACAGGCGCCAGATCAAGTCCCCTTTGTCCAAGGATCAGGGTGGTAATATACCCTAATGCCATTCCGGCCAACGACCCCACAAAAGTGAGAAATGTGGTTTCGAGGGTTATCATCAGAAAAACCTTTCGGCGGTTCATTCCAATGGCCATAAGCATTCCCAGTTCATACACCCTCTCATGAACCGACATAAGCATGGTGTTCACAAGGCCAAACGCCAGTGCCAGAAGGATGATTGCCATAATCATTATCAACATTTGCCCGCCCATGTCTTGTATATAAGCCAGTTCGGGCGAGAGGTCGGCCCAGGTGCGCACCTTAAGACCGGGAAAAGAAGCTTGCAATACCTCGCTTTCACTATTCACCTGCTCCGGGTCGTTCAGCAGCACGGCAACCTCGTTTACCAGATTTTGCTGTCCGGTATAGCCGGCAAGGCACGATTGGAGAATGTAAATATTTTTCTCGTCGAGAACGAGGTTGGCAGTCTGGAATATACCACCCACCCTGAATGCAGAAGAGACCAGATCGCCTTCGGTATTCTGAAATGTAACCACCAGACGTGAACCTATTTGTAGTTTGAGTTTTTCTGCCAATGAGCGGCCGATAAGCAGCTGATTTTTTGTTCCCTCCTCAAGGTAGTTTCCTTCCAAAATGTTTTTGTCGAGACCTGTAGTCTTTGCTTCGGTAGCCGGGTCAATGGCCATGATGGTTATTCCCCGTGTTTGAGTGGCTGTTGAGAGCATACCGTTGGAAATGGCACGGCCTGTAAAAGCTTTCACATTGCTGTTTATCTGCAATTGTTCTCGCAGCGTTTCCCAATCCTTTATCGCATGGACCAGGTTGTTGTCAATCAAAAAATCGGGATGGTGTATCTGAATGTGCGAAACATGCTGTTCGATGCTGGTAACAAACCTTATATGCATCATACCTATCATGAGGCCGCTTACAAAAAGCCCCGCCCAAAGCCCAATAGAGATTGCGGCAATCATTACAAAGCTTCGCCGTGGATTACGCCAGATATTGCGCCAGGCAATTTTCAACATTAACGTCATAACGATTATTTTTTTATTTGCACCGTTTTCATCCTGAACACTTTGTAAACCGGATACAGCCCCACCAGCAGCGACAGTACCGTGACGACACGCACCTGCTCAATGAAAATTCTCGGTTCGAAGGCAAAAGGTATTACAGGCTCGAACCCGAAGTCAACCATGGTTTGAGCCACATCGCCGGTCAGTGGAATGGGGTTGTGATGAAAAAACAGTACAATGGGTATGGAAATCAGAATTCCGGCTAAAATCCCTGCAAACGAAATAAAAAGTGTTTCGGTAAAACAAACTCCTGCCAAAATCCTTCGTTTCATGCCCAGCGAGAGGAGCATGTTGAATTCCCGCTGGCGCTCCATAATCATGGTCAGTATGGTTCCAAGCAACCCAAATCCGATAACGATGTAAAGGATCAGCATCATGACCAGGGAACCTGCCTGGTCGAAGCGCATCATGGCAAGGATGTCCTTGAGCAGGTGTTCCCAAGTTACTACGGTAAGCCATTCCGGATCAACTGCCTCTAATAGGCTGGCAGCAAGTTGGTTGGTTTCTCTGGGATGATTGGGCATTACGATAAGCGATGTGAGCCTGCCGTCGGCCATAAAGAACCATTGGGCAGCCTCAAGCGACATATAAACGAGGCTGTTGCTCAAATCCGGCAGCCTGATATTTACAATGCCTTTAACTCTGTAAACCCCTGCGGCTGTTACTCCCTGAAATCCCTGCCCCAGTAGCACCAGCGAGTCGCCTACCGAAACCCTGAGGATTTCAGCCAGGCCGTTGGCAAGCACGATGTCGTTGTCGCCCGGCATCAGAAATGCTCCCGATTGCATATTTAGGGTCAGGTCGTTCATCTTGGCCTCGGCTTCCGGGTCAATGCCCATTACCATAATTCCCCGTGTTTGCGTTGGAGTGGCTGCCAGGGCAAAATGCTGGATGCGGGGAACCGTAAAGCTTATCTTGTCAGCATGTTGTTCGATTGCGGCTTTCAGGTTGTCGTCGAAGAGCAGGCTGTGATCCATCGACGGTTCTTCTTCATACAGCACATCCTGCACCTGGATGTAGCCCGTGCTATACCGTACCATATTTTCGATCATCTGGCCGTACGAACCAACCTCAAGAGCCTTGAACACAATGGCTAACAATACGGCAAACAACACGGAACTGATCGTAATCAGGGACCGTTTTTTGTTGCGCCATATATTGCGCCAGGCAAGTTTTAATAAGATGCTCATGTTAAGCGGTTTAAATCAACTTGTGGGTTTTTTAATTTACCTGATGTTGCTTAAATTTTGAAGGGTAAAGAATGCTGGCGTGAGGCTTATCCTGAAGTCGGCTTTATGGGTAGTGAGAATGGTTTTATGTCCGGGGCGTCCGGCGGGAATCATTTCAAAAACTGCCGGCATCATCCTGCCGCCCATCTGCCTGAAATCCCTGAAATTGATGGTGCTGGCAATCTGACCGAATTCATCATAATTTTCGACTTTCACCGGCAGGTAGTATTCCTTCGAAACCCAATAAATAACCTTGCTATACACGATGGGCGCCTCGGGCTTGGGTATCAATTCGAGTACATAGCATTCGTGTCCGTTTACCGTTTCGGAGCGCAACAGTCGGTGGGTGTAGTCGTCAACGGTTGAAGTTCCCCGCACCAGGTCGTCATTCGAAAAATCGGAGCCCATCCACGATTGCGACATCATACTTGGAGGCATTTTCACGGTGCGATCTATTCTTGGTACGAAGTTCCACATTTCCCTGCCGCGTTTCAAAAATGCCGTGCCCTGGTCACGGGCGGGGGCGGTAATAAGCACCAGAGAGTAATCGTCGCCCAGGCTCCAGGCCCGCATGGTTATCTCGCGGGTGAAACGGGGCCTCACGGTTTGCATGGTCATCTCGGTATAGGAGGTTGTTCCACGCATGTTGTCCTCTGCACGACGCAATATTTCCCGTGGGGTGGGTTGAGCCAACAATGGGGTGGCAATCACCGAAACCAATAAGGCAAAAACCGTTTTCCTGAAAAACCATTTAGTGTTCATAATGGAAGTATTAAGTTTTGTGATGTGATGTAGTAGTATGGTTTTTCTTTTCGACAAGAATCATGCTCTTCAGCCGATTAAGAAAAAATGCTGTGTTTCCGCCAGAAAAATTAATGGGCGAAACAAGATACTGGATTATAAACCCTTCGATAAGGGCAGAGAAAATTACCATTTCTTCATGGGGATTCTCGAAACGCTCGGCAAAAAATTTCTCTATCAGTTGCATTTGCATCAATAGGGGCTTACTTTGACTGATGCGGATTTTGACCATATCCACAACAAAAGGCTGTACCGAAAGCTGAAGGTAAAGCTTCCATAAGTCTTGCTGCCGTATCATGGATTGTATCAACTCTTCCAAAAACCTGCCCATCTCGTCGTTGGT